>LVAR01000056.1 GCA_001604115.1 Clostridiales bacterium Firm_12 | reverse complement strand
TGCTCAGCGACAGCGAAATGGTCTACTACAATGCAAAACAGCACGGCGTGGACTGTCGTCTGACGGTGTACAATGGCATGTTCCACGTTTTTCAAGGCGCGATGGATCTCCTGCCGGAAAGCCGCCTTGCCTGGGAAGAAATCGGGCTTTTTTTGGCGGAGCGTATGGCAGCGCAGTGACCGGTGTCCCGCACCGCCTTGCCATGCCGCATGCAGAGCCGCCAGGATGGTCGCCGCAGCGTACCGCAAAACAATGCCTTCTATACAACCAACGACCCCATGCACCGCGGTGCATGGGGTCGTTGGTTTGCGCTCCTCCGCCGTAGCGGAAAGCCCTCCAGTCTGGAAAGGCTGGAGGGCTTTCCGAAGGGATGTGCGCTCAAGCACGCCACAGTAATGGCGTTCAAAGGATAAACAACGGCTGCGCTTTTGCCTGGCATGGCAGCGCCTGCTCGTCCAGCCAACCGGCTGGGTAAACGCTGCCTCCCGCGTCGGGCATTCACACTCAGGAGCATGTCCAACTTGAAAGGTTGTACGGGGGTAAGCGTCTGCATCCCGTAGCGGTGATGGCTCGACCCCGCGGCCTGCGCTCTGCAATTATGGCCGCGGCTGACTCAGCACAGCACCCAATGGCGCCTGCATTGCCTCCAGCAGTGCAACAGCGCTCCGGTAGGCCGTTTCGACATCTCGCCAGGCCAAGCCGGCGCCAGCCGCATCCGTGGCACGCAAGCATGCCATCATGCGGCTGGCTGCGGCATAGAGTGGTGTGAGTCCAAGGTTGCCGCTCACCCCTTTCAGGGAATGGCAGGCCGCTTGTACTGCCTCTTGCGCGCCTTCGTCCATGGCTTTTTGCAGCGCGGCAAAGCTCTGCTCCTGCGGGAAGCGGAGCAGATGCCGCAGCAGCAGCGCCTCATTGCCGCCGTAGCGGAGCAAAGTTGCGTCCACATCCATACCATACGCCATCAACGCATCCCGCAGCGTTTGTTCCACCGCGCATCCCATCTTTCGTGCTTCAATGCAAAACCCACAGCATGTCGGGTTTCAGGGCAAAACCAGCGGTGCTGTCATGTCCCATTGGTTTGATTCCGTCAGCGGTTGCTCGCCGTTGCCATCCGTCAGCCACGGGTCGCCCGCCGTATCCTCCGGCAGGGTCACTTCCGGCAAGATACCCTCCTGCCCGGCGCCAGGATCCGGCTGCGCCTCCATGGCTGGAACCTCTGTGGGCCAGAGCATGGCACCATCGGTCGGCTGCGCCATGGCAAGGTTATTTTGCCACAGCTGCCATTGCTGGCTGATGTCCGCGCCGCCGGCATCATAAAAGAATTCGCCCATGGCGGTGGCATCAAAACTGAGCGTCATCGGCATATAGAGCAACGCGGTTTGCAGCCCGCCAATCTGGATGCTCTGCCCCAGTTCATAGCGGGGCAGGCTGAGCTCGCCAGGATCCAGAGCCGTCAGTTCCGCCACATGGGGCAACAGGTACACGCTGCTGCGGTGCAGCTCCACATTGGCCTCCGGCAGAAAACTGACGTTAACGCTCAACTGATCCCCGCTCACGCTGACCGATGCATGCCCGACGATATACTGATTGCTGGCGCAAACCGGCAATACCGTGCCCCCCGTCTGGCGCAGTGCATCCAAATCCAGCATCGTGCCCATGATCCACCCATCCGGCAGGGAGGGATTGGCGTCCCGAAGCCGCAGCCCATAGGTGCAGCCGCTGTTATGAGAAAGCCGCGCCCGCATCTGCATGTAGGGCAGCGCGTAGGTCCAGTCCTCAATATTCAGTGTGATCAGGTAAGGAATGGTGTTGTTGTCCACAAAAGGCAGGTAAATATCCCCGCTGTCGAACACACCGCTCACATAACCGTAATTTTTATCATAGACAATGGTGCTGGTTTCCGCCTGCGTGATGGTGAGCCGCACACGCGCAGCAAACTCGCTGCTGTCGCTGATGAACTTCTGGATCCGCACGCCCTGGCTTTGCCCGGACAGATACTGCCGCACGTAGTCGCCATCATTCAGTCGTTGCATATCCAGGGTGTCCACATTGATCAAAAAGCATGCCTCCGCCAGTGCGGCAACGGGGAAAAGTGTTGCGCACAAGAGGATGCTTAGGATCACGCGAAGAATCTTTATCACTTGAAAAACCCCTTTTGTTTTGGTATCCCACATCTGCATAACGTGCGTCGGCCGGCAAACCATCCCAGCGGCTTTGGCTACGGGAACGTCAGATTGGGGCTACTTGCAATAATGTAATAATTTCGTAATAAATACTTTACTTTTTGGACACGTTTTGCTATACTGGGACAGCCAAAAGCGGACGCTCGCGTCCACAGTAGGAGGGAATCGCCCATGAACCTTACATCCCGGCGCTTCGCAGGCAGGCTTACGGCGCTTGCGCTAGCGTTCATGATGCTGTGCACCCAAAGCGCGCTGGCCGCGACTCGGTACAGCACTTTGGAATTCGGCTCGCGGGGATCGGCCGTGCTCCAATTGCAACAAACCTTGCTGTCTTTGGGCTTTGATCCCAGCGGCGTGGATGGCAAGTTTGGGCGCGGCACCGAGAATGCTGTGATCGCATACCAGACCAGCAAAGGCCTGACAGCGGATGGCAAGGCAGGAACCGCGACCCTGACGGCGATTTACGCGGACTCCGCGACGCCCGGCAACACCGCCCCGGACGCCACCGCATCCGGGAATGGAAACAGCGGCGGGGTGACCACAACCAACCCGAACACCTTGAAATATGGGGACAGCGGCGACCGTGTGACCCAGCTGCAGAGCGCGCTCACGCAGCTGGGGTATTCGACAAATGGCGTTGACGGCCGCTTTGGCGCAGGGACGCAGCGCGCGGTGGTCGCGTTTCAGAAGGCAAACAAACTGACCGCCGACGGACTGGCCGGCACCAAAACCCAGGAGCTGCTCTTTGCCCAGGCAAGCGGCAGCAACAGCGGCAACACATCCGGCTCCAATGGGAACAGCACATCCGGCGGTGGCTCGGGGTTCACGCGCACCCTGCGTAAAGGCTATACCGGGGGCGATGTGCTCAGCGTGCAGACTCAGCTGCAATCCTTGGGCTACTATACCAAATCGCTGGATAGCGTATACGGTAATGGAACCATGGCGGCCGTATCCGCCTTTCAAAAGAAAAACGGGCTCTCTGTGGATGGATTGGTCGGCTCGCGCACGTACGCCAAACTGTTTTCGTCCAGCGCGATCCAAAACGGCAGCACCGGCGATTCCGGCAGCAACAGCAGCGGCAGTGATTCCGGCAGTAACGGCAGCACCGGCGATTCCGGCAACAGCGGGAGCACCGTCTACACATCGCTTTCGCTGGGTGCCACAGGCGACGCGGTGAAACGGCTACAGCGCGCGTTGATGGATCTGGGTTACCCTGTGAGCGCTGCGGATGGCACCTACGGTGCGCTGACGCAAACCGCCGTTATGGCCTTTCAACGCCTGAATCGCCTTACGGCGGATGGCGTGGCTGGCGCGATCACCCAGGAAAAGCTATACAGCGGTAACGCCGCGCGCTATGAAACCTCCCAGGATCAGACCCCCACCATCGATGATAATACCGGCAGGGTGGATGGCCCCAGCACCAGCTCGGTCAAATGCCTGTACTGGGTCACGGAGGTCAAGCCCAGCATACGCTCCGGCCAGAACATCACCGTTTTTGACCCCGCCACAAGCCTGCAGTGGACGTTGCGGCTCTACAGCCTCGGTCGCCACGCCGACTCGGAGCCTTTGACCGCAACCGACACCGCCATCATGTTCAAGGCCTTTGGCAACACCAACACCTGGACGCCCAAGCCTGTTTATGTCAAATTGCCCAACGGAACCTGGACGCTGGCCACCACCCACAACGTGCCTCATCTGAACGGATCCATCCAGGATAACAACTTCGATGGGCACCTGTGCGTTCACTTCCTGCGTACATTGGAGGAGTGTCAGGCCAACGATCCCGATTACGGCATGACCAACCAACGCGCCATCCGCAATAAATGGAAGCAGATGACGGGACTGGATATTGCGGACTGATGCAGCCGCCGCATCACTTGATGCGCAAGCGCTCCGGAACATGCTCCGGGGCGCTTTGCATTGCTCCAAAAAAGGTCATCCAGCATGGCATGGCCGCACAGGCAGCCATCCCATAAGTCCAAATTTCCCTGTATGGCAGGCAAACCGGGCATAGACTAGCTCGAACACCTCAGTCAGCCAGGCGGATGGGGTCATACCCCGGGACGATATCCCCTACGCCGCGGAGCACATACATGGGCCGGTAAGGAAATTTGCGCATCTCATGCTCGTTGGTCACACCGCTGAGCACCAGCACGGTGTCAATGCCGCTTTCCATGCCGGCGACAATGTCCGTATCCATCCGGTCGCCAATGATCGCAGCTTCGTCCTCATCCACGCCCAGCCGACGCAGGCCATGCGCCATCATCAGCGGGTTGGGTTTGCCCAGATAGTAGGCTGTACGCCCTGTCGAAAGCTCGATGGGCGCCATAAGCGCCTTGGTGGCCGGCACGATGCCGCCTTCGATGGGACCGGTCAGATCCGGGTTGGTGCCAATCAGCTTCGCCCCGCCGCGCACCAAGGCCACCGCGCGCTCGATGCGGTCAAAGTTATAGCTGTGCGTATCGCCCAGCACCACATAATCTGGGTTCACTTCGTTCATGGTGAAGCCCGCATCATACAGCGCGCCAACCAGCCCAGGCTCGCCGATCACATATACGCTGCCGCCCGGGCACTGGGATTTGAGGAAGGCCGCCGTGGCCAACGCGCTGGTGTAGAAGTGGCTCTCATCCACAGCAAGGCCAAGCCGTGCCAGCTTTTGCTGTAGTTCCCGAGGCGCGCGCTCGCTGCTGTTGGTCAGGAACAAAAACGCCTTGCCCTCCCGTTTGAGCCAATCCACAAACTCCGTCACGCCCGGCAAAAGCATATTGCCGTGGTAAATCACGCCGTCCATGTCGATGATGTAGCCCTTCTTGGAGCGGAGCGCTTCCAATGCCTGCATTTTGTTGTCTTGCATCCAATCACCTTTCCTAACAGCCGCGCTGCTGTTGCCCGTGGCACTGCCACGCCTGCGGCGCTTCTATTATACCACGGCATTTCCATCACCTGCAATGCCACCAGGCGCGGTTGCATGTGAAAACGGATGCGGAGCGTTTCCTTGGCACACTGCAAATTTCTTTGCACGCAGAATTTTCTTGCCCCTTTCCAATTAGGTGGCAACATGCTATAATCAGGGCGTAGATTCGTTGTGCAGCGATGCACCGAAAATTGCAAGGAGGAGACCAAGCATGAAGAAGGTTGTATCCATCCTTTTGGCTCTGGCGCTCGTGCTGAGCCTGTCCGCAACCGCGATGGCCAGCGGCATCAGCTACGCTCTCGTGACGGACGTGGGCAACATTGACGATCAGAGCTTCAACCAGGGCACCTGGGAAGGCCTCGTCGCTTTCGCACAGGCAAAAGGCCTTGTCGAAAACACGGATTACGCTTACTACAAACCCTCGGAAGACAGCGACGACGCGCGTGTTGAGACCATCACCGCCGCCATCGAAGCCGGCGCGAAAGTGGTCGTGCTGCCTGGCTACCTGTTCAACGCTGCGGTCATGACCGCCGCCGAGAAGTACCCCGAAGTGATGTTCCTGGGCGTTGACCTGGATCCCGAGACCTACCCCGCCAACGTGACCAACATCAAGTTCACCGAAGAAGTCAGCGGCTTCCTGGCCGGCTATGCCACCGTCAAAGATGGCTACACCAAGCTGGGCTACCTGGGCGGCATCGATGTGCCGGCCGTGATCCGCTATGGTTTCGGCTTTGTGCAGGGCGCGGATGCCGCTGCCAAGGAGCTGGGCATCACCGTTGAAATGAAGTACTGGTACAGCGCTGCCTTCTGGCCCACCGATGAAATCAAGGCCAAGATGGACAGCTGGTATGCCGAAGGCACCGAGATCGTGTTCTCTGCCGGCGGCGGCATCCTGTACAGCTGCCTGGCCGCTGCCGAAGAGGGCAATGGCAAGGTGATCGGCGTGGACGTGGACCAGGCGTATGTGTCCGACCTGATCGTGACTTCCGCTTATAAGAAGCTCACCGTCGGCGTGCAGAACCTGCTCAACCAGCTTGACACCAACGGCGGCGTATGGCCGGAAGGCGTTGCCGGCGTGAACGTGCATCAGGGCATCAAGGATGGCGCGGTTGGCCTGCCCACCGCTGAGACCTCCTGGCGCTTTAAGACCTTCACGGTGGAAGAGTACAATGACGTGTTCAACAAGATCGCGGATGGCACCATCGTTGTGAACGATGCGATCGACGCTGCGCCCGCCACCACCAACGTGACGGTGGACTACCAGAACTAACCCCCAACAGCCGGGGCGGGCGGCAAACGCCTGCCCCGGCTCTGCTCGCAGCAGGCGCGACTGTGCGCGGGCGCCCTGAAGCCAGAACGCTGCGGAACGGCTAGGCGTCAGCTTAGCTTTTTTTAATTGATACCGGGTTAAGATATCTGCGCTCGCCGGGCGCAAAGGTCAGTGTGAATATGTTAACCCAGTACTGAATCACTCAAGAGATGAGGTTCTGCGCATGAGCGAATACGTGATCGAGATGTTAGGCATCACCAAAAAGTTCCCGGGCATCATCGCCAATGACGATGTGACTTTGCAGCTGAAGAAGGGGGAAATCCACGCTTTGCTGGGCGAAAACGGCGCCGGCAAAAGCACGTTGATGAGCATCCTCTTTGGCCTGTACCAGCCGGATGCCGGGCAGATCCGCAAGGACGGCGAAGTGGTGCAGATCAACAACCCAAACGATGCAAACAGGCTGCACATTGGTATGGTGCACCAACATTTCAAGCTGGTGGATGTGTTTACCGTGCTGGATAACATCATCCTTGGTGCCGAGCAAACCAAGCACGGCATCCTGCAAAAGCACGAGGCGCGTGCCAAGGTGCTTGAGCTGTGCCAGCAGTACGGCCTGGCAGTAGACCCGGACGCGACGATCGAGGAGATCAGCGTAGGGATGCAGCAGCGTGTCGAGATCTTAAAAATGCTTTTCCGGGATAATGACATCCTCATTTTTGATGAGCCGACCGCCGTGCTCACCCCGCAGGAGATCGATGAGCTCATGCACAGCATGCGGGGCTTCGCCAAGGAAGGCAAGAGCATCCTGTTCATCACCCACAAGCTCAACGAAATTATGGCCGTGGCGGATCGCGTGACCGTCCTGCGCAAAGGCAAGCATGTAGGCACGGTCAATGTCGCGGATGTGACCATGGACGATCTGGCGGAGATGATGGTCGGCCGTAAGGTGAGCTTTGTGACCGAAAAAGCAGAGGCGCACGTCGGCGAGGCCAAGCTGCGCGTTCAAAACTTGTCCGTGGCCGGGCGCAATGCTGCCAAAGACAAGGTGCATAACATCAACTTCTCGGTTCGCGGGGGCGAGATCGTAGGCATCGCCGGCATCGACGGCAATGGCCAAACCGAGCTGGTACACGCGCTCACCGGCCTTGCGCCCGCCAGCAAGGGACATATTTTCATCGGCAATGAAGAAGTAACGGGCGCATCCGTGCGCACAAGAAACAACAAAGGCCTTTCGCACATCCCGGAGGATCGACACAAGCACGGCCTGGTGCTGGACTATACCTTGGGCGAGAACTTGGTGCTGAAGGACTATTTTGAGCCCCAATACCAGCATGCCGGCTTCTTGCGCTTTGACGCGATCACGCGCCATGCCGAGGAACTGATCGAGAAGTTTGACATCCGCAGCGGTCAAGGCGCCAACACCATCGCGCGGAGCATGAGCGGTGGTAACCAGCAAAAGGCTATTGTCGCGCGAGAGTTGGCGCTCTCGCCGGATGTGCTGATCGCCGTGCAGCCGACCCGAGGGCTGGACGTTGGCGCTATTGAGTACATCCACCGGCAGATCATTGCCGCGCGGGATTCCGGGCGCGCAGTGCTCCTGGTGTCCTTGGAACTGGATGAGGTCATGAACCTGAGTGACCGCATCCTGGTCATGCACGATGGCGAAATCGTCGCGGAAGTGGATGCAAAGTACGCCACTGCGCAAGAGCTGGGGCTGTATATGTCCGGCGCAAGCAAACAGCAGATCGCAGCGGAGAATGAGGTGAATGCATGATGAAACCCAAACAGACAAAATCACTCCGCGGTACACAGGGGCTCATCAGTCTGCTGGCCTCGCTGCTGTCCATCATGGTTGGCTTGCTGGTGGGCTTGGCCTTGCTGAGCTTGCTCAATCCTGCGCATGCCTTCAGCGGTTTCCTGAAAATTCTGACCACCGGCTTGGCCACGACCGAGAAAATGGCCAAAGTGCTCTACCAGGCGATGCCGTTGATGCTGTGCGGCCTTGCCGTTGCCTTCGCTTTCAAAACTGGTTTGTTTAACATTGGCGCAGCCGGGCAATACACGATGGGCGCGTTCTGCGCTTTGACTGTTGCCATTGCGCTGCAGCAGCCCTGGTACATTGCCCTGATTGCCGCCGCGCTTGGCGGTGCGCTACTGGGCGCGATTCCCGGCATATGCAAGGCGCTGTTCAACGTCAATGAGGTCATCACCTCCATCATGTTCAACTGGATCACCATGTATGCGGTCAACCTCACCATCAATAACATGCCCATCATGCTGACCAACTATTGGAGCAAAAGCACCATCAAGGACCGCACGGCACCCCTGATGGATGCCAACCCCGCGGGTATCCTGCCCAAAGGCGGGTTGGATACGCTCATGAACAGCAACTACATCAACATCGGCATTTTTATTGCTATTGGCGTGGCCATCGTGATTTGGATCATCCTGCAAAAAACAGTGCTCGGCTATGAGCTCAAGGCCTGCGGCTACAACCGCCACGCAAGCCAGTATGCAGGCATCAACGCCAAGCGCAACATCGTGCTTTCCATGATCATCTCCGGTGCACTGGCCGGTTTGGGCGGCGGGCTGTACTACCTGAGCGGCACAGGCCAATACACCTTGGTCAAAGTGCTGCTGGGCATGGGCTTTAACGGCATCCCGGTTGCGCTGCTGGCGAGCAGCAACCCGTTGGGCGTCATCTTCAGCTCCCTGTTCATCAGCTACATTCAGGTGGGCGGCGATGCGCTGCAGCCCCATTTCATCAAGGAAAATATCGACATCATTATTTCCGCGATCATCTACCTTAGCGCCTTTGCGCTATTGATGAAGGGCTGGATCGCCAAGCTGATCCTGCGCGGTTCACCGCGCAATGCCAACCTGGAAGTGCCTGCGTTGAACACAGCCGAAGCCTCGGTGAGCGATCCCGACACCACCGCCACAGCGCAAGCCGCTCAAAAGGAGGATGCACAATGATTTTTGCCGATATTTTAAGCGCCACGATCCTTTTTGCGGTTCCCCTGTTGCTGGTCGCCATGGGCGGTATGTCCTCCGAACGAAGCGGCATCATCAACATTGCGCTGGAGGGCATCATGATCATCGGCGCGCTGTGCGGCTGTCTGTTCCTGCGCTATACGGACGATATGGGCTTTGGCGCCAACGCGCCGCAGCTGTACATGCTGCTGGCCATCCTCATTGCAGGGATTGCCGGACTGCTCTTCAGCATGCTGCTGGCCTTTGCTTCCATCCGCCTGAAGGCGGATCAGACCATCGGCGGTACTGCGCTGAACATGATGGCGCCCGCCTTGGCCGTGATCGTTACCTGGGCTGCGCAGGGGCAGGCGCAGACGACCATCCTGATCCCCAAATGGATCCGCATCTCCCAGGAAAGCCTTGGCATGCAGCCTGGCACAGACTTCCTGTCCCGCATGTTTTTCAAAAGCCTGTACCTCACCACCCCCATTGCCTTCCTGCTGCTGATTGCCGTGATCGTTTTCATGTACAAAACCAAAACCGGCTTGCGCCTGCGCGCCTGCGGCGAGCATCCGCAAGCGGCGGACAGCGTTGGGATCAACGTGTACCGGATGCGCTACCTGGGTGTGGCCATATCCGGTTTCCTGGGCGGGATCGGCGGCCTGGCCTTCACGGTGGCGGCGGGTTCCGGCTTCCAGAGCAGCGTGGCTGGTTACGGCTTCCTGGCCTTGGCCGTGATGATTTTCGGTAACTGGAAACCGCTGAACATTCTGGGCGCCAGCCTGTTTTTCGCACTGTTCAAGATTATCGGTTCCTATGCAGGCTCGATTCCCTTCCTGCCGAAGTTTGAGGGTATCAAGAGCTCGGAATACATCTACCTGATGCTCCCCTACATCGTGACCATGATCGTGCTCATCCTCACCAGCAAAAAGAGCCGCGCCCCCAAGGCAGAGGGCGTCCCTTACGATAAAGGCGGGCGCTGAGCAGCGTGATGAAAGACCCCATACCATAGCAACAGAGCACCGGCGGGGCATGCCCCGCCGGTGCTCTGTTGCGTCTATTGAAAAGGATGCCTGGACACAGCGTTGGATGCAGCGGCCGTTTCAGGGCTGTGCATTTCGCCGGTACAGATACACTTTCTGATACCAGAAATCCGGCGGCGCATCCTCCGTCGCGATCAAAGTATAGCGCTGGGTGATGGTCTCCGGTTGTTTGCCGCGGGTTATCACATAGTCCGTCAAGCCCTGCGCGATATAGCGCGCCTGCTCCTCATACATCTCGGGCAGGTTCATATTGGTTTGATGAAAATACTTCACACTGGGCGCAATGCCGCATGCCGTATAAAAGCCCGCGTCCATGAATCCATAATTGAGCAGCGTTGCGCCCGGGGTTTGGTTCACAATGGCTGCAAAGCGATACTGCATGGTATCCGCACGCGGCTTGAGAAAATCCGCACGGTTGGGCGTGAGCCAAAGCCCGAGCCCTGCAGCCAGCACTGCACAGCCGCACAGTGCAGCCAGTTGTGCCCTTTTGCCCAGTCGCGGCAGTTTTTCTGCCCACAGGCAAACTGGCAGCGCTGCAAAGGGCAGGAAGGCTGCCAAGATGAGCCCATAATACACATAGCTTTTGCCCCCGATAAAAACACCCAGCGCAAGTACGGCAAAGCCACTCCACAGCAGCGTGATTTCCCATCTGGAGATGCCTGCGTCCGCCGCCTTCCCATCCCCGGCGGCCTCCGGCGAAGCCGCCGCGTCTGTGATGGCTTTCCGTCCCCAAGTCAACCACAACAGTCCAAACAGCATGGGCACTGTATAGAGCGGATTGCCGAGCACCCACGCCAGCCCCGCCTGAAGCATAGCCTTTCCACGCGCCATCAGCCCCAAAGACGGTTGGTCCTGGTACAGAAACAGATTGTCATACAGGTATGTCTTGAGCCAATCGCCAATGGCGCCGTTCACCCCAAAATAGAGCAGCCACGGCAGTGTGGCCAGCAGCGCGCCGAGCAACAGCCAACCCAGCGTGCTAACCACATCCCGCCAGGCGCCGCGCCGCGCCATATGCCACAGCAGCATCGCTAGCCAAGGCAGGTACATGCCCAGCATGGTAAACTTGACCCACAGCACACAGGCCATGAGCGCCCCATTGGCCAAAAGCCATCCGCTTCCCATACGCGCAGGCGCCTGCAAGCGGTACCACCGCAGCAGGCTGTACAGCGACCAGGCAAGCATGGGCATGCATAGTTCCTCCGCGCTGTCCCCCATTTGAAAGCTCTGGGACGAAGCCATGGCCAATGCGAGCAGCGGCAGTGCGTACAGCGCCGTCCGCCCTGCCCCGTACAGAGTGAGTAGGGCATAGCCTGCCAACAGGTACAGCGATACCGCCAGCACCTCCAGCGTGAACACGCCCAAAAAGCTGCCGGCGTCTATCAGGCACGCCAGTGCGTGCAGCGCATAGAGCAGCGGCCCTTTATGCTCATACAGGTCACGGTACATCACGCGCCCTGCCAGCATGCCCTTGCCGCTGGAAAGGTAGGCGTTTGCATCCGTCCAGTCATTGATGGGATACAGGGGCGATGATTTGCTGCACACCAGCAGGCACAGCAAGGCTGCCAGCAGGCAATACAGATAGACCTTGCCAATGTGAACCCTTTTTGTCACAAGTAAGCCCTCCCGCGGCAGGCCATTGCCCGCATGATGGGTTGTCCGTCCCAGCATAGCACAACCCGTGCGCACGGGCAAGCATAGCGATGCATGCCCGTTCTTGCCTACCGTTTTCCCGGCAACAGCCCCTTGACAAGCTGCGATTGTTTTGACTATAATGACCTAACGCTTGGATGGGAACCAGTACCCGCATTTCACGCCTGCAGAGAGCCCCCGGTCGGTGCAAGGGGGTGGCGGCGATGCGGCGAATACATCCCGGAGCACTGCCCCCAACGGCCTTGGCTTAGTAGGCGGCAGCCGGCGCGCCGGATATTGCGCAAGGGAATCCATGGGTTCCCGCCGAGGGCACGGCTGCAAAGCTTTGCCAATGGGAAGTGGTACCGCGACCTTCGCCTTCCCCCACCTGCGTGGGGGCGGGCTTTTTGTTTTTTTGTTGCAGGGCAAGTAAAGGAGGGCTACTATGTTACCCAGTGGCGTGACGTACGCGGATCGGTTCGAGGGCATCAGCGGCAGTGCGATCAGGGCGATATTCAAAGTACTCGCCAAGCCGGGCATGATCAGCTTTGCGGGCGGTAACCCCAGCAGCGATGCACTCCCCAATGAAACCTGCGCTGAGTTGGCGCACGACGCACTGCTCGCAGATGGCAAGCGCATCCTCCAATACGGCGCCACCGAAGGGTATCCGCCCTTTGTGGAAAGCCTGCATGCCTACCTGAGCAGCGCATACCGCTTCCCGATTGGCCTGGATAACCTCCTGCCGCTTTCCGGCAGCACACAGGGCATCGACTTGATGTGCAAGGCCTTTACCAACCCCGGGGATACCATCCTGGTGGAAAGCCCCACCTTCCTGGGCAATATGCAGACACTGCGCATCTACCAGCAAAAGCTGGTGCCGGTGGCCAGTGATGAAAACGGCATCCTGCTGGACAAACTGGAGGAGGCCGTGATCGCGCACAAACCGAAGATGCTCTATGTGATACCGACCTTCCAAAACCCGACCGGTCGCACGCTAGCCGCCGAGCGCCGCAAACCCATTGCCGAGATGGCCGCCAAGTACGGCTTTTTGGTTGTGGAGGATGATCCTTACCGTGACCTGCGCTACAGCGGCACGCCCCTGCCCCCCATCAAGGAGTATGACCGCAGCGAGCATGTGGTGTACATGGGCAGTTTTTCCAAAATCATCAGCCCCGGCCTGCGCGTGGGGTACATGATCGCCAACGCAGAGATCATTGCCAAGTGTGCCATCGCCAAACAAGGCAGCGACCTGCACACTTCCAACATTGCCCAGGCGATCGTGGATCAGTTCCTGCGCCGCGGCTTGCTGCCGCCGCACATTCAGGCAATCGTTCCGGCCTACCGCGAGAAGCTGGACGCGATGTTGGCCGAGCTGGCTACCTTCCCGGAAGGCACTGCCTACACGCGACCAGAAGGTGGGCTGTTCGTCTTTGTGACCATGCCGGAGGGGTTCCATGCCGGCGAGGCGTTTTCCATGGCTGTTGAGCGCGGGGTGGCTTTTGTGCCGGGCACCAGTTTCTACCCGGACGGCGGGCACCACAACACGCTGCGGCTGAATTTTTCCAACAGCACGCTGCCCCAAATCCACACAGGCATGGCGATCCTGCGCGATCTGTTCGCTGAACGCCTACACCAATAAGGAGAAGAGATATGCACATTCTGGACACACTCAAAGAACGCGGCTTCATTGCCCAGGTAACCTTCGAGGAGGATCTGTACAAGGCGATGGAGCAACCCATGACCTTCTACCTGGGCATTGACCCTACCGCAGACAGCCTGCATGTGGGGCACTTCATCCCTATTTTGATGAGCGCGCACCTGCAACGGGCCGGGCACAAGCCCGTCATGCTGTGTGGCGGGGGCACGGCCATGGTCGGCGATCCCAGTGGCAAGACCGATCTGCGCAAAATGATGACCCGTGAAACCATCGCCGCCAATGTGGCTGCCATTCAAAAGCAACTCAGCCGCTTCATTACCTTCGGTGAGGATCAGGCCATTATGGTCAACAACGCAGACTGGCTCCTGAACCTGAACTATGTGGACTTCCTGCGTGACATCGGCGCGCTGTTCAGCGTGAACCACATGCTGGCTGCGGACTGCTATAAAAAGCGCCTGGAGGTAGGGCTCACGTTCCTGGAGTTCAACTATATGCTGATGCAGAGCTATGACTTCCTGGAGCTGTTCAAGCGCCACAATTGCCGCCTGCAGATCGGCGGGGACGATCAATGGAGCAATATTCTATCCGGCGCGGATCTGATCCGCCGCAAGGAGCGGGAACCGGCCTTCGCGCTCACGTGCAAACTCATCATGACGGCCGATGGCAAAAAGATGGGCAAAACCGAAAAGGGCGCGTTGTGGCTGGATCCGGCGCGCACATCGCCCTATGAGTTCTACCAATACTGGCGCAATGTGCAGGATGCGGATGTGGAGCGTTTCCTGGGGCTGCTCACCTTCCTGCCTATGGATGAAGTGCGTAGGCTTGGCGCGCTTAGGGACAGCGCCATCAACGAGGCCAAACAGGTACTTGCCTACGAAGTGACCAAACTGATCCACGGTGAGGAGGAAGCCCTCAAGGCGCAGGAGGCATCCAAGGCTCTGTTTGGCGGTGTTGGCAACCTGGACAACGTGCCCACCTACACCATGACCCCTGCCATGCTCGCGGAAGATGCGCGCTTGACCACCCTGCTGGCTGCCTGTGGCCTGTGCTCCAGCCGCGGCGAAGCCCGTAAAATGGTACAAAGCGGCGCCGTGCTTGTGGGCGAAGAAAAGGCCACCGATATTGAGCAGGTGATCACCGCCGGGCAGATCGGCGAAAATGGCCTGTTGCTCCGGAAGGGGAAAAAAAGCTACTGCCGTCTGGTGCTCAGCTGAGCACTCCCATGCACGCCGCGCAGGAACACTGCGCGGCGTGCCTTTTGATATTGCGGCATTGGTGCGTGCGGTAACGCCGCAAATCCGTTGCTGTGGTTTAAGTGCTGTGACGCATGCAGACCCTTCGCCTGCAGGTCATGTTTTCCTTATACCGATACCGTGGGCTGGAAGTACCCCCTCCCGCTTGACAGGAAAAAGCAGAGAAGGTATCATCAATACTAAAAGATGAGAAGGAGCCCATACTGTGCGGATCGATCACATGGCGATGTATGTAGAGGATCTGGAAAGCGCCCGGGATTTTTTTGTGCGCTATTTTGGCGCGAAGTCCAATGCCGGGTATCACAATCCCAACACAGGGCTGAAAACGTATTTCCTGACCTTTGCCGATGGCGCGCGGCTGGAATTGATGTGCCGCCCGCACATGACGGCGCGTGAGGTAGTCCGTTACCCCATTGGGTATGTGCACATCGCCTTTGCGCTGGGCAGCCATGCGGCAGTCGATGTGCTGACCCAACGGTTGGCCGCCGATGGTTACACCGTGGTGAGCGGCCCGCGCACGACCGGAGATGGCTATTACGAAAGCTGCGTGCTGGGGCCGGGCGGCTGCGAGTTGGAGCTGACGGCATAGCAAATCGGAGCGGATCAAACCGCCCCGCACCGGCATACCCCCAAAACGCAGCGGAAACAACGATGCAAACGACCGCCGCTTTTGGCGGTACGCCCGATGTCCAAGCCAAGACAAGATAAAGACAGGAGGATTGGCCGTGCATCAAGGACTGGCCGATAAACGCCACGCCTACTTGGATTTTTTAAGGATTCTGGCTGCATTGCTGGTGATCGTGAACCACACCAACAGCCTCGTGTTCAAAGCGCTCACGCCGGCCAATGCCACATGGTGGCTATCCATAGCGTGGTACTATATAAGCAAAATTGCTGTACCCCTGTTTGTGATGGTATCCGGCGCGTGCCTCCTGCCGAAGCGGGATTCCTACCAACGCGCCTTGGGGCGCTTTGTGCGGGTACTGCTGACGCTGGTGCTGTTCTCATACCTCTATTACCTGATACGGCTGATGAATCAAGGCTTTTCTTGGGCGTTGGCAGCCGACATCCCGCAGTTTCTGCTGTCCATCTGGCGCGGACGCATCACGGATTCGTTTTGGTACCTGTATTTCTACTTGGGCATGATGGTCATGCTGCCCATCCTGCAAAGATTAGCCAGCGCAATGCAAAAACAGGATGTGCGCTACCTGCTGCTGGTGACCTTTGCCGTAGGGGCGCTATGGCCGCTACTCACCCATTACCTACCGATACTGGCTTTGCCCGAATATACCGCCATTCCCATGTTCTCGGTTTTCATCGGGCTTTTCTTCGCGGGGCATTACGTGCACGCGATGGCAACGCCGCCAAGCCGTACGGTATGCATGTTGGCACTGCTGGGCTCGCTGGCCGCGTCCGTCTGGCTCACGTATGTGGAAGTAGGGCGTGTGGCGGACGGAGCCAAGTATTGGTTCATGGATGAGCGAACGCAGCCCTCCATCTTTATTGTGGTGAGCAGCATTGTAACGATGCTGTGGGCAAAGGCAGGCTTTGCCAAACGGTCGCAGCGCAGCGAGAGCAGCGGCCGTCGCTGGGCAACCCTGGGAGGCTGCGCATTTGGCATCTATCTGCTGCAAGATCTGTTGATTGCCGAAAGCCGCTACCGCCTGTTCCTGCCCCTGAGCAGCATTATGAACCCGTTCGCGGCCGCCTTGGTATGGGAAGCGTGCGTTTTTCTAGCCGCACTTGCCTTGGCATGGGTGCTGAAAAAAATACCGCTGCTCAAAACATTGCTGTAGTGCGCGAATATGACTGGGATCGGCCAGCTGTTCCCGGTTTCGCATCGCCGCAGAATGCGTATAGCTATAACAGGCGACAGAGCAACTGCGGCAGGCGTATGCCAACTGGCCGCAAACGCTACTATTTAGCACTGCATTGCCAGGTATTGGTGAAGTGCTACCCAGCGGCAGTGCAAACCACCGAAAGGAGCTACCGCATGAAGTTTATCTCCTGGAACGTCAACGGCCTGCGCGCCGCCATGACCAAGGGCTTTGCCGATTACTTTGCCGCACAGGCAGCGGATTTCTTTTGTTTGCAGGAAACCAAACTGCAACCCGGGCAAATTGATTTTGCGCCGGAAGGTTACCACGCTTTTTGGAACAGCGCCGAGAAAAAAGGATACTCCGGCACCGCCATTTTTACCAAGCATGAGCCTCTATCAGTGCGCTATGATATCGGCATCGAAGAGCACGACCGTGAAGGCCGTGTGATCACGCTGGAGTATCCAACGTTTTTCCTGGTGACCTGCTACACACCCAACAGCCAACGCGAACTGGCGCGCCTACCCTACCGCATGACCTGGGAAGATGCCTTTGCCGATTATCTGGCCACGCTGGATGCGCAAAAACCTGTGATCCTCTGCGGCGATTTGAATGTGGCGCATCAAGAGATCGACCTGAAAAATCCCAAGACCAACACTAAAAACGCCGGCTTTACCCCTGAGGAACGATCCAAAATGACCGATTTGCTGGCGCGCGGCTATGTGGATACCTTTCGCCATCTGCACCCTGACGCGCGCGACCGGTACACTTGGTGGAGCTATATGATGAACAGCCGCGCCAAGAACGTGGGCTGGCGCATTGATTATTTTCTTGTCAGTAGCCGCATCAGCCATCAGGTGCTTGCCGCGGACATTGACGATGGCGTGATGGGGAGCGATCACTGCCCCGTATTGCTCACGCTGGATGTGTGACTCCTGCCAACTATATGGCCAATGAGGTGAGATGCCATGAAATATCTTTTTGCATCCGATTTGCACGGTTCCCGCACGGCCACCGAAGCTGTGCTTGCACGCATGGAAGCGGAAAAGGCGGATCGCCTGATTCTGCTTGGCGACTTATTGTACCATGGCCCCCGCAACCCCCTGCCCGAGGGGCATGACCCCATGGGTGTGGCGGACCTGCTCAATGCATTGCCGGTCAAGCCATACGCGATAAGGGGCAACTGCGATTCCGAGGTGGATCAAATGGTGTTGGACTTCCCCATCATGGGGGACTATTTGCTGTTGCCGCTGGCCAATGGCGCGATGGCTTTCATCACCCATGGACATCTTTTCAATTTGGGGGTTCGCCCCCCGTATCGGCCTGGCGATGTTCTGGTGCATGGGCACACGCACGTCCATACGGTGGAGACGAGTGAGGGGCTCACGTACATCAACCCCGGCTCAGCATCGCTGCCTAAGGAAAACCAGCCCAGGAGCTACATGACGCTGGACTGGGGCGCCGGAATCTTTGAGATCAAAACCTTGGATGGCGAGCTGATCAGGCGGCATGCCCTGCCGGGTGCCGGCACATGAACAAGGAACAACTTCAGGCGTTATTTGCCCGTGATTATTTTGCAACGGAGCAATGCGGCATCCAGATCGACTCGGTGAGCGAGCACAGCGCCACGTGCAGCATGCCCATCACCCGCCAGCAAATGAACTCCAACGGCACGGTGCAGGGCGGCGCGATTTTTACCCTGTGCGATACGGCTTTCTCCGTTGCAGCCAATGCCGGTGACCGCCTGACCGTGAGCCGCAGCGCGGACATCACCTACATCAAGCCCGGCAAGGGAAGCCGCCTTATTGCGGTAGCGGAGGAACTTGCGCGCGGCCGGGCGACCTGCCTGTATCGGGTATCAGTCTACGATGAACAGGGAACACTGATCGCCCACATGACCGGAAACGGCCATTTCCTGCAGCCATAGCTCCATGCGTTGCGCCTTCATTGCACCATACAAGCTCAAATTACTCAAACCGACTTGTGCTACGCTAGAAAGGCTTGCCTTCGTGCCCAAGCCATCGCGCTCGCCAATCATGCCTTGCATCAAAAAGCGGCACCCTATATGGGTGCCGCTTTTGATGACGTCGCGGGCTCACGTTAGAAACCCTCAAACTTCACGGATTGCTCCATTGCAGCTATGGGATGCTTTGCATCATTTCGGCGCAAACGCAAGGCAGTGCCGTTGTTTGACGCACCGCTGCTCAGATCAGTTTGAGCCGATAGCCACATTTATAGACCGTTTCAATGCGCTCCACGCCTAATTTTTTACGAAGGCGCTGTACATGTACATCCACCGTGCGCGTTTCACCGATGCTCTGATATCCCCATGCCTTGCGCAGCAGTTGTTCACGGCTGATCGGCATATCCGGGTTTTCCATCAAGGCAAGCAGAAGTGCAAACTCCTGCGCGGTCAACTCCACGCGCTCACCGTCCAGCACGGCCACACGTTCGCTTGCATCAATGGCAAGCTGTCCCAGCGGCTCATTGTGCCCCAGCAAAGCCTGCGCCTTGGCAACGGCGGCTTTCGGGGATACCGGAAGCGTAAGTACATCAGACTGACCACGGTATAACGCCCGCAGATGGGAAGTCATATCTTTGTCGGCAGTCAGGAACAGCACAGGATAGCCAGCCGTTTGCAAATCGCTGAACAGCGGGCGGCATACCGACCATTTGAGCCGCGCATCCAGCACGACCAGCGTTGCCTCATCGGTGGGGGCTGGCATTTTCTCGAAGGCCTCGCATCCCTGCGCCGTGAAGCCTTCCTTGGTGAACACGTGGGTTAGCTTGCGCGTGACATGTTCGTCAGTCCCATAAATCAAGATCTTTGCCATACGATCACCTCTCTTGTATTATGACGATGAAAAGTGAGCGTTTGTTGCACGAAATGTAAACAAACTGTGACCGAATTGAGAACAACCGATGGCTTCCATACAGCGGCGTCTTGCATACCCTCCTTAGCGGTGATAAAGTATCATGATTCCATCACGCTTATCCCTTGCCATATCTTGGTTATCCCCACGCGTCCAAAAATAAAAAAACAAAAAGAAGGATAAAAGTGGTTGACATTGTGCTCAAAAGGCGTATAATAATCTTCGTCGGTCAGCGAGAGCGAGCCGAATGATATGCACCATTAGCTCAGTTGGTAGAGCACCTGACTCTTAATCAGGGTGTCCAGGGTTCGAGTCCCTGATGGTGTACCATGCAAAATCCCTTGTACCAAGCGGTACAGGGGATTTTTAGTATTTATGAAATAGTGCTTTATTTTCACGATTCTACGTTATTTTCACCATCATAGTGGTCAGAACGGTGGTCAAATCCATAATAGCATGCGGCCATTCTCAAAATGCTTCATATTTCCGAGGGTAATCATTGTATTTATGATGTATTTGCCCTCCGATCCGCCTGCTTCTCATACTTTGCATTGTGTGCAAAGAAAGACTCGGCATAACGCCAAGTCCTTCTCGCCATACGCTTCAAGCCGTATCGAGGGCACGCCTTACCCAATCATTCTTTTAAGGGATTCCTGCAACACCTGTGAGCAGTTGATTCCTTTCTTTTCCGCCATGGTAGCCATCCATGCAGGAAGTGATACGTTTTTCCGCACCGCCCGGTTGTCAGTCTCCATGCGATACTTGATTGTATCCACGTCGATCAGCGCCAGCGTCTCGCCCGGCTCGCATGAAATCGCCGCAGGCAAGCGCGGAGCTGGCAATGGTTCGCCCGTATCCTCCAGCACGCACAAGCATCCCGCCAGCGCATCACGCATCATTTCCATGGCTTCTACCAAATCCTTACCGCTGGTCGCGCACCCCGGCACATCCGGGACCTTGATAAAATATCCGTTCCCGTTATCCTTCGGCCAAAGCACCGCTGCATAAATCGCTTTCATCCCAATACCTCCTATATTATATCGGCATCTCCAAGGCAGGGCTTATTTTAGCCCCGCCTCTTTGAGAATGTACCTGAGATCATCTTCATCAAAATCATGTCTTTTTATGGGGATGGTTTTCTTGGTTTCCGCGCTGAAGTATATGTCATGATTGGCACCGTTGCGTTTGAGCTCATAACCTGCCTCCTTGAGCTTCTTGATCGCCTTCTGTCTTGGATTCATCCTATCCCCTCCCGACAGTTGCATGTTACACAATATTGCGCAATATGTCAAGTCGAATTGCGGTATCTATATTGAATGAATCGTATATAAGAGCAAATAAAAAACGCGCCAGCCTCTCAAGGCCAGCGCGCTTACTTAAATCTCGGTTATTCTTTTGCATCGCTCTTAGGGGTACCCGCATCATCCCCAACAGCCCCGCCGCTCTCCTGCATTTTCTGCCCCAGCAGCTCCTGCAGTTTCTTGGGGAACTTTACCCCGGCAAGGCTCATGTTCTCCATCAGCGAGATGATCTCATTGGCAATATAAAACCAGCAAACGGCATCCCGGAACATCGCGGTGTTGTTGCCCAGCGCGCGGTCCAGCAGCGCGGCAATCAGCACCACCATCAGCATCAAGCCCTTTTTGGCCAGGCCGATCGCGCCCACCTTGCTGGAAAGGCCGCCGTACTCGGTCTTGAGGCTCCGGCCCATCCAGGCGACGGTCACGCCGCTCACATAGTCTGCCACCATAGCCCCCAGCAGCACGACCAGCAGCCAGTTCCACCCGCCAAAAGCGCCTGCTACAGCGCCCCCGATGACCGCCAGTACCTTAACGATCTTGTCCCATGTGGTTTCCATGCACATATCCTCCTTGGTATAATTATGGATTTACGTCAACGCTTACTTGCTTTCCAGGTTTGCGATACGCGCGTCCGCCAACGTTGCCCAGGTCTTCGGCCCCACGATGCCGTCCGCCACCAGCCCACAAGCCTGCTGATACGCGCGCACCGCCGCCTCGGTCGCAGCACCAAAATGCCCATCCTCGGCCAGCGCATTCCCGCCGCCAATGTCGTTGAGCCACGTTTGCAGGCGCTTAACCGCCCCGCCGACGCACCCGCGCTTGACGGTATAGTACCGGCTCACGTCCGGCTTTTCCGCCGTGCCTGTGGCCACACCCAAGCCCTCCGGATCATCCTTGACGATATCCGCCGCATCCAATGCGCCGCCCAGCTGAACCCCTGTAGCAATATCAAAGCCGTAATCGATCTCCCGAAACAGCATCACATGCGTCCAGCCGTTTTTCAGCGTGCTGCCCGCTACCCTGCCCATGGTCTGGCCAGAATGCACCACGTTGCAGGTGCGCTTGCGCCCCTTGCTGTCCACATCGGATAGCGCGTTCTCGCCTACATAGAAGCCGATGTGCGTGGCGTCGCCCAGGCCGTCCCCGCAGTACTTGGCAGGCGTGCCGGCGTTTACCTCCTCTACGATTAACAGCCCTGCCCCGGGCACCAGCTTGCCCTCGGCCTTGGCGTTGGCGATGGTCGCCAGATACACCTGTGCGTTGCGGTACATATCGTTGCTGCCAGCGTACGCCATCTTGCCACCGCACTGCTGCACACAGAACTCAATCAACGCCTGACAATCCATCTGCTGGTAGGTGTGCCCCTCGGCTACTGCCTGTACGGCTCTCGCGGCCACCGCCGCACCGGTTGGTTTGCTCATGTCCGGTTCCTCCCCGTTCCGTTATTCAGGTGATTTGTGCATTCAAAAAGCGAGCTATCACGCCCGCTTTCAATCCCCATATCGATACCCCGTATACAGTAGCAGGAGCAGCAGCACAAGGTAGGTGAGGATAAACCACGTTTCCGTGGTCACGGGGCACCACCGCCCCCCAGCAGCGCTCCCACCGCATCCCGCCACCGCTCCGGCACCTGTGCAATCGTGATGCGTCCCATGTGCACCTGCAGCGCTAAAAAATCAGCCATCCAGCTCACCTCCCAGTGCCAGTTCCAGCAATGCCGCTTCCACAGCGGCCAGCCGCTGCGCATCGGTGGGCATAGGCGGTTCTTCCGGCAACGGGTCGTATAGCAGCTCGCCGTTTTCCATGCGATAATCCATTTGGTTTTCCGGAGTAAAACCTTCGGGCACTGCCATCAGCACGCCGACCGGCGTATCGCCGGATGCCGCGCGTACGCGGCCGCCTTCCGCACAATCAATATAATAGGATTCCATGTTCGGCTGCCTCCTTTATGCAATAGCGATCCACCACACCGTAATGCTCGCGGCGCTCAGCGCGTTGTATACGCTGATGGTCATGCCCGTCGCGCTGCGCGAGAGCGGCGCTACGGATCGGGATTGCGGCGCGGATGTGATCACCGCCGGAAACACCAGCGGTACCTTGGTAAACGGATTGTTGAAATTAAAGGAATACTCGGTCGCGCCCGCCGCCGCCGCGCTTACCGTAACAGCCCCAAACTGTATCTCCACCCGTGCGCCGCTTTTCAGCTGAGCAGCCAGCGCCGCGATGCTGCTTGCGTTATCTTCAATCGCCAGCGTGTTGCTGTCAATCAGCGTAAGCAGGTTTCCGGCTTCGTCTGTGCCCAGGATGCCCTGTACCGTCGCAAACCAGTCGGCAAAATCCGCCATCGCCCCGGTTTGGAATTCTGCCAGCGCCGCCTGTATCTGCGCATACAGCGTGCCGGTATCCAGCTCGCCGATCATCGTTGCCACGCCGCACACCGCGCTGCTTAGCCGCTTGTCCGTGATGCGGCTCTGGGTAATGCTCGTCACCCCTGCAGGCACCAGCACCGTCGCCAGGCACAGTTCGTAGATATCGGCGTTTCGGGTAGGCGCAGGCGCGGCAGGCGTCGCGGCGGGCGTGCCCTGCACAATGCAGGCATAGATGGAGCGTGTCGCCCGGCTCCAGCGGAGCATCACCGCATCGATGCGCCCCAGGCTTGCATGCGCTGTGCCGATCGAAAGCGAAAGCGCGGCGGTGTTCTCGTAGCGGTACCCGTTGATCATGGCTGCGCCTGCGGCCAGCGTAACGCCCATACTCCCGGCTAGTGCCGTGACCGCCAGCGTTCCGCTCGCGCGCATCAGCACGCCGTTGCTCACAAAGGCTGCAAAGTACTCCGCCCAGTCCTCGGCCTTGTAGCGGCGATCCCCGCTGATGCTATTAAAGAAACTCGATTTCTCCGCCATCGCCCTTACCTTCCCTTTGCGTAGTTGCGCAGCGCGGCGCGTAGGCTCGGGGTGCCTTCCCCAAACACCAGCTCCAGCGTTGCTTCGTTGTTCTGCCACACCTGCGTAATTTCCGTAATGCGCGCGTTCATGGCCACGCCCCAGCGCCGGTCAAGGCAGGTCACGCGGTCACCCAGGTCAAAATCCGTTCCGTAGTGCAGGGGCGTGTCCGGGGTCAGCGCGGCGGTCAATGTCTGCTCCGGCCTAAGGCTGCTCAGTTGCTGCAGGCCGCGCTGCTTGAGCGCATTGTTCAGCTGCGTTTGCGTGATCGTCACACTTTCCCCGTTCTCATCCGTATAGGTTTGGGCAATGTCGCTGGCCTCCACCACCACTTCCCGGCGCTGCACGCCCGCAAACGCGTCCCCGATCACCGCCGTGTGATCCGCACCGTACACATAGGCCACATTGCGGTATCCCTCGGTGGCGCTTATAAAGCTGTGCGCGCCCAGCACATCCAGTTCAGCCGAAAAGATGCACGGCTCCTGGTAGGTCTGCTCCACCGTGCGGTCAAGCCCCTGGTATACGGTGATGCAGTGTGTTTTAGCCGCCGTATCCGTACTGACCGAAAGCCCCAGATCAAGGGTTGTCAGCAGATCGCCCACTGTGTCGATCAGCAGCGCCCTTTCCTGGCTGGCGTAATCCTCGATCACTTGCGGCGCGCGCACCACCTGCACGGTGGTGTTGGGAAAGCGCCGTTTGTCATCTGCGGGCGCGGTCATGTTCTCCGCAAACAGCTGAAACAGCAACTCGTGCGCTACGCGTCCGGAGGCGACCACCTGCCGGATCGTATGCCGCCTTTCCAGCCAGCACATCAGCGTGCGTCCGGATACTTCGATCATCTCTTCCCCGTCCGGGGTTTGCATCATGCCTACATACTCGATCTCCACCGCCTCACTGCCCCCGCGCAGCATCAGCAGATTACCCTGCGTCAGGTGCCGTGCATCCTCGCTTCGGTAGGGGGTCAGCAGCCGTACTTCCCCCGGGGTCTGGTACCGCCGCGTCCAGATCAGGGATCGATACGCCTCCAACATGCCCAACGCATCCATAGCCGGGCTGTATACCATCAGCTGCATGCCTATACCCCCACGTATTCATTGGTGTGGCGCACGGTCACGTTCAGGTTGTCCTCACCGCTTTGCGCGCCGAAAGCGAGCAGGTTTTCGCCTGTCTCCAGCTGCAGAAAAACGCTCTCCGCCGCCAGCAGCCGAAAAATGCTCGTCCGCACGCACGCTCGCACCAGCACAGCTTCCTTCTGACCGTATCCTGTGGTCACCACAATCTGGTCACCCGCCTGCATGGAGGTTTTCAGGCGGATGGTTTCCTGCGTCTGGGCATTGGTCAGGTAGGGGTTTACCACCGCGCCCTGGGCGATGAACACCACCGCCATGCCGCCCGGCACATCCCCGGTGTTTTCCACGGTGACGATCCGCTCTGCGCTTCGCGCGCCGATCTCCCATGTTCCTCCCAGTTCCAGCCCGCTATCTTCGTCAAACTCCATGGAGCCCGTCCATGTGACCACCGGCACCTCGCGCTCGTGGGTCTCCCGCCAGAAGGGAGAAGGGCAACGCAGCTGGATCATAAATCTGGGCCACCGCCCCGGCGTGTAGCTGGGGCTTTTCTCCGCGTAGCAGTCGATCTGCCGCTTCAGCTCGCCGCACACATAGGTCAGTGTCCCGCGCCCTTTGGGGCTTAAGGCATGGTTTAATTGCCGGCGCAGTTCCATCTGCCGGGCAAGGGCTGTGGCGCGCAGGTGCCCGGTGATCTCAATATCCCGCGCCTCCATGGTGCTGGAGAGGAAGCGCTCGCCGTCGCGTCCCATGGTGGTGGCGGTATTCACTTTGCAATTCACATCGTTCATCCCTTCCACATCCCGCGATACGTTCACATGAAAGTCCGATTGAACCGAAAGTTCTATGGTCTGCCCCTGTGCGTTGGTGTAATACAGGCGTTCGATCATCCTTTCACCCCCGTATCTGGCGCGCGATCACGCGCAGCTGTCTTGCCGCTTCCCGCTGCTGTCCGGCATAGCTGGTTTCGTTGGCGTATACATGCTGGGTAATGTGAATGCCCCCGCCCGCCGTGCGGCTGCTGGATTCGCGTCTGCCTTCGTCCAGCCCGATGACCGCTGCCTTTGCGCTCTGGTTCAGCCGTTGCTGGATCAACCGCTCCGCCGCGTTCATCCGCTCGGCAAAGCCCAGGCTGTACCCGTCCGCTGCATAGGCGCCGATCTGCGCAAACACACGGCTGGGGCTCTGGATGCCCAGTGTATCCCGTGCTGCCTGGATGGCTTCAGCCATCAGGGTCTGGATGGCGTCCGTCACCGCCTGGCTGCGGCTCATAAGCCCGGCAATGAATCCGTTCATGTTGGCCTGGCCCATGCCGTAGAAGGCCGCGTAGGCCGAAAGCGCGTTCTTCGCGCCGGTGGATACGCTGCGTGCAGCCGTCACCGCCGTTTCCCGCTTTTGCAGGATGCCCGCCGCATACGTGCGCGTGGCGCTGGCCCCCTGCGCGGAAACGTCCAGCGTCAGCGCAGCGACCACCGCCAGGCGAATTTCTTCCCCCGCTGTGGTGATGCTGGTTTTAGCCGTATCGTCCGCCATGCCCTGGGTCAAACCCGCCGTCACATCCTCGCCCACGGGGTTCATCACCTTGGCCGGGCTGTGGCTTTCAAACACCGCGCGGGTCTGGTCGATCACCGCATCCCGCAAAGTGGTCAGCTGCTCGGTAGTCAGCGCGCCCGCCGCGGTGCCGATGCCGCCCGTGATGCCGTCCACCAGGTCGGTGCCCACCGCTTGCCCCCGCGCCAGCAGGTCGACGCTCTTTAGCGCCGTTTCCAGGCTCCCGTCCAGCGTGGTCACGTCCAGGTTTGCCAGGCTCCCGCTGTCCAGCATGGTTTGCAGGTAAGCGATCATGGGATTGTCCGTGAGCGCTTCCGCCTGGCCGATTTTTTCTTCCATGGAAGCGCGCATCTGCATCAGGTAGCTGTCGATCTGGGTATCAAAGCTCATCGGGTCGGCAAACATCGCGTCGATGTCCCCCTGGGAGATGTCCAGCCCCAGGTAGTTTTTCAGGTTTTCGGGCGTCAGCAGTGCTTTCTTTTCGCCGGTTTCAAATCCTTCCCCGCTATTCAGGCTCTGGATAAACAGCTGGTACTGGTCGCGCAGCGCCGCGTACTGGGCCAGCGCGTCCGCCGCCTCAGGGTTCACCTTGGCCATGCCGTCAAACAGCGCCTGGTATTCGGCCTGCTGTTTTGCAAACACGTCCGCATCCACCTGGTCATCGGCAGCAAACACCGCCGCCATATTCGCCTTGGCGGTGCTCAGCAGCTGCTCCGTCTTGGCGGTTTCGGCGGCCGTCAGCCTGCTGGAGGCCAGCAGCGTGTTCCAGGTGTCGATATCCGTCTGCATCCGGGCGATGGCGCTTTCGTTGGCCGCATGGCGGTCGGCCGCCTCGTTGGCATAGCGCTGCTGCACATAGCCCACGGCGCTGCCGAAATCATCCTCGCTGCCCTCGCCGCGCTGTACCCGCTCGCTGCGGGCCTTGAGCACCTGCGTGGCGCTGTCCTGCGCCTCGTTGAGCTGCGAGCGCACCAGCCCGATCTTCTCCAGCAGCACGTTCAGGTTGGCGATTTCTTCTTCGGTGGGGGTGCGCCCATCCTTGTAGATCTGCTTGGCCAGCGCTATATAGTCGGTCTTGTACTGACTCAGTTCCTCCATCAGCGCCTGGGTCTTGTCCCCAAGGCCGCTGGTGAGTTCGGTAGCACGTTCCTCGCTGAACACGCTCTGGCCGCCGTCATCCACCACGGACAGCAGCGCGGCCTGAAAATCGGCCTTCTGCGCTTCCAGCTGCTTTTTCGCCAGGTCGATATCCGGCTGCACCAGCTCGGTCACGAATTTGGATACAGCCTTGAATTCCTTCTTGGTCAGCGCGCCGCCGCCGCTGCTGTCCGGGTCCAGAAACGCATCCAGCTGCTCTTTCAGGCTTTGCGTGTCGGCGTTGATGGCGATGGTCACTTCATGGGTGTTGTTGGCGGCCTCAATACCCTTGTTGATGCCCGCCGTCACCGCGTCCACGCTGCTTTGCGGCACCTTGAGCTTTACGGCTTGCAGCTTATCCTCCAGCGTCTGGTAGCTTCCCGCCAGCGCGAGTACGCCCAGCGTCAGGGCGGCGATGCCCACGCCCACCGCCACGGCAGGGTTTAAGGCCATCACGGCGTTCAGCGCGCCGGTCGCCTGGCTGGCGGCCATCAGGGTGCGCACCAGCCCCGTCATCTTCATCCCGAAACCGACCACCTTTGCCGACAGCATGCCCAGCCCGATGGCCGCCGCGCTGGCCTTGACCGTATCCAGATGCTCCACGATCCAGCCCAGCACGGTACTCACGGCGTTCAGGCCGCCTTCAGCCAAATCGCCCGCCGCCTCTGCGGTATCCGCGATCACGCGCTTGCCGTAGTCGCCCTGCATCCAGGTGTTGAAGCGGCTGATCACCTTGCCCACCGAGGGGGCGAGCTTTTCCCCGAAGGTCGCCTGCGCGTTTTCCGTCTCCAGTTCCGCGATGCGCATCTGGTTGGCCAGGCTCCCGCTGGTCTTGGCAAAGTCGCCCTGCGCCTGCTTCGTGGCGTTCAGCACGAAGTGGTAGCGCAGCAGCGTTTTCTCCTCGGCGGTCATGGCGCTGATTTTTTTCTGGATGCCCTGCTCCATCGCAAAGGCTTGCAGGTTCGTTTCCGACATCACGATGCCGTAGGCTTTCAGCCCCTCCGTTTCGCCGGAGATCACGCCGGAGAAAATCTTCCCGTAGCTCTCATCGGCGGTGGTGTTCCAAAAGCTGGCCATATCGCCGGACAGGCCGGTGAGTGTTTTACTCATTTCCGCCGCGTGCTCGGAAAGCCCCATGCCGTTCAGTGCCGCGCCCAGCTTGCCCGCGTAGTTCTGCGCCGCCAGCGAGGAAAGGCCGAACTGCGCCGCCGCGTTGCCTGCAAAGGCCTTGATGTCTGCCGTCATGCCGCCGAACGCGGTGGATACCACGTTGTCCACTTCCTGCAGGTTTTTGGCCAGCTCCACGCCGTCCTGACTGAACTGGCGCAGCAGGTCGCCGCCCTTGCGCAGTGCGTCGGTCACCAAATTGCTCATGACACCCTTGAACACTGTGAACCCGCCGCTGAGCTTGTCCACCGTCTGCTTGGCGGCGGCTGCCGCCTGCTCGGCCTTGCGTGTCGCGGATTCGGTACGTGCCAGGTCAGCAGCCGCCTGCTGGCTGGCATTGCCCATGCCTGCCATGGCGCTTTCGCTGGCAGCCAGCTCCGCTTTCATTTTGCCCAACGCGCGCATGGCCTTGTCGATCTTCTGGGCATACAGCTCCTGCGCCTCGGTATTGCCTTCGTAGGCTTCATCTGCGTAACGGATACGGTCGCTCAGGGAGCGGATCATCTCCTCCTGCGCGGCGATCTCACGGCGCAGCACCCCTGCCTTGGCCTGATTGGCCTCCATGCTGTCCGCGTTGTCCAGAAAATGCGCGGCAGTCAGCTTCAGCTCCCGCCCCAGCTGGCTCACGGTCTTGTAGGCGCTTTGCAGCCCCTGCTGATACTCCCGCTCGCCGTCCAGCACCAGCTGGGTCTTGATCTCCCGCACCGCCACGGCTACACCCCCTCAGGATTGACGCTGGTACTGGTTTCCAGGTGCCATAGATACAGGTCGAAAATTTCCCCCACGCACATCAGGCGGGCTTCCCCCGGGGGAATACCCGCCTGCAGCGCGTAGGACAGGTGGCGCAACGGCTCAGGGCCGCTGCGCCCTATGCGTTTTTTTGGAGTCCCTCCGCCACCAGGTCTACGTCCTCATTTTTTAGCTCGTGCAGAGTCGTAAGCCCCATGCCCACGGCTTTGCACATCGCCAGCGTCATCGGCTCGATATCCGAGGGAGCGGCGTGCAGGTGGATCCATTCCTCCGTGATGGTGGGCGGCTCGCCCAGGTACAGCTGCCCCTGCCGCGCCAGCATGGCAATGGTAAAGGGGAGGATGTCCAGCAGCGACGCGCCGTTTTCCTTCGCCTGGTCGCGTGCGGCGATCTGCTCCGCTGTCATGCCCTTTTCGATTTCCAGCCGCAGTTCCTTTTCAGCCTCGGTCTCCGCGCCTTTGAACACATCAAACAGCGCGGAAAGGCTGCCCAGCCGCTCCGCAATCTGCATTTCAGCGCCCAGCGTAAACAGCAGGGGGAGCTGGGTATCATCCACCAGGCAATAGGTGATCTTTCGCATGCTGCCCTCCGTTATTCGCCGCCGCCCGCGGCCATGTTCGCCTTGGTCGCCAGCCAGCTGAGCGCAGCGGCCAGCGTGGTGCAGGGCTTGCTGGTCTTATAGCGCAGCACGCCCGTATCGTCCAGGTACACGCCCATGGCCTTGCCCTTGATGGTGGGGGTCTGGAACTCGATCTTCTCAGCCTTCGTTTTGGCGCTTTCGTCCGGCACGCCGAACTGCACCTTGTGAAACCAGTTGGCCATGTAGCTGATGACGTGATTACGCTTGCGCACCTCCACATAGCCCACGCCCACGTAAGGCGCGCTGTCGCTGGTGATTTCGTACTCCTCGGCACCGGCCAGCCCGCTTTTCGCAACGCCCAGCAGGTCGGTCTGGTATTCCTCGGCGATATCGTCCAGCCCGAGCGTGATCTCCGCACCCGTCACGCTGGTGTCGCTTTCCTGGACGGTATCATCCGCGTGCAGGGTGCTGTCGTTTTTCTGGTAGGTCACGCTCGCCTCCGTGGCATGGGCAAATACCTTGCCCGCCGCGTAGGTGATGGCGGCGTTCTCCGGCTCCGCCGTGATCCTGGCAAAGGTCGGTTTCATAATTCCGATTTTAGGCATGGTCAGTCTCCTTTCAAATGGCGGTTCATTACGCTTTCCATGGCGTAATCGACCGCTTCGGCACATTCTTCTTCCACGGTATCTACAAAGTGGTCGCCCCGGTAGCTTCCCTTGCGGCCTTTTGAGCCCTTTTTCCCGCGCGCGGGCTTGCCCGCCTGCCAGCCGTAGTGCAGCAGGAAGGCTTTCTCGGCGTTGCGCACGCCTTTTTTGTCCACCCCGCGCGGGTAGATTTCCGAAACCGTGCGCCCGCCGCCCTGGGTGGGATCATCCGCGCGCACGCTGGCTTCCATATCGCCGGTATCCACGTGCCGCAGGCTGCGAATCACGCGCTTCCACGTAGTCACCAGCACCTGCGCACCCTCGGCCACCATTTCCCGCGCCATGGGGCTGGTCGCCTGCCCCAGGCGCTGTAGCTCGCGCGCCATTTCATCCACGTTCACGGATTGGAATTTCGCCACTCATCCCACCTCACAGTCGAATATGTGTCGGATGGTTTCCGTTTCCGGGTCATAATCCACTAAGTGTTGATAGGCGATGTTGTCCTGCGCGTCCAGCGCGGCAAGGATAGCCTCCGCCACAGCGTCGTTTTCCTCGGTGGTGTAGCGATCGATCTGCACCTTCCAGCCGCCCTGGTTCTCCCCGTCCGCGAACGCGCACAAACGTTCGTATTCTCTCCATACGGTGAAGTTTCCGCGCTCTTTGGTGCTGTAGCGCTTGGCTTTCGGGTCCGCTTCCAGCAGAACCGCCTTGAATTCCTCCAAGGTCATGCTTCCACCTCCGCAAGCGTCAGGTCGGTGATCGGCTGGCCGTTTTCTTCGTCCGTCCCGTGAAACGCACGCGTCACGTCCAGCCGCCGCGCCGTTTCCGGCATTTCCGGCACTTCCAGCAGCACCAGCACATCGTGGGGATCGATGGCCCGGTTCTGGTGGATGCGGATACGCGCGGCGGTTTTTACATCCGTCCGCGCCCCGGTAGCTTGAAAGGGAGCCGTCTCAAAGGACAGCTCCCCATACCAGGATTGGTATATCCGCTCATAGCCATCCCGGGGTTTCCCTCCGGCCGGGGAAATGTCTTTTTTACGGAAGATGCTGCAGATACCCTTATCCAGTAGCATGCTCGTTCAGCCACCTTTCGCGCCTGCGCAGCCGCAGCCATTCGGGCATGCCGCTGTTTGCATCGCGGCATTGGTATTGCCACACCACATAATCCGAGCAGAACATCACATCGTCTGGCTGCGCAGCATCCAGCGTGATGCCGGAGCGCTTCAGTTCGGCGACCGCCGCCTCGATTCGCTTGGTCAAATATTCGTCCAGCGACGTGTCGGACGCAAGCCGGTTGAGCCTGGCTTTCACCAACGCCAGTGTGGTGGTCGGTTCGTATGCCATCCGCAAGCGCCCTCCTTATCCCGGCTTACGCATTGCCAAGAAGCGCTGCGTAGTCGTGCTTACCGATGATGCCGCTGGCGGGCAGTCCCCTTTGCCGCTGCAGGCGCTGTACAGCACGCACCGTGCGCAGGTCATACACGCCGGTTTCCGCCACATCGCCGCCAGCGGCCAGCAGCGCGGCTTGCAATACTTTTACATCATCGCCGTCCGCGCCGTATTTCAAGGTACGGTTAAAGGGCGAATCCACCGTTTGCGCGGCAGATTCCCCAGTCTCCGTAACAACCGCTTTCTTTCTCGCAGCCATGGTTCCCGCCTCCCCTTACGCGTTGGCCGCGTCGGCCACAAACGCCACGCTGGTGGTGGGCACACCGCCACCGATGGCGATGGCTGCAAAGCCCTCCGCGATCACCGGCAGGCCGTCATAACGCGCGGTGCCCTTGTACAGCGTGATGTCCTCCAGGAAGAGCACATGCTCGCTCATCGCCAGCTGAATACCCTTGCGCTCCACCAGCAGGTATTCATCCGCGTAGCCGTAGATGATCTCGCCATCTGGGATGAAGTCCAGCTCGATGATCTCACCGCCGATCACCGGCATGGTGCTGCCCAAGCCGGACACGATCGCGCCGCTGGCGTTGATGCTCATGGCCTCGATGTTGATGGTCTGGTGGGTGCCTTCGTTCATCAGCCACACTTTCACGCCGCGGCTGTACTTGCCCTTGGCCGCTTTGGCGGCTTTGGCAATACCCTTGAACAGGTCGATGCCCGTCAGCTGGGTGTAGTTGCCCGCAGTGCCGCCGCGAACGGCCAGAATGTTCTTGGTATGCAGGTCGACCCACTGGCGGGCGTTTTCGCCGTAGCCGTCCGGCTCGGCGGTCTGCGCCAGCCGGGGCACGATGCCCAGGGGCATCTTGATGCCGGTGCCATACACGATGGCCTTGTCCAGCGCGTAGCCGATGGCCTGACCGATGGCGGTCAGAATCTCGGTGGCCAGCGCAAGGTCGCTGTCCTCCAGCAGGCTGTTGTGGATGGGAATGTAGCCAGCTACCTTGTAGCCGTCCACCTCCACCTGCGAAAAGGAAATGGCCAGCTCGTTGATCTTGCCCTTCATTTCCGTCCACACGGCCTCGGGAATGCTGCCTGCGATGTTCTGGCGGGCGGTGCCCTTTACGGCCTTGAAGTACACCTTGGAAATAAGCTTGCTGTACTTGTCGATGTTCTCGCGGATCAGGGGCAGCACGGTATCGGGAATGTTCAGCTCCGCGCCGGATACGGCGCGCTTCTGGCCGCCGAAATCGCGCACACGCTGCAGGAAGTCCTTCACATCCTGCCGGGCGAGGAACGCGTCGCGCTCCTGGTTGTTCATGCCGAAAAACCGGGTACGGTTTGCCATAGGGTGTTCATCCTCTCTTTCATGGGTCTGGCTGGGTACGGGCGCGGCAGGCGTGGCGGGGGTCGCCGCGCGGGCGTTGAGGTCGTCCAGCTCCTGTTGAAGCGCGCGAATTTGTTCCTCGATGTCCGCCACCTGCTGGTTGTGGATATCCTGTTCCTGAGTGAGCGCCGCGCGATCAGCCTCAAGCTGGTTCACGTCGCCCTCCACCGCCTGCCGGTCTTCCTCCGGCGTATCCGCCGTCATTTCGTTCAGCGCAGCGGCCAGTACATCCTCACGGGTAGCCAGCGCGGCGGCGCGGGTCGCAAAATCCGCGTCGCCGTTGCGCAGCGCGTCCCGCTGGGCGGTCAGCGCCTGAATTTTCTTACCGAGAATCAGTTGTCTGAGTGCCATGGTTTTGTAGCCTTCCTTTCATGCGCGCCTTCCATTCGTCGTGCGCGCGCTTCTTCATGCCCGCCAGATCGTGCCTGCGGGCGGTAACGGAGGTGTCCTCGTAGGCGGGGAACGTCACGCAGCTCACCTCGTAGAGCTTCACCTTGAGCAGCGTCCAGTGGACGGACCCATCCTCGCGGTACTCGGTTTTCTCATCGAGGATGTCAAAGCCGAACGAGCACTGGTCCACATCTCCGCGCTGCACGCGGGTGTACAGGTTCATGGCGTCGCTATCCTCGGGGTTCACGCGGATGCTGCCCCACAGGCCGTGTTCATCCACGCGCAGCGAAAGCGTTCCCGCCTTTGTGCGCCCCAGCACCAGCCGCGTTTCATGGTCGATCAGGGCACGCACGTCATCGGCCAGCGTGCCGTCAAAGGCATGTGGGTCCACGCTTTCCATAGCCCCCGGCCACAGCTCGTAGGTGCCCGTGAACGTCGCAAAGTACCCTTCGATATACTTGTCCGCGCCTTGCTCCACCGCGCGAAAGCTGGTCGGGCAGCAGTGCGATCGGCGAAAACCGGGTTCACTGAGCATCGTCATCACCTCCTTGCTTCCGTCGAATTGGATATGGCCGATAAATGCGAATACCTCTATCATCCGCACTCACAAGCTTTTTCTGATTGCCCAGCTCATCGGCGGGCAGGTAGTTTTCCAGCGCCAGCAGCTCGTTCATCTCATCATCCGGCGACATGCCGATCCAGTCACGCCATTCGTTGCGACGCATAGCCATGCGGTCGACCATCGCGGATCCGGCCTGCACGATCTCGGAGAGGTCATAGGCATACAGGCTGCGCGGATTGAACCGCCAGTACAGGTCAGGGGAGAACAGCAGTTTCCGCGTCAGCTCCTGCTCGATCAGCTTGGCGCGCGGCATCACGCGGGTTTTCACAAAGGCGTTGAACTCGTCCTTTTTGAAATCGCCCACGCCCACCAGAAAGGCAGGCACGCCGAAGATGGCCGCCACTGACCGTTTGTCCAGTTCCAGGTTTGCCTTCAATGCCAGATCATTGAGTGTAAGGGGTTTGATTTCTTTCAGCTCGAATGCCTCCGCCGGGACAAACCACGGCCTGCCGTGGTCGGCCTCGTCCAGATACTGGTTGGCGATCCTGCGCCGCCCTTCGCGGCTCTTGTATTCCTCTGCCAGCCCATCCACTTTCACGATCAGGGAAGGCGTGGGCGATTCGAGCAGCGCCCGCTTGGTCTGGTTAGCCTGCCGGATGCACTTCACCACATCGCCCAGCGCTACGTTGTAGCCAGTGCCGTGCCACGGTTCCTCTGGGTCGGGGCGCAGCACGAAGTGCAGCACCTCATCCGGCTGGAACGTTTCCGCGCCGTAGCGGATCAGGTAACCGTCCCCGTTCTGCACATAGGCAAGGCGGCTTGGTTTCAGCGGCATCAGTTCGTCCAGCATCCCGTCCGCCGTAAAGCGCGGATAGGTTACCTGGTTGCCCGCCCCGTCCAGCAGCAGCGTCCATACGATCAGCGACACCAGTGCCTGCCGGGTCATGTAACGGTTAGGCTCAATATCCAGCTTCCGCGCCAGCCCATCCTTCACGCGCACATCGCCTTGCGCCGTGTTTCGCATCAGGTGCAGCGTCATGGCGCCGATGAGATCGGCATAGACCGCCGCACACATCTGCACCTCGGCGCACGCCGTGAGCGGCCTGTAGCCCTCCTCGGCGCAGAAAAAATCCCATGCAGCGTTGCTGCACAGGAGGGAGGCGGCTGTAGATTCGGTGCGTGTCTGGTTTACGGGAGCGTCGCGGCTCCTGGGGCTTACGTTTCTGTGTTTCTTACTCAAGATAATCCCACCCCTTCGCACTGTCCGCTTTTTCCATATCTTCCTTCATGCGCACCACCGCGAACACATCCGCGTCGAAAAGGTCGATGCGGTGGTTGTTCGCCACTTTCTCATACTGGATCATATCGTCTGTTTTTTCGATGGCGCTTACGTTCTGCACGCAGTATTCATAGGCGTCCGAATCCAGATAGTACAGCTTGCCACTTTTGGCTTTTTCCTCGATGTGCCGGAACCCTTCGGATTTCTTGTGGAAATACTGCGGCTGGTCAATGATCTTGAAGCCCGCCTTCTTCATGCCCAGGAAGTATTCACGGCAGAACTTGCGGTCATGACCGATCTGTACGATGCGGAAACCGAGCTTTTTCATGGTGACAAACCAGTTCACGATTTCGGCGTGGTTGGTGGTGGGGGCGTTACTCGTGGAAAGCCACCCGTCCTCTTTCCAGCCGAACAGCGGAATTTCATCCTCCTCCGCCTTCACCGTTGCCGCAACGATGGGGAACCAGGCGTGCGTGACGGCGATGTCGATGTCCTTGTACTGCCCGTGAAGCGCGCCCGCCGTCAGGTCGTGGAGCTTGGCAAGGTCGGCGCCGCCATACCAGCGTATTTTCAGCGCGGCCAGGTGCCGCAGCTTTTTCTCCAGCGGCCACGCCGGGTCGATGCCCAGCGCTTCGCCCGCCTTGCGGTTGCTTGCGCGGAATTCCTCGATGTTGAAATATGCTTTCATGGCTGCGGTAAAGATATTCAGGCTCTTGGCGAGAAAGTCTTTTCGCTGCTGGGGGTCGTTGGCCGCCTGCTCCGCGTCGTTGAGGATATCGGCCGGCCGAATGGTCACGCCGTAGTTGGGGTTGGCTTTTTCGTGCTGCAGCGGATTGAGATAGTCCACATTCCCTTTCTCGTCCTGATCCGCGCAGCACACGAACGCAAACAAAGCCCAGTTGGCGACCGAACCATTCAGCACCTTGCGGCAGTACTGCAGCCGCTGCGCGCAGAAGGAGGTGCCGTTATCACCGGCGGTCGTGATGCCGATCACCAGCTTGTTGGTGTACGCTTTGGTGGCTTCCTTCAGGATGTTATACTGCTTGGGCGATTTGTAAGCGTGGATCTCGTCCGCCACCACGATGTTGCAGTTAAACGAATCCTGCGCGTCCGGGTTGCTGGCCAGCGCCACCAGATGCAGGGAGCCTCCGCCGATATCCTCGTTGGATACGGAATGCTCCATGTTGTTGTCCAGGATGCGCCAGCCTTCCAGCTGGGCTTCCTTCCGGCTTTGGTACATCACCTGCTCGATGGTGTACGCCCAGTTGTCGAAGGTTTCCATAGCCTGCTTGAGCGCCGCGCCTACCACATACACCTTGGAGCCGCTCATGCGCTCCAGCAGCCCCAGCGCCCACGACAGCGCCGACACAAAGATGGTCTTACCGTTTTTGCGGGGGATGAAAATGAACGCTTCTTTGACCACGCGTTCCTGCGTGCCGGGGTAAAAGAAGATGAGCATGCCATACACGCAAAACTTCTCCCACGGTTCCAGCACAAACGGCTTTCCGCGCAGCGGGGTTGCGTCCAGCAGTTCCCCCTGCCGGTGCTTGAAAGTCGTTTCGATGATGCCGATTACGAAGTCGGCGTCCTGCGTGCGCACCTCGAACTGCGGCATCCGGATCATGTCCAGAAACCGCTTGCAGCCAAGGATGCGATCCTGCCCGGCCACGATGCGCCCTTGTGCAACACCTCGCGCGTATTGCAGCACCTCTTCGGCGTACTTCCCCCTGAGCTCAGCCACCGAAAGCCTTGAGAGCCTCCGCCAGCGCCGACGGTCTGGCAGGGCGCATGGAGGACTCATTGATTTTTTTCAGGCCGGAGGGCGTAAGACCCAGCTCGCGCGAGTAAGCCAGGATATCCTCGCGCATCCCTTCCAGCGCGAGGTAGTAGGGGTTTTTCGTCGCGTTGGTTGCGCCCGCCTTGTTGGTGTGCTTGATCACCACATTGCCGCCCGAATCCTCAAAGCTTTTTAGCGTGCGGTCATAGTCGTAAAGCGTGCGTGCCAGCGTATCGATGGTGTGGGAGAATTCCACATGGTACACGCTCAGCGCTCGCATTTTCTTGACAATATCGTTACGGTAATGCTGCTCTGATTTCTGCTGTTTCTTACTCAAGCCAGACTGCACTCCCTCCCGTGAACTTTTCCCACCGCTCCACGATCACGTCGCAGTAGCGCGGGTCCAGCTCCATCATCCGGCAGGCGCGCTCCAACTGCTCGCACGCGATGAGCGTGGAGCCGCTGCCGCCGAAGAAATCGCCGACGATCTCCCCGCGCCGGGAGGAATTGCGAATCGCGCGCCCGCACAGCTTCACCGGCTTCATGGTAGGGTGCTCGGCGTTGCGCGTCGGCTTATCCTCCAGAATGATGGAGCTTAGCTCCGTGCGTGCCACCACCTCATACGCGGGCACGCGAATGCGGATAGCCTCGAAGCCGACGTTCAGCGAGAGTATAAACCCCTGCCCGTCTTGCTCCACCGACACTACATCCTCCGGGCGGATCACGGTCGACTGCTTGCGATCGCCGCACCAGTTGTGCTTCGCGCCGGGCTTCCAGCCATAGAGGATCGGTTCATGCTGCCAGTGGTAATCCTGCCGCCCCAGCACCAGCGCGTTTTTCACCCATACCAGGCACTGCTTGAGGGCAAGCCCGGCGTCCTGAAACGCGCGCCGGAAGTTCACGCCTTCGCTGTCCGCGTGGCAAACATAAACCGCGCCCCCGCTTTTCAGGTGCGCGGTCATGTTGGTGAACGCCTCCAGCAGGAATTTGAAGAACGCCTCCTCCGCCATTTTGTCGTTCAGGATGGACAGCTTCTCATCGGTGCCGCCGTGATAGTCCACGTTGTAAGGCGGGTCGGTGAAGATCATGTCCGCCGCCCTGCCGCCAAACAGGCGGTCGGCGTCCGCCGTCACGGTGGCGCTACCGCACATCAGGCGATGTTCACCCAGCTGGATGATATCGCCGGGCTTCGTGCGAGGCACCGTATGGCTGGCCAGCGATTCCTCCACATCGAAATCATCCTCCCTGAGCGCATCCTCACGGGCATACAGGGCTTGCAGGTCCTTGGGGTCGAAATTCGCGGCACTTACTTCCTCCGGCGTAAACTCCGAAATCAGCTCCGCCAGCTTGTCATAGTCCCAGGCGCCCTTGATGCTATTGAGTCGGACGTTCGCCTGCTTCTCCTGCTCGGGCGAGAGGTCAACCACGAAGCATGGTGCGGTGGTATAGCCCAGATCAGCCAGCACTGACAGGCGCTGGTGGCCACCGACCACCGTCCCGGTGCGCTCGTTCCAGACAATCGGGTCGATCATCCCAAGCTCGACTATCGACTTTTTCAGGGCCTCGTATTCAGGGTCACATCTTTGCAGGTTTTTACGCGGATTATACCCCGCTTTTTGGAGGTTCTCCAGAGCAATTTCCTTGAGTTCATAAGGCTTCACGGGCTTACCCCCCTTTTCCTTTTTTTCGTCTTGGAGGGAAGAGCCTCCCCCCTCCGGTCGGCAATCCCCCAGAAACCCAGACGGCATAAGGGGGGGATCACCATTTTTGCCCGCCTTTTTCCGGGTGTTTCGCATTGTGGCAGGCTGCACAAAGCGCCTCGCCGTTGCTTGGGTCAAGGCGCAGTTCCGGATGCGATTCTACGGTCTGGATATGGTGGGCGACAGTTGCCGGTACAGGTAAGCCCTGCGACGTTCGTCTGCCATAGCGTGCGCATTCCTGGCACATGTATCCAGCGCGACGAAGCACGGCAGCGCGCCAGCGCCGGTGCTTTGCGGTGTCGTAGTGATGGATGGCAGACAGGGTGATCACCTCCGATCAGGTATAAGAAAAGAGCGTCCCAACTGGAACGCTCTTAAGCAATAGCAAAGGTGTCACGGATGGTAGATGCCCAGGTAGTCCTTGAGCGCGCTTTGCAGGATCTGCGAGTAGTTGACCCTGCGGCGCTCGGCAGCATCGTTGAGCCATGCCGGAATGGTCAGCGTCTTTTTAACCGCGCGGTTTTCCATTTCCTCGCGGAACGGCGTCATCCACACAGTCACCGGCACAACCAGTTCACCGATTTCCGCTTGGGTGCCTTCCAGATCGGCATCGGGAATGGCGTCTCCGTCCTGTTCCATACCGTACAGGTGCAGGCTCATGGCATCGGAGGCCATGCGCAGGGCATCGGCCAGTGAATCCCCTTGGGTAAAGCACCCATCCAGTTGCGGGAAGCGCACGCTGTATCCGCCGTCTGCTTCCTTGGTGAGTACGGCTGCGTAGGTATATTGATTGCTGCGATTCATAGCGAAACCTCCTCTATCCACAGCGCGGCAAGGGCGGTTATTTCCACCCCGCCTTGCTCTTGATGTCCTTCTCCACGCCCGGCTTCAGGTCGCCGGTGTGGCATGGTACGGTGATACGCTGGCCATCTTTGACGAATTGCTTGTGCGACCCGGTTTGCCGCGCTTCGACCCAGCCTTCGCGCTTGAGCCGCTGGATCGCTTCCCGTACCGTCATTGGCATGGCGTTCACCTCCTGACGTGGATAGCATAACAGAAACGACACGTATTGTCAACACGTGTCGTTGGGAGGTGCTATGATTGGAGAAGCGCCCAGGCTTTCACCGCCCGGACGCTTCGATGGGTTATTGTTCACAGCGCGCTCGCTGTGTCCATCTTCCCTGATACCATACTAACACAGAAAAAGCGAACAGAACGAACAACTCATATTTCTTATGGTCGTGATTCTGCGTTTACCTTTCTCCTGCGCCGATCACCCAGTGCAGGTACCGCTTTGCAATCATTCGCACCCCGTCGCTGGTATTTGTTCCTCCCGCCGCCTTAGCCACCTGCGCCCAGGAGCCTCCGCGGATGTAGCGTTCCTCCAGTATGGTACGCGTAAGGCTGTCCTCGATGCCATCAATGAAGCGCTCGATCGCTCGGCGTTCGATGCGCGCACGGATGCGCCTTCTCCCCAGTCGGTGAAGGGCAGCCTGATCAACGCCGGTAATGGTGATGGTGTGCTCGGTGTACGGCGGTTCCGCATACGACCCGCGAACGCTATCCGAAACAAGCGGCGCCAAACGCAACTGTTCGTCCAGCATGCGAATTTCCCGTTCCAGTGCCCGGTACTGCTCCAGTCGCGCACGGGTCATTCCCTGTTTTCCCGTATCCATTGCGACCAACTCCTTTCTGTAATTACGACTTGCTTTTCATGCTCGCAGCAGGCAGCGTCCATCGCGTTCCTCACTCGGTGGTAAAGGGTGCTGCTCATGCAATGGCAATAATGCCGGTCGCTTGCGGTATCATGTAGATCTGGCCAATACCATAGACAAGTGCAACAGCGCTTTTTCCCGGCACTAATCGCCATAAGCAGCCTCCTTGAGGTATCGCAGGATCACCTCGCTGGCCACCTCCCAGCCCTGGCATACCGCCACCATGTACCCCTGCGCCTTGAGGGCTTCCATCCATGCGGCTTGCTCTGGCGACACACGCCCGCCCTTCATGCGCTTTAGCTCGATATACAACCCGTGGCAGTTGTCCCTGGCCACCGGCAGGCACAGGTCGGGTACGCCCGCCCGCACGCCCTGCTGCTTCAGGTGTATAGCTTCCAGCCGGTGTCGGCTACCACCATTGGGGATGTGGTAGAGCAGCCGAAGCTCCGGCCAGCGCCCCTGTTGCATTCTTGCCCATTGAAACAAGCGGGTCTGTTCAATATTTTCACTTGGCACCGGGGAAGCGTCAACGATTCCTTGAGACATCCTCCGCCACCGCCTTTCTGACAATACTAACCACCCCCTGCTTCACGTTCCGGCGCACCGTGTCGCCGATGCCGATCCGGCCGTACATGCCTTCGCCGACTTCCCACCACTCGGAACGCGGTTCGCCGTTTTCACGGGCACCCACCACCTGTATGCTCCATTTGTTGGGGTAGTGGACGGGGCGCGAATGTGTCGTGACGTTGCCATCGCTGTCACTGGTGGTATAGAACTGGATATCCGTTCTGGCTGCCGTGAAGGACATGTCCGCAACCGTACCCTCCGCCAGCACGGGAATGCTGTTGATCGCTGCGACAATGCCCGCCATAAACAGCGCAAACACCGCGATGATAATAAATGCACCGCCGATCACCGACAAGTTGTCCGTGAAGCGGTACCACAGATTGCGTTTATACATGGCCTCCGGCCTCCTTATCTTCCATGCGGTACAGGATGGGTTCCAGATCAGCGAGCACTGACCGAAGCAGGTTCATGCGCTCACGGGCGACAGCCAGCGCCACATCATCGCCTCGCCAGCAGCCGTTCACATCGATGGTTCCTTCGCGGTAAGCGCGGTGTTCTTTCGCCTCCGCCTCGTGATACTGTGCGTCGAGGCGGTCGGCCAGCAGGCGCAGGGTTGCGATGTCGTTGCTCATGCGCCGCCCTCCTTAAAATCCTGCATCTGGTCGTTCCTGCGCAGCAGCTCGGCATAGTCCATGGCTGTTTTGCACCACTGCCTGCAGCGCACGCGCTCCAACACGGCGCCTGGCACCAGCTCCCAGCCGGACAGAAAGCATACGATATCTGCCACGCCAAGCGCGGCATTGCCGAAGCGCCGTAGTTCCTCGTGTGAAAGCCCCTTTTCCCGCGGTAAATCATACTCATCGATCACCGCGAAGCCCCGACTTTCCAGCTGCATTTTCGCCACAAAGGTCATGGTGCGGTCTGCCTGCGCGTCCAGGCAACCGGCGATGTACACAATCGGCTTGTCCCTCATAGCCCGATTCTCCTTTCATTCATCCGGCGCGCCATGGCACGCGCTGCTTTCAGCGACCGGCGCAGGCGATGCCACGGAATATTATGCATGCTTTCCAGCCGGATCAGGTCGAACGCCCGGTAGCGTCCGAACCGTCCGCCGACGGTGCGCACCTTGACCGGGTAGAACCTTTCCCAATAGTCCGTGACCGTCCAGCAGACCGCGCCTTTCCTCCGCCAGAATATGGCTTATCCCTCCGCTCGTTTTTGGTATCTTGCTTGCGCAGCCGCACGCTGATGTACACGCCCGCCACGAAGTCGCTGTGCTTCACCTGACAATCCAAAAACTCGCAGCCGGGGTAGAGCCGCTCGAAGATGGCGGGTGCGCTTTCCTCCACCGCTTGCGCGATGCGCTCGGCCTTGCGGATGCTCAGCTTGGTATCGGATACGGTAACGGTCGGCTCCCGAAGGTTCCTACTGCAAAAATACCGTTTCGCGCCTTCCGGCTCTTTCATGAGGTAGCGCGCGAGGGCTGTGTAGCCGAAGCGATCGGCCTGCAGGCGATCCGTCCTGACGCGCCCCTTCTTCCAGATGGATTCCAGTTCATCACGGGAGAGGCCGCAGCTGATCACAATGTGGTGATGCACGCGCTTCTGGCGGCTACCCTCGCGCTTTCCCTCGGATACGCCCATGTACTTGGGCTGTGGCAGTCCCTGCTTCCGGCAAGCGTACTTGACCCGCCGCAGGTAGTTCTGCACATCGCGCTGCGCCTGGGCGGCATCCGGCAGAAAGTCATCGGCATAGGTCAGATCTATGCGGTAATCCCGATCGCAGAAGTTGACATTCATTTTCCGCTCGAAGTGCTTCCGGGCGTTTTCGGCGTTCGCCCGGGCGATGGCCGCCGCCGACTTTTTCACCTGCGCGCCATCGGGCAGCGTGGGCGCGGTCGACCAGATCGGGTAGGACATCACCTCGATCTGATTCCCCGAACGAATGGTTTTCGATCGGTATCCGAGCACCGTGCCTTCCGCCTTGAATGCCCGGGGTGGCATCCAGTCCTCATGTGCCATCCCTTCCACATCAAAAAGCTCCAACCAGTTGTCCGCTGAAATCCGCATGGTACCCCTCCCCAGCTCATCAGGGGGCGCTGCCCCTCACCCCGCCGGGGCTTCGGCCCCGGACCCCATAAGCACCACTGCTCGCGCCTGCGGGCGCGCCGGGCGGCTATGCCGCCTGCCTGCGTGCATCTGATGGAGTGATGAACTATCATCCGGTGTGGTGGGTTCGCCGCAAATCTAATACCTATTACGAGGCCGCATACGCGCCCAAAAGCGCCTGTGATTGACGCACCACGCTCCTTCTGTTAAAATGGAAGCGTGGTCAGTTTGTGCGATTGACCGTGTATCCTTGGGATGAGCGCTGCCGGGTGTGAGCCGACAGCGCTTTGTCTTATGTGGAGGTTTTTCTAGTGGACGCCTGCCTGTATGCCTCCGCCAATCTGGACGGCTCCGTGAGCACCAGCTGCACCGTATCGGATGGGTTCACGCCGTACCGCTCGCACAGGTATCCCCAAAGGTTGTAGGAGCATTCGGCACGTCCGATCACCAGCGGGTAGGGCTTGCGAAGCGGGACGGTTTCACTTTGCGCCATTGTGAATTGCCTCCCTTCCGATAGGATCCACGATGCGACCAAGCACAAACGCCGCACACGGGAGTGCAATACCGTTGCCCCACATGCGGTATTCGGCGCTGTCGTTGTGCAGCCGGTTATACCAGCGACGTAAGTTGTTCGGCTTCAGCGCGGCCTCTGGCAGCGGGGACCGCCCCGCCACTTGCCGCTGGGTCACGCGCACCTGGGCCCAGAAAGCATCATCGCCATCATATGGCACTGGAATGCCGTGCGCATCCGGGAAGCCTTGCAACCGGGCGCATTCAACGGGCAGGAGGCGGCGAACCACGAATCGCCGCGCTGGGTTTGGCGATGTTCCGGCAACGAGCATGTCGTTATAGGCATCCTGCCCTGTGTAGCTGCCTGGATGGCTGTTGGCACAGAGCGCGCCTGCCGTTTCCTGATACGTACAGAAGTCGGGCGGGGTTTCGTGCAGCACGATCTGCTGATCATGCATGCAATCCAGCGCCTTGGCCTGCTGGGACAGCGGCGCGCAGGCCGTGTTGAGCTGGCCATTACCGCAACTGTATACAACCGGGTTGGTAAAGTTGAGCGATTGCCCGCCGCCCGGCTTGGCTTGAAGTGTTCCGCTCAGTTCCTCATACAGGCAGTGATTTCGGCAATCAATGCTATGGCACACGATCAGGTCGGCTTCGTTCTTCATGCCGCCTGTGTGACGCATGCTGGTAGCATCCAGCGTGCCGCATGCCGTCTGGTGGCACACCAGCAAATCCTCACTTCCGGCTTGCGGAATGCGCATCGCGTCCGCGCTGGCACGCAGCGTGCCCGCTGTGTACGGATACACAACGCTGGGCGCTGTGTTCAGGCCGCTGGGGCATCCCTTGAGGGTTGGTGACAGCTCCTCTGCCGCCGCGATGGAACCGGCTTTTGCGCCCTGCCCGGCCATGAAGCACACCGCGTGCCGGTCACCGGCGGTCAGCGTATACTGCACGCCATCCTCCGCCACACCAAGGCCGTTTCCGCCACCGTCATCGTTTCGCGTATCGCCTCCGCCCTGATGGCGGGTCGCCTTGTCGTGGATGCAAATGAGGTTCTGCCCCCGATCAATGCAAGGCGAGGAATCATGCCGTGCCTCCAGCGTGCGGGCAACCAGCGGGTACACCACATCCACCGTAGCCTGACCCTGCCCACCAAGGCAAGGCGTGTAAGCTTCGCTGCTGATCGGGTCCTGCTGGGCGTGAAAGGCGATCAGTCGGTCAGCGCCACTGCTTCCTCCAGCGCTTCCCGGAGCATCGGCGGCAGCGCCTTCCCACGCTTCTGCGCCCGGCGCAGGATCCCCGCGCACGCCTTCGCGCTCAAAGAGTATCTGCCCGGCGCGTTCGCCACCAAAATCTGCGACAAGGTAGATTCGCTTACGGCGCTGGGGCACTCCCCAAAATTGAGCATCGAGTGTGCGCCACGCGACAGACCATCCGTCGCCCACGATCTCGCCTGATCGCTGCCACCTGCCTTTTTCAGGCAGAGGGATTGAAACCGCTGGGTCGGATACTCTTGCCAACGATTCGAGGACAAGACGGAAGTCGTTTCCCTTGTGGGAGCTGTAAGCACCGGGAACATTTTCCCAAACAGCGAAAGCTGGATATACTCCATGGGTGGCTTCCCTCATTTCCCTGATGATACGCACCGCCTGAAAAAACAGGCTGGAACGTTTACCTTCTTCAAGGCCCTTCTGGTTTCCAGCGATGGATAAGTCTTGGCACGGCGAGCCGAACGTGATGATGTCAACAGGCTCTATGCCGTCACCTTTGATCTCTGTAACACTGCCAAGGTGTTTCATGCCTGGAAAGCGGGAGCGGGTCACGGCAATGGGATACGGTTCGATCTCCGAAGCCCACACCGGCGTGATGCCGTTCAGCACACCCGCCAGCGGGAAGCCGCCGCTGCCGTCAAACAGGCTGCCAAGCTTGGTCTCCCTGGATTCCTGATCCGCCTGCCTCCGCCGTTCTTCGTTGGTAATGGGCGGCATCCTCACACCACAGCGATCGTTCTCGGTGCATTTCTTCAGCGCTGCACACTCTCTGCCCAGCAACTTCGGGTGCTGTGGGCGGTACAAGTCGCAACCTTTGCAGATCCAGGAGGCCATGTCAGGATTCCCCCTTGGTTTCACTGTGCATCTGCTGCATGCAGCAACCACACACCCGCTTCCCGCGAAACAGCATGGTATCCCGTGCCTCTCCGCAGAAGATGCAACCGGCTTCGTACTTGCGCAGCACGATGGTATTGCCATCGGCGAATATCTCAATTCCGTCCTTGATGCCAATTCCCATGGTCTTTCGCATCTCGATCGGTAGCACGATGCGGCCCAGGTTGTCCAGCTTGCGAACTATACCGGTAGATTTCATCTGTACGTTCTCCTTTGCATGTGGTAAAATAAACCGAATCCTTTGATGAGCATCTGGGGTTCAACATGTGGGCTCGCGCTGCAACGCGGGTCCTTTTTTCATCGGTCTCATTCGACCGCCTCCAGCCCGCCGCCCGGCCACATGCCCAGCACATAACCATCGCCGATGTATGCCCAGCCGTTATACCAGCTCTGCACCTGCACGGTATCGCCATCCTCCAGCCAGCGTACATGATCCCCATCCATATCAGGGGTATCGCGCACGTTCACACGTCCGTTAGATTTCACTGTATATACTGGGCTTTTTTGCGTCTTATCGCTTGGTTTCTCGCTGGTCAAATAGTCCATGTAGCACCACACATAGCCGCTCTCGCCGCCGGCTACCTTTGCCCACTGGCCGGATACCTCGTACACCGCCACATCCGTGCCCAGCGTGAAGCGAGCCTCCACGTTGCTGTCCATGTCGGGTTCCGCCCGCCCGTTAAGCCAGCTCTTCACGCCCACCACATACATAGTGGTCGGCTGCGCTTCCTCCGCCATGGCCTGCGACAGCAACGGCAGGGCGAACAGCAGTGCTGTTACCAGTGCGGCGGCCGCCAGACAGCGATGATCGGAGAACAGCGGCAGGATGCGCCGCTCCGCAAAGGACGGTCGGCTTCCCGGCACTACGCCGGGTTCATGAAACATGGGCACTCCTCCTTTCACGCATCGCCCACCGCCCGCAGGCCGCGTACATATTTGGGCGAGCGATACGCGCGCCCCAGCAGATCGTCCAGTTCATCCATCACACGCTCGGGCGTTTCTGCCGGGAGCACTTCGCCAACCGTGACGCCACGATACTGGGCAAAAAACCGCCTGCGGTACACACCGCGCGAGTCTGGGCCGAACGTGCCGGATACACACCAGCCCGGCAGGGATTTACAGAACCAATGCAAGGAGCCGGGCGCACGCTCCCAGCGACCATAGCGATCGGGAATTTTCATGGGCATTACCTCCTGTACGCGACAAACTCTGGGTTCAGTTTCTGGTTTTGCCGTTTCTGCGCCGGCTTTTGCGGCATGGGGATCACGTTACGCTCGTCCAGGTTCAGCCGCCCCCGACAATAGGCATCCAGCGTATCCTCGGTAACGCGGAGGTTCCGCTTTTTTGACCCGGCAGGCGAAAGGTCGATGTGCGGCAAACGGCGCATGATTTCAAGGGTTTTAGTACGGCTACGCAGCCGCAGGCGGGTTTGCACTTCGCTGGCATCCAGCAGGGTTACCATGGGGATCACCTCCCGTTTGTTCGCTTTGCGTTTGCGTTATGGTTGTTGTAGAATGGGAATATCTTCATGCTGGAGCTGATCAACATGCCGGATTTTGATATCTCTACTGAAAACATCAGCCTGCTCAGGGTTATTGCTGACTCGCCCAATCAGAAATTGCTTCTAAACTCACCAATCGTGGATAAAGAAGCGCGTAAGCGTTTAATTATGCTCCGCGATTCGAAACTGATTGAGTCGTGCGATATTAGCGTTGGTGGTGGCTCTGGTTACACAACTTTCTTTCCCAAGGCTGTCAGGATGACGGTCAAAGGTAATGACTTCTTATCTCAACACGACCGTTCCATTGCCGATGCAAAGGCGATGCAGGCTGAGAAAGAGGCGCAAGCGATCAAGGATCAGCTGGCAGAAGAACGGCAGGAGAAGTGGCAACGCAGTGCGGCAATCCGAGAATGGGTTATTGGCATCCTTGGTGTTGTAGCAAGTGCCATCACATTCATCATCGGTGTTTTGGTCGATAACAATGCACCGATAAAACAATGGATACTGACCCTATTCAAATGATTGCCGAAGCCACAATGCCAGCCAACAAACTGCATAACCCGCTGAACAGAATGCAAATGATTGCCGATACCGGAAGTCTGCTTGACTTAATGGTTTCGTTTATGGCCAGTGCTCTGCTCAGCCACGGTACAGCGCTTGCGAATAGGAAGAATGCAACCACAAAACGAGGATTCATCATTTCACCTCACTGAAGTAGTGCGGAACGATATCAGGCATCCGCATGCTTCAGGGGCAGATCATCAATCGCGCCATCCAGCGCGTCGCGCTCCACGCGGTCATGCAGGCGCATCACATCCTCCATTTCGTAGCGGCTACGGGCGATGGATACCGGCAGCGACTGATCCACCGCATCGAAGTAGCGTTTGCGGTAGCTTTCATAATTACTGAGCATCCAGCGGTGCCACAGCATCACATCGCCTACCGCATTGGCGAAGCGATCCACTGACGGGCTCTTCCTTCTGCTGCTTGAATTGAATCGTAAAACCAATTCGAGTGATCCCCAAGTCTCTCAGTGCCGCTTCCAGTTCGCCACGTGCTTTCATGACGCGCACCAATCGTTCATCAATGGTAGCTAAACCCTCGAAGTCGACAATCGCAAATTGACGCTCGTTTTCCATGGTTTCCCCATCCTTTCTGGTTAGCTGGCGTTCTGCTCTCGGCAGAACAGGTCGTTTGGGGTTACACCCAATACATCCGCAATGCGAGGAATGTCCTCGATGTGGATTTTCAGGTTTCCATTGAGCATTGCGCTGAAAACTTTGGGCGGATATCCCGCTCTTTGCCCGATTGCGCCTTGTTTCCATGCGTTCCTTGCAATGATTCGCTTAACATTCATCGCAACGATTGATGGCTCTCGACTTTGCATTCTCGCTCCTCCAATTCTCAAGAATATTGACCACACGCATACTATAGATCAATATATTTGAGAAGTCAATACGCATTTCTCAATTTTATTGATCTAATTTCTTGACTGTTCAAGAATGTTGTGTTACTATTCAGCTGTGATAGGAAGGTGATCTTATGGGCATTGGAAAGCGCATCAAGGAAGCACGCCTGAATAAAGGCCTTTCTCAAGAAGCGCTGGCTAGATTGGTTGGTGTTTCTAAGGGGACAATTGGTAACTATGAAATTGACTTGAGTAGTCCAAACGAAAAGACCTTAATAGCTTTGATGGATTGTTTGAACGTTGATGCAAATTTTCTGTACCAAGATGAAATGTCAGATAGCATGAAGCTTCGAGCGTTTGGTGGCTACGAAAAAAATAGTTTATGGGGAGAACCCCTCCTTAATGCCTACGCCTCCGCCATCCGCCCCACACAGGAAGCTGCCTGCGCCGTCCTTGGCATCCCTCACGTTCAACCCGATCCACTTTTCAAGCCCGAGGTGGCCACCTGCGATATGCTGGTATACACCTTTCCGGCAGCAGCTGGCATCCCCCTATCGGCGGAGGATGACTACGAGCGCATGGAGTTCCCTTGCAGCGAGATACCCGCTGGGGCGGATTTCGGGATTCGCATCCGAGGCGACAGCATGCAGCCCACCATCCCGGATGGTACGATCGTGTTTGTGCGCAAGCAGCCTGAAGTGCAAAACGGCCAGATCGGCATTTTTATGATCGATGACGGCGCGCTATGCAAGCGCTTCTCCCGCAGGGGCGAGCAGATCATCCTTCAATCGGACAACCCGAAACATAAGGATATCGTTGTAGGCGAGCACGAACGCCTCTTCATCGTTGGGAAAGTGCTCGGTTATCGCTGAAATTGCTTGCTATTGCGGGCAAATTGTCGCATGATACTAAAAACCCCGCCTCCTGCTGGAACAGGAAACGGGGCGGATGCAAAACCACCACCGGCTATCAACAAGCGGAGCTTTGCTATACCATTATATAGCAGAGGCTCCGCAAACACAACACCGCAAAGGAGCCTCGCCTATGCCCAGACAGAGCCTGAAACAGCGCCCTGACGGACGCTATATTTGCCGTTGTGATGACCGTTATTTTCTTGGGCGCACCCAGAAGGAAGCGCTCGCCGCCAGGGACGCCTATAAGCGCGCCAAGGCAGAGGGGTTGAAAGCAGAAGCCCGGGGCACCACCGTGAACACCTACGCCGCAAAATGGCTGCCCATTGCCAAAGCGAACGTGAGCAAGAACACCTATAACGAATACGCCCGGATGATGAACATTTTTGTGAGCCACTTTGCGGGTATACCGCTACAAACCATCTGCGCTACCGACATTTCCGCCGATTTTAACCGCCTGCAGGGGAAAAGCAAATCCTACATCCGCAAGTACAGGCAGCTGGTGACCGGGATGTTCCGCTCTGCCTTTGAGGATGGCATTATCATCCGCAGCCCTGTCACCAGCAGCGTATCTGTTCCCGATGGCACGGCCGGATCCCACCGGGCACTTTTGGAGTGGGAGCGCGATCTGGTGCAGGCATCCCTGAACCGGCATGAATTCGCGCCGGCTGCCATGCTGATGCTCTACGCCGGGCTTCGGCGCGGCGAGATGCTGGCCTTCAACGTGGATCGGGATGTGGATTTCAAACGTGGCACGATCCACGTGCGCGAGGCCGTCGTATTCGACGGAAACAAGGCCATGTTGAGCGATCCAAAGACCGAGGCAGGCGTGCGCACCATACCGCTGTTCGACCCCCTGCGCGCGGCACTGTGGGGCAAGCACGGCCTACTGCTGACCACCGGCAAAGGCGGCCACATGACCCGCGTCGGCCTCCGCCGCAAGTGGGCCAGCTACCTGCGCTGCTTGGAGGAAATCGCCAACGGCGACCGCAACCGGCGCTGGTACGGCAAGACGAAAGATGACCTGGCCATGATCGAAGCTGGAGGCGCGCTGCCGCCCTGGCGGGAAGTGCATATCCGCACGCACGACTTCCGGCATTCCTTCGCTACGATGCTCTGGGAGGCGGATGTGGATCTGAAAACCGCCATGAAGTGGATGGGGCATGCCGACCAGACCATGATTTTGAAGGTTTATGCGCATCTGACGGACAAGAAGGAGCAGGAGGCAGCGATTAAGATGGCGGAGAGGTTAAACCAGAAAAAAGTTATGGCCATGGCACGGTAATGGTGCAGGTGAGTTGTGCAACGATGCTTCTATTTTTTTGCCTGCAATGCATCATTGATTGGCTTTGCAAATACGTCCCTGAGACGCTTAATGTTTTTTGCCAAGAAACCGACAAGTGTCGGCCAATTATGCTCATCGGACATGTCGATGCCACTAATTGAAATCGAAATTCTGCAACCGATTTTTTCTGGCAGTTCATCCCAGTCAAGGGGTGCGCCAAACTGCGCTTCAAGCACATCCTTTTGTGCTGCTAGATTTTGAAACAGACGCTTGTTATCCTCTCGGTTTGATAGACCGAGAAATACCTCTGCTCGAGCGCCGTTCATCAGAATAATTGAGTTGAAGCCTATTCCAGAATGGCCACTTGAGCCTGTAATCCAGCAATCCTTCGTAGGAGAGATGTTTTGATATATCCCAGCCTCTACGACCAGTTTAGGCAAAGCGAAAGTCCAAAACCTATACCGGAGCTTTTGACGGTCAGTAATTTCCTCTTGCGCATATTGTTCTTCCCGTTTCTTTAGCCCAAGCTTGATCTGGTATTCCTCGGTACTCGGCGGCGGAAGTATCTGCTCGGTATCTAAAAACAACTCCTCGCCCTTTTGATAAGGTGTCACCCGAATACATTTCACATCGATGGCATGTTTCTGAAGCCAAAGAACGGTGGAGGTGACTTCCTTACGGAAGTTGGCGGCAACCAGGACCACTCGTTGATCGGACTCACTGGCATTGATTTTTACCTCGTCGAAATCAAGACACTCAAAAAAATCGGCAATGGCTATGCCCGCATCTCCGCCACCCTTGTACTTATTCAGATACTGCTGGTATATGTCTCTGATTTCATTTTTCGACAGGCTGGCACAGTACGATACATACTTGAGCGCCTGCCAAACAACGTTTCTTCCAGAGTCGTCCAGCTTGTTTTCAATGATCACTAAGCGGCCCTCTTCGTCTAACGCGAGAAGGTCAAGCCGTTCTGATGTGTCTGAAAACCCGTCAAACTCTTTTTGGATTATTAGCAATTTCTCTCCTAATATCCCAGGGTATTGATCAATCCACTCCTGAAGGTGTTTGCGTTCGGTAAACTTCAATTCAGAGAAGCTGCGTTTGTCCAAAGCGATCACACTGTTGGACTCGCGGTTGATTTGGAACATGGAATCACCCTTTCGAGAGGTAATGGTGCCATATCTTCATTAATGATATAGTCAATTTTAATATTAATACTACATTGTATCAAGAGCTCTAAACACGCTTCAATTGTCAGCAAAATTGAAATTCAAACGTCGGCCTCCGCCGCAGGTAGACCAGAAAACTGCGCTGCCTGGAGGAAATCGCCAACGGCGACTGCAAACGGCGCTAGTACGGCAAGACGAAGGAGGCCTTGGCTATTATCGGAGCTGCGTCGCACTGCCGCCCTGGCGGGAAGTACATTTCCGCACGCATTACCTCCGGCGTCCTTTCGCCGCCATGCTCTGGGAGGCTGACGTGGATCTGAAAACGATAAGGTACAATATTTTGCGCACATTCGAAAATGGGAGCCCAGAGCGTGTAAGCTGTT
>LVAR01000055.1 GCA_001604115.1 Clostridiales bacterium Firm_12 | reverse complement strand
TATTTAAATGGTGAAGGATCTTTTATGGATATTGATGCATGATTGTCAAATCAATCCGTTTATCGTATAATTCAATCAGTTGGCGGATAACCTCCTGGCGCCTTGACCGTTGGGTGCACGGTAAACGTGTGATCATCCTCTTTTTGTTTATTTCAAAGTTTCAGAAAAAGGAAGAAGACGATGGGATGCAGCGTCAAGCCGGAAAGCAAAACCTGAATCGTTCCACCTGCCTGTTTGTGGTCGCCCTCCTGCTGGGCGGGCTGCTGAATTTCAATGAGCTGAAAAACCATCCATACCTGCCGGACACACTGGTGCATTGCGCGGTCTTCACCATTTATTCCACGCTGCTCCTGTTCTGGATGCAGACGGTCCGGGACAGGCTGACGCGTTCCCAGTCGCGCCGGTATACACTGGCCGCGGCGTGCTTTATGCTGCTTTATCTTTTGTCCCGGACCATGAAATACCGGATGATTGTCCCGCCGCTGGGCACCCGCGCTTTCTGGTATCTGAACTATACTCCGCTCATCGCGATGCCGACGCTGTTCCTGATGACCTGCATCCGGTTTCACACCGCAAAGGAAAGCCCCGCCCGGGAAATGGTGTTGCTGGTTCCGGCAGGCGGCCTCCTGGCCCTTGTCCTTACCAATGACCTGCACTGTCTGGCCTTCCGGCCGAAGATCGACCTGGCCCTCCTGGAGGGAAAAACCGGAACCTATACCTACGGCCCTGTCTATTACATGGTTTATGTCTGGATCGGCCTCACCATCGCGACAGGCATTTTCCTGCTCCTGTTGAAGGCACGACAGCTCCGCGACTGGAAGAAAGCCGTCCCGCCGCTTCTGTTCCTGGCGCTCATTCCCATCCTGGACCATTTCAACGATGTGCTGTCCGCGAACGGTTACCACCGGGTCTACGGAACCCCGGAAATCCATATCTTCTGTATGCTGGGTGTGTTTGAATCCTGCATCCGCAGCCGGCTTATGCCCCGCAATGAAAACTACCCGGGTTTCTTCGCCCATATGGATATCCCGGCCATGATTACGGACGGAAACCTCCTTCCCGTATTCAGGACAGCCGCACCGCTGGACATCACGGATGAACAGATGAACGCCGCCCTGAAGGAGCCCCTGGATCTGGATGCCGATACCCGCCTGTTCGGCCGGGCACTGCATGCAGGCTGTGCCTTCTGGAGCGTGGATGACAGCACACTGCACCGGCTGAACGAGCACCTGGAGGAGGCCAATGAGACCATCGGGTTGGAAAACAAGCTGATTCAGTATGAAAACGAACAGCGGGAGGAGAAAGCCCGGATCGACGCCCGCAACGCGGTCTACGCAAAGGCGGCAGCAGAGCTGTACCCGGTGCAGAAATGGATCGCAGCGCTGCTGGACGGGATGCAGCCCGGCACGCCGGATTTCAGGACGCAGATGGCGAAGGTCTGTATGCTCAACGCCTTCGTCAAGCGCAAGACGAACTTTATCCTCACCTATACAGAGGAGGACCGGATCGATGCGGAAGAGCTGTGCCTGGCGGTCCGTGAGGTGGCCGGCTTCCTCAATGAATATGGTGTCTCCGCTTCCGTAGAAAGACAGCCGCAGGCCGGTTTCTCCTATGCGGACACCCTGGCGCTCTTTGATACGTTCCTGGAAATCACGGAACTGTTTGCTTCCCGGATTTCCCGGATGATGGTCTTCATCCGGGCGGACGGCCTGCACATGACCGTGGACGGAACGCTTCCGGAATCCATGCCGCAGTTCTCCCGTCCCGTAATCTCCGAAGAAGCCGAAGGCCTCCTGTTCCTGGCAGTGTCCGCGGAAGGGGGTGACGCGCTGTGATGTATGGCGATATGATGTATACCCTGCCAGGGTTGTGCATGCAGGCGATCTCCCTGTTCCTTTTCTTCGGATGGATCTGGGTCTGCCGGCAGGCGGTTCACCGGCGCAGGAAGGCGCGGGTGATTCTTCCGGCGTTGCTGTGCGCCCTGGCAGCATCGCTGATCTTCGCGATACTGATGAATGAAAAGGACCGCGTCCTTTCCGGTGCGACGCTCCGTTTCCATGAATTTGTCCTGGAGGCATATAAGCTTCCGTGGCCGGTATACCTGGCACTGGAAGCTGTTTCTGCCGTCCTGCTGGCATTCTTTCTCCGGAATATTATTCGTTTCTCCGGGCAGAACATCTCCTCGGACGCCGTCAAGGAGACGGTGGACCTGCTGCCTGTCGGCATCTGCTTCGGCAATGAAAAAGGGGAAGTGCTGCTCTCCAATATCCGGATGACAGATCTCTGCTTCTCGCTGACCGGCCGCCTGCTGCAGGATACACGCCCCTTCTGGGAAGCGGTCACCGGCCAGGGAAAGGAAGAGGACGACCGGTATCTCGTGCGGACAAAGGACGGCGCGTCCCTGCTGCTTCGGTGTTCCGGCATCCGGATGGACGGACAGGAATATTCCCAGTTCACCGCGACGGATGTTACGGAGCAGGCCCGGATCACCGCAGACCTCCGGGAACGCAATGCCAAGTTGTGGGAAGTGCAGTACCGCATGAAGGCCTATCATGCGCGGGCGGCGGATATGTTCATGGACGAAGAACTGCTGAACGCCCGAGCGAAAGTACATGACGACCTGGGCCATCTCCTGCTCATGGGCCGCAATTACCTGGCGCATCCGGAAAACAGCAGTGAACAGGAACTGCTGGAAATGACAAAACAGCTGAACGGCAGCCTGCTGGCGGACGCCGAGGCGCCAGCCACACCGCCTGACCGCTATGCCGAGGCGCTGAAGCGTGCCGGCCGGCTGGGCGTGCATCTCCGGATCACGGGGAACGTCCCCTCCGATGGCCGCGGCCGTTCCCTCATCGGGCAGGCGCTCAATGAGTGTGTTGCCAATGCCGTCAAGCACGCAGGCGGAGACACCGTCTGCCTGACGCTCATGGAAGAACGTGGTTTCATGACCGCCGTTCTCACCAACAACGGCATGCCGCCGTCAGAACCCATCCGGGAGATGGGCGGCCTGCTGTCCCTCCGCCGCATGACGGAAAGCATGGGAGGTACCATGGAGATCGGTATCAGCCCTGCCTTCCGCCTGACCCTCTGGTTCCCCCTGGATAACTGACCGCTGCGCCCTGACCCTGTCAGGGCGTTTTTGTCTTTTTCGGAAAAATCCACCCTTGGATGGATATACATCCTGGAAAAAGGCAGATAGAATGATATCAGTGGAAAAAGTATGTCAATAAAGGATGTGTTGATTGTGGCAGATTCCTGCACACGTGTACTGGTGGTGGACGATCATCCCATCACCCGCCAGTATTTTGATGCAACTGTTTCCGCCCGGCCGGGGTATGAGCTTGCCGCTTCCCTGCCCTCCGCGGAGGAAGCCGTTGCCTGGTGCCGCTTTCATCCTGTGGATCTAATCATTCTGGATGTGCTGATGAAAACCGGCATGGACGGTCTTACGGCCGCGGGCGTCATCCGGCGGGAACATCCGCAGATCCGGATCATCCTCACAACCTCCACCGCCGAGGCGGACTGGCTTGCCCAAGCAGAGGCCATCGGGGCGGAAGGTTTCTGGTTCAAGAATTACAGTGACATGACCCTGCCGGCGGTCATGGACCGGGTCATGGCGGGAGAACAGATGCTGCTGGATGAAACCGCACACATCACCCTTGGAAAAGCGAAAAAAGCCGACCTCACCAAGCAGGAACTGGAAATCCTGCGCCATGTGATCGCCTGCGAAACCAATGAGCAGATTGCTGACAGCCTGTGCATCGAGATCAGCACAGTAAAGACCCACATCCACAATCTGCTGGAGAAGACCGGTTTCACAAATCGGCTGGAGCTGGCCGTGACCGCCGCGAAATCCGGCATCGTGGTCAGCGATTCTGACCGGGTGTCGGAAGATACCCGGCCGGCATCTGAATTGGTTTGAACCGGAGTATGCAGTGTTCGGAGAGGAGAAGGAACCATGAGGAAAACAGCGAGGCACTTCCTGGCAATTTTGCTGATGCTGTCCATGCTGCTGGGCATAGCGTCCACAGCCCAGGCGGACGCCTGTCCTTACAGTGCCGACGGCGGTCATCACTATGCGCTGGTCAGCGAAACGCCCGCCACCTGCACCACCGAAGGTGCCAAGGTGTACACCTGTACCAATATGGGCGAATCCGGCATGCCGTGCGGCGCGTCGTATACCGAAACGATCCCCGCCACGGGGCACCAGTGGGATAGCGGCAGCATGACGCAGGCTCCCACCTGTACCACCGACGGCGTCATGACCTACACCTGCACCGGCCGGAACCTAAAGGGCGCGGCCTGCGGTGCGACAAAGACGGAAGCCATTCCCGCCACGGGCCATTCCCCCCGCACGGAGAGCGGCAAAGCCGCCACCTGCACAGAGGACGGCTATACGGAAGTCAGCGTCTGCGGCATTTGCGGAGAAGTGCTCAAGGCCCGGGAAAGCATCCCCGCCCTGGGCCACGCCTGGGACAGCGGTACGGTAACCCAGGCGGCCACCTGCACTTCCGACGGCGTGAAAACCATCAAGTGTACGCGCTGCGGCGTCACCCGAACGGAGGCCATCCCCGCCACGGGGCACAGTCCGGTGACGGTACCCGGAAAAGCGGCCACCTGTACGGAGGCAGGCCTGACAGACGGCAGCAAGTGCTCCGTCTGCGGTACGACACTCACAGCACAGAACACCATCCCCGCCAAGGGCCATAGTCCGGTAACTGTTCCCGGAAAAGCGGCCACCTGTACGGAGGCAGGCCTGACGGACGGCAGCAAGTGCTCCGTCTGCGGTACGACACTCACAGCACAGAACACCATCCCCGCCAAAGGGCATAGTCCGGTGGCTGTGCCCGGAAAAGCGACCACCTGTACGGAGGCAGGCCTGACAGACGGCAGCAAATGTTCCGTCTGCGGTACTGTTCTGACCGCCCAGCAGAGCACTGCCGCCCCGGGCCACAGCTGGAATGGCGGCACGGTAACCAAGGAAGCCACCGAGAACGCTGAGGGCGTGAAAACCTACACCTGCACCCGTTGCGGCGCAACGAAGACCGAAGCCATCCCCAAACTGGCCCACACCCACGTATATGGTGAGTGGAAGGTGGAGCAGAAAGGCAGCTGCATAAAAAGGACCATGTACCGCCGGGATTGCTCCTGCGGTGCGGAAGAATATCAATACGGCGAATATGGCGACCACGAATGGGGCGAATGGACGACGAGCAAGGAGCCCACGGCCACGGAGGACGGCCTAAAGGAGCGCGTCTGCAAGAATAATGCGAACCACAAGGAACAGCAGGCGATCCCTGCTACGGGTGAAAACGAAGCCCCCAAGCCTGCGCTGTACTTTGAAGCCTCCATTGATGAAAATGCAGGCGATGGCAAGCGTTATACAGGTGCAGTTATCCCGATTCACTACAAGGTAACTAACACTGGCAACTGTCCTGTTTATAAACATCTTTATTATTCTGCCGAGGACGTTTATTTTCCCAATGGATCTGCGTATGTCTCTGAAATAAACTCAACTGCTGCTGTGATCAATCCCGGTGAGAGCTGGACATTTGTATATTCCTTTGCCGTAAGTGAAAAGAATGTTGAAAATGGTTATATCTTTTGTTACTACGGTAAAGAATTCGCATTGTGGATTGACACAGATGCCTCTGTAAAAAAAGTAAATGCCAACTCAATAGACGGCATAAAAGTCCCCCTCACCTACCCGGACAGCCCGAACCCGAGCATCAGCGTGAAACTCTGGGCCGATCCGAACGCGGGCGTTGGCAAGCGGTATGAGGGCGCAATCGTACCCATTCACGAGGAAATAACCAACACCGGCGACTGCTCTGTGTACGTGCACTGGGAGCCGGATTTGTACTCACAGGCCCATGACGCTTCCGCCCCCAATGGCCGCACCGAGGTGGCCGGCATGGGCTATGGCAACGGCGTGGCTCTGCTAAACCCCGGCGAAACCTATACCGAAATCTATGATCATACCGTGGACAGCAACGAAGTATCCGATGGTTGTTTCTGGGCATTCTGCGGTAAGGATGCCTGGTATTACGACGCGAACGGAAAAATCAGTTCAATTTATGGGTGGAGTAATGATCCGAAAATCGACCTCACCTACCCCGGCGATATGGACCCCGAAGCCGTTCATGCGCTGAAACTGGTCAAGGGCATCGACCACGGACCAGACAACGGTAGTTATTTCCAGGTGGGTGAATCCATCCCCTGGACGCTGACCGTCACCAACACCAGTGAAAAGCCCGTGAAAAACGTGGTAGTCACCGATGATGGCGTCACCGTGGGCAGCTTTGCCGAAATTGCCCCCGGCGATACGGTGATGTGCAGCGTGCCCGTTCATGTGGTAACAGAATATGAGGCAGAGGTTACAGGAAGCGTGAGCAATATTGCCACCGCAACTGGTGAGGATGAAAATGGCTATCCCCACAGCTGGGTGAGCAACCCCATTTCCGTTCCAACCAGCGCATGGTCAACCATATCGCTGCCCGGCATTACGCCCGATGATGGCATCATCCCCGGTGGCACCCCTGGTGGAACACCTGTTGATGTTACTCCCGGCGGCATCCCTGGCGGAACACCTGTTGATGTTACTCCCGGCGGCATCCCTGGCGGAACACCTGTTGATGTTACCCCCAGCGGTGGGTTCGACCCCGGGATGCTGCCTATAGTCAGCCCGGGGCTGGAGCCGGTGCTGGGCCCCGATGGAAAACCCATCCTGGGCCCGGACGGCGTGCCTATCTACGCCCCCATCGGCACCGTACCGGTGCTTGGCCCCGACGGAAAACCCCTGGTGACTGCAGAGGGTTGGCCTGTGCTGATGCTGCCGGACGGCATCTTTGTGGCCGTCACACCGATGGGGCCCATCCTTTGCAACAAAAACGGCTATCCCATCCTGGATCCCTGGGGCAATTACATCTTCATCACCTTTGATGAAGATACCCTGTACTGCAATCTGAAACTGGACGCCCTGGGAAACAATGAAATGGATCATACCCTCCACGCGTGCTCCAGCCATATTCTGCCCGCCCTGCAGACCCTGGCCGCCGAACCCGCTGAGGCCGTGGCTATATGGCAGGAGGAGATCGGCAAGATGTATGACCTGCTCTGGGAAGCGGGCAATGATTTGGGCAAAGCTGCGGCGGAAAAAGACCGCGCCGCGTTTGAGACTTACACCGACGCTTTCCGCACGCTGTACGGCGACAAGGAAACAGCGGAGATGCTGCGCCTCCGGTGTGCAGAATTGTGCTGCATAATCCATACCGTGCCGGATGCGCTGCCTGATAGCCTGCTGGGCGATTATGCCACCCTTATGAGCGGCATTACCTACGACATCTGCGAGCGAGTATTCGGTGAAGTGTTCGGAGGCGATTGCGAAATGGATGTGCACCTGAACGCCGCCATGTCCAACGCCCTCCGGAAGACCCAGGAAACCGTATCCACCGACACGGACAACGCTTTCGCTACCGCCCTGATCCACTGGCAGATGGCCCTGGACCGCATGGTGAATACCACATACAAGGCTGCCGACCGTGAACAGCGCGCTGCCATCGCTGCCTGGAGGCGAGGCCTGGATCAGATGTACGCTGCCCGGGAAGAACTGCTGATGCGGCTGTATCCGGAAAACGATCTGACTGTCCGTGAACGGTTAATGAACCTTTACCGGGATGCCGCTATTGAGGCGTATATCGGAAAATAACAACCGGATCCATAATCAACCGGAATCCGGTCAACCATCAACAGACCACTGCGCCCTGACCCTGTCAGGGCGCAGTTTGTTGCTTTTCCCCGGAAAAATCCATCCTGGGATGGATATACATCCGAAAAAACTTTGTCTGGGGCTTTGCCCGGCCCTGGGGGAAGAAGAAACCGCCCCCGACCCCGCCGGGGACTGGTACGCCGCGTGGAATGACGTAACCCTGCAATTGACCCTGCAAACTGACGGTGAATATACCCTCCGTGTTCAGGGAACGGAAAAAGCCCTTTCCGACGCGTGGGAGGAGGCGGACGGCTCCATCACTCTCACCGGCGATTACCAGGCCATCCTCTCCTTTGACGATACCGTCCTCCGCCAGGCCAACCTGGATCTGTTCTTCTATCGGGAGTCCCTGGGTGGATATACCCCGCCGAGGTCAGGACGGATTTGGACGCATCTGCGTTCGATGGCTGCTGGTACGCCCGGTATGTGCTGGTGGAAAACGCCGCCCTCCCCGCCGAATGGGCCGGGCAGGACGTGCGCATGCTCATCGAGGAGGACACCGCCGCCATCGTGGGCACAGACTTTGACCGGGAGGTGATCCCCTTCGATTTTGAGAATGGTGTCCTCACCGCCCATACCGAAAGCCGGGATATCACCCTGCAATTGCAGCAGGATTTCGCCCTGCGCATGACCGTCACGAAGGACGGCAAAACCACCACTCTCATCCTCACCTACTTCCTCCCCGAATCCCTCTACCCTGACGAAAGCGAGGAATGAACCGACGCTCCCTTCAGACATCATCGTGGTGGCCGTTATCAATGCCACCGCATGCTGGGCGCAAAACAATCAATGGAATACAAAAGCTGGGCACCGAACCGTTTCGGTGCCCAGCTTTTGTTCTGTTTTCTGTGATATTCTTATACCGCCGCGGC
>LVAR01000054.1 GCA_001604115.1 Clostridiales bacterium Firm_12 | reverse complement strand
CTGGCGCAAACGGTAACCTTGACGGAACACGCCAGCGCCTTTGATGTAACCATCGACCTGCCGGACGATGCCACCGTGAGTGTGGAAACCTTTGACGATGTGCCTTATACCTTTATCACCTTTGCAGACCCGGAGCAGCCGTTGCTGTACATCAGCATCGCGCCTACGGAGGAGTATGACCAGACCGAGCTGAAGGATCTCACGGATGAAGAGATGGAGCGCCTGTTTCTGACCGTGTCAGCCGATATGGACTCCCCCAGCTACACCCTGGAACAGACCGCGGGCGGGTATGATTATATGCTGGTGCAGGATGACTCTGAGACGGATTCAGAAATGATGATCATGCTGCATGGCGGCTTCTTTCTGCAGCTCTCTGTGTGGGATGTCAATTACAGTGTGTTGACCGATGCTGACACCCAAACTGCCACCGATCTATTGGATACGCTGGCGATCATTCCGGCCTGATAGGGGCAGGCATAGCAAAAACCCGGCCTAGTGGCCGGGTTTTTGCTATGCCTGCGTGCGTGCGGCGGTGCGAAGCATGTATACTAGCCTGGTTTAACGGATGGTTCGCCAGCGCATAGATCAGATAGGCAAATGCATGACTGCTATGCCGGAACATTCTGCCTGCATTGGCTGCGTCAGGGCTTGGCGCCCTCGTTCTGCGGTTGCACGGCATAACCGGGCTTCTCGCTCAGGCCATCCTGCCTGCGTATGTTCTCCCGGTTTTTCCCCACATACATACGGTACAGATCGTCTGCGCTCATGCCGGCTTCGATGCACATGCTCACAAAAAAATGGAGAATATCACTCAGTTCCTCGTGGATGTTACCCCGATCAAGCGGATGGGGGTTTTTCCACCATTTAAAATTGACCTCCTCCAGCAGCTCGGCCAATTCGCTGATCATAGCAAGGGTCTGCTTTTGCAGCCACTGCTCCATCGGAATCTCCGCTAAGCCGCGCTCCTGCTTGAGCTTGTCCTGAAACCCCTGCTGCAACGCAAAGATATGCTCCAGCTTATCCATGGCTGTCACTCCCCTATCAAGGCAAGGTACCGCCGTGCATCCTTGCCCACAATAGCTCCGCTGGGCTTGGCAGCCAGCACCATGCGCCCTACGCGCAGCACATCCTCCATGGTCACGGCCTCGATTTTATGCAGGGTTTCCTCTGGCTCCCGCAGCCGATCCAGCAGCAGCATACTGCGGCCGATGGATTGCATGCGCCCGGAGGAGCTTTCCAGCCCCAGCACAAACCCGCCCTTTAGCTGTGCTTTGGCACTTTTGAACTCTTTCTCGGTCAAGCCGTCTTGCAGCGCTTTGGCCAGCTCTTTCTGAATCTCCGAAATCACAACTTCCCCGTTTTCCGGAGAAGTGCCCGCGTAGATGGTAAAAGAACCGCACCCGGGATAGCTGGTTGGGTAGGTATAGACGCTGTAGGCCATGCCAAGCTCCTCCCGGATGCGCTGGAACAACCTGCTGCTCATTCCCCCGCCGATGGCGCTGTTAAAAACCGAAAGCGCAAAAAGATCATCATCCCCCATGGCAATACCCGGATAGCCAAGCGAAATTTGCAGTTGCTCGGTATCTTTTTCGCGCGCCATGCGGCCGCTCACGATGCGCTGCTCCTCCGCCACAGGCGGTACATCCGCCTGCGCAAAAGCGCCAAAATACTGGTTCACCAAAGCGAGGAAATGATCCCAATCATAGTTGCCCGCAATGGCGACCACCATGTTGTCCGGCACATAATGCCGCTGCCAGTAATCCAGCAGATCGTCCCGCGTATAGGCACGGATCAGTTCATTGGTACCCAGAATGGGGCGGCTGAGTGAGCCTTCAAACTGCGCCTCGCTGAGCACCTCGCCCACCAGATCCTCCGGTGTGTCCTCCACCATGGCGATTTCCTCCAAGATCACGCCACGTTCCTTTTGCAGCTCCGCAGAATCAAAGCGCGGGTGCAGCGCCAGGTCGCTCAAAATATCCACCGCAAGGGGCAGATCCTCATCGATCACCTTGGCGTAATAGCTGGTGCAATCCTTGCTGGTAAAGGCGTTCAGCTGACCGCCGACATCGTCCATCTCCTCGGCGATGTCCCGGGCGCTGCGTTTTTCGGTGCCTTTGAACACCATGTGCTCAATAAAATGGGAGAGACCATTTTCTGTTTCCGATTCGTTCATGGAGCCGACTTTGACCCAAACGCCCACCGTGCAGCTGCGCACATGTGTGAGGCGTTCGCCCACCACACGCAGTCCATTGGGTAACTTATACTGGTGAAACATTCGCATTCCCTTTCGTGTGCAAGTTGTAGGGTGCCATAACGGAAATACACGCCCCACGGCAGTCTGAAACCATCGAAAAGGCTGCCGCAAGCGCGAACAATGCCCCAATGTGGGCGCGGGCATGGGAATGCCCGCCGGTTCACGTTTACGGCAGCCGCTGTGCCTTGGTGTTCATGGCAACCTTATGGCCAGCCACCTTACCCCCATCGTGCAAACGGCATGAAGCCTATGCTTTGCCTCGTGTGGGATCGTGCGGCCATGGGATGCGACCGGTGCAACGGACCGCTTTAGTTACGGTCGTTGCCGCCGAAGGGTCGGCCATCGCGGCGCGGGGGGCGGCGATGATCGCTGCTGCTGCCACCACCGCTGATGCTGCTGCCGCCGGCATAGGTAATATCGTTGCGGATCAGGTTCACGCGACCCTGCGAATCGATCTCGTTCACTTTGACCTCGATCTCATCGCCGATGTTCATGACATCTTCGACCTTTTCCACACGGTGGTTGGCCATCTTGCTGATGTGCAGCATGCCATCCTTACCGCCGGTGAGCTCAATGAATGCGCCAAAGTTCATGATGCGCACCACTTTACCCATGTACACATCGCCGACTTCCACATCCTTGGCGATGCCTTCGATGATCTTCTTGGCCTTGTTGGCGGCGGCTTCGTCGGGGGTGGCGATGTACACGCGGCCATCGTCCTCGATATCAATCTTCACGCCGGTTTCCGCAATGATCTTGTTGATCATCTTGCCGCCTGGTCCAATGACCTCGCGGATCTTCTCCGGATTGATGGTGAAGCGGATGATCTTGGGCGCATACTTGCTCATGCGCTCACGCGGCTGATCGATCGTCTTGAGCATTTCCTGCATGATGTGCAGGCGACCCACACGCGCCTGAGCCAGCGCCTTTTCCAAAATCATGCGGTCAATGCCCGCGATCTTAATGTCCATCTGAATGGCGGTGATGCCCTTGACCGTACCTGCCACCTTGAAGTCCATATCGCCCAGGAAATCTTCCAGGCCCTGAATATCGGTGAGCACCGCGACCTTATCGCTGGTGTTATCCTTGATCAGACCCATGGCCACGCCTGCCACGGGTGCCTTGATGGGCACACCGGCATCCATCATGCTCAGCGTGCTGCCGCACACGGAAGCCATGGAGCTGGAACCGTTGCTGCCCAGGATCTCGCTCACCAGACGCAGCGCATAGGGGAACTCATCCTCGCCGGGCACCACAGGCAGCAGCGCACGCTCCGCCAGCGCACCATGGCCGATCTCGCGGCGGCCGGGGCTCTTCATGCGGCCCGCTTCACCGGTTGCGTAGGGCGGCATGTTGTAGTGGTGAATGTAACGCTTGAAATCCTCCGTGCCCAGACCGTCGAGCATCTGCACATCGCTCATGGAGCCCAACGTGGTCACGGTGAGCGCCTGCGTTTCGCCACGGGTAAAGATAGCGCTGCCATGGGTGCGCGGCAGCACGCCGACTTCGCACCAGATGGGGCGCACATCGGTCAGGCCGCGGCCATCGGCGCGGATGCCCTCATCCAGGATCTTGCGGCGCATGATTTCTTTGTTGAGCGCGTAGAGGGCATCGCCCACCTCACCCATACGGCCGGCAAACTGCTCGGCAAAGTGCTCCATGGTCTCCTGCTTGGTCTGCTCCTCACGCTGCTGACGCTCGGTGCGCACCTGCGTGGAGAAGGTCCACACGCACTTGTCATAGGCAAACTCGCGCACGGCAGCCTTGATATCATCGCCGGTCACAGACAGCTTGACCGTGACCTTTTCTTTGCCGATCTCGCTCACGATGCCTTCGATGAAGGCAACAATCTTCTTGATCTCGTCATGAGCCAGCATGATCGCGCTGAGCATTTCTTCCTCGGAAACCTCATTGGCGCCGGCTTCCACCATGAGCACGGCGTCCTTGGTGCCGCTCACGGTCACATGCAGGGAACTCTTGTCCCGCTGCGCCTGATCGGGGTTCACCACCAGCTTGCCATCCACACTGCCGACCACCACCGTGCCTGTGGGGCCGTTCCAGGGGATGTTGCTGATGGCCAGCGCAGCAGAGGAACCGATCATCGCCGGCACTTCCGGGGGAATGTCTTTATCAACGGACAGGACGGTGGCCACCACCTGCACATCGTTGCGCATCCCCTTGGGGAACAGCGGGCGAAGCGGGCGGTCAATCAGGCGGCATGTCAGCGTTGCCTTTTCGGTAGGGCGGCCTTCCCTTTTAATGAAGCCTCCGGGGATCTTGCCCACGGAATACTGCTTCTCCTCAAAATCCACAGATAGCGGGAAAAAGTCCACGCCTTCGCGAACGTTTTCTGACATGGTAGCGTTGACCATGACGACGGTCTCGCCATAGCGCACAAACGCCGAACCAGCCGCCTGCTGGGCGTATTTTCCAAATTCAATGGTAAGCTGGCGACCCGCCAACTCTGTGGTAAATGCCTTGTAGTCCATTTCCTTCTCCTCTTCCTGCGCACAGGCCTCGTTGCCCAGCGCAACTCCATGGGTCGCCTCGTCTGGGCAACCTCTTTGGCGAAACACCTTCTCGCCCAGTGCAAAACAGCCGCCCAGCGGCGGGTAGGGCTACCCTCCCTGCCGCTGGCGCGGTTGTGTGATGCCGATGTTTACTTACGAAGGCCAAGCTGCGCGATCAGCTCACGATAGCTTTCGATGTTGGTCTTCTTGAGATAATCCAGCAGGCCACGGCGCTTACCAACCATCAGCAGCAAACCACGGCGGCTGTGGTGATCCTTCTTGTTGCTCTGCAGATGCTCGTTGAGGTGGTTGATGCGCTCCGTCAGCAGAGCGATCTGCACTTCGGGGGAGCCGGTATCGCCTTCATGGCGGGCATACGTCTGGATGATTTCGGACTTGATCATGGAAAAAACGCCTCCTTATTTGGTAGCGCATAGGCGCTCCGCGGTAATCGCCGCAACCATAGGCCGCCGCTGGCACACGTGCGTCTGCGGCTGCGGTTCATCCACTGCATTAAAGCACAGCTTTGATTGTATCATGCATCCGACAGTTTGTAAACCTAGCAAGGAAAATATTCCCGTATGGGCGGGCGCTTTTCAGGCTATCGCCTTGCGCGGCCATGCCGTCAGGAAGGCCACCTGCGCTTCACCCGGCAGCGCAATGGGCGCCGTGCTGCGGCACTGCATCCTGCCATCGGCATACACCTGCACCACCACCGGGAAGTTGGCGTTTTGCGTTTCCAGCCGGGCGCGATAGCAGCCGACGGGCATGGCGAGTTTTTCGGCATCCAACGGAAGCAGCCATTGTGCAGCACTGTGCTGCACCGCAACGCGCATGCTATAGGCACGCCCCAGCAATGGACGCACCTGCTCCGGCGCGCCGTCCATCAGATAACCACGTACGATGGTGGCGCTGACCGGCCTCCCATCCAACTGGATTGCCGGAACGACATACGTTTGAAAGCCCAAGGCGTGCCCTAGCTCGTGCAGCAGGTGCGGCGTTCCTTCTCCTTTGCGGCCAAAGGTATAATTGAAACCCACCACCACGGCGCGGGGTTTCCACTGCTGCACCAGATGCCCTACAAAATCCTCGGGTGGCATATCCCGCAAGGCATCCGTAAAGGCCACTGCGGAAAAGATGTCAGCGCCAGCGGCCTCGATCAAGGCCATACGCTCCGTTAGCGTCGTGAGCAGCGGCGGCACGCGCTCCGGGTCGATCCGTTTGAGCGGATGCTCCGCAAACGTGTGCACCACCATGGGCACCCCAGCCTGCACGGCGGCCGCCTTCGCCTTGGCCAACAAAACGCGGTGCCCGATGTGCACACCGTCAAACATGCCCAGTGCAACGACGGATCCGCTTGCGCTCATGCGCCCATCCAGCGATATCTGCATCGATCATTCTCCCATTCTGTGCACGATCCCGCTATGCGCCAAGCCACGTGCGCACCCGCAGCAGTTCTCCCTGCTGCTCGCCAATGGCCGTCAGCACACCCGCCACGTACATGCGGATGGGTTTTTCGGTTGTCGGCAGGGCGGGCAACGCATCCAAGCGTAGGGGGATGCCGTTAATCAGCGGTTTTTGCAACCGCAAAGGCACATCCACTCTGGGCAAATGCGCCAGAGGCAAATCCATGGGCAGCAGCAGTGTGGGCACCGTGCCTGCGTCTGCGGCCATGGCCAGGGATTCCAGTGTGTGCGCCGTGTCCAGGGTAAAACTGCCGGAGCGGGTGCGCAGCAAAAACCGCATGTGCGCCGGACAACCCAGCGCTTGCCCCAGATCATGGCACAAGGTGCGCACATAGAAGCCTTTGGAGCAGGCTACCCGGAGCAGTGCGCCGCTGCGCGGCATCATGCCCTGCAACGAAAGCGCATGCACTGTGACCGGGCGCGCGTCTACAGCAACTTGCTCCCCTTTGCGTGCCAGGTCGTACAAGCGGCGGCCATCGCGTTTGAGCGCACTGTACATCGGCGGTGTTTGCATCAAATCGCCCTGAAATGCTGGCAAGACGGCGCGCATGGCGGCTTCATCCGGGATGTTGGCGCCTACCGCCAGCACAGAACCTTGTGCGTCCTGCGTATCAGTCGCCTGCCCAAAGGCAACCTCAGCCACGTACTCCTTTTGCTTGTCCTGCAAGTAATCAAACAAGCGGGCTGCTTTGCCGATCATCAGGGGCAGCACACCTGCTGCCTCCGGATCCAGCGTGCCGGCATGCCCGACCTTTGCGCCCTGCAGCAGGCGGCGTACTCGCCCGACGACCGCTGCCGAACTCATGCCCGGCGGCTTGAGAACGTTCAAAAAGCCGCAATCGACTGGCGTTTGCGGCAAGGTTTGCTGTGTCATATCATGCGCCCCCGAGATAGGCTTCCTGCATGGCTGCCTCCACGGTACGGACTGCCGCATCCAGTGGCCCTTCCATGGTACATCCGGCAGCCAGTTGATGCCCACCGCCGCCCAGCATGGCTGCCACGCCATCCACGCGGTAGGGCGTCAAGGCGCGCAGGCTGCACTTGACCTGTCCATTTTCCGTTTCTCGGGCAAAATAGGCCATCTTGACGCCAGCCGAATCAATCGCATAATCTACCACGCCATCCGCATGCTCACTGCTTGCGCCCGCTTCGCGGATCTGCGCATAAGGGATGTGCATGCCTGCAATCTCACCGCCGCACAAGTAGCGCATGGTGGGCAACGCTTTCCCCAGCAGGGCAATGTGCTCCTTTTCCTTGCAGCGGAATAAGATGCGCGCATAGGTGGCAATGGGCAATCCCGCCTCCATGAGCTTGGCCATGAGCTGAAAGGCTTCGGCCGTTGTGTTTTTGTACACAAAATTACCTGTGTCTGTCGACAGCCCGGTATACAGGCAAATGGCCTCTTCCCGCTGGATAGGCAACTCAAACGCTTCGAAGATTCGGCTGATGAGGATGGCCGTCGCCGAGGCTTCATCGTCGATCACGTTGATGCCGGCATAGCCAGGGTTAGTTGGGTGGTGGTCAATCTGCGCAGTGTGCTGGAAGCTCTGGAAAAACGGCAGCGCGTTGCCAAGCCGTTCGTCCCCGCCTGCATCCACGGCAATGGCCAGGGTGTTGTCCGTCACATGCACAACCTTGGACGCTTCCTCAAAATGCCGGATGCTGTAAATATCCGGCAAAAAAGAAAGGTTTTCCGGCGGCGTATCGTCCAGTACCACGGTCACGCACTTTTGGAGCCTGGTCAGAAGCATTTTAAGCGCCAGCGTGCTGCCGATGGTATCCCCATCCGGGGAGATGTGCGGAAACAGCAGGATGCTGTCCGCGTTTTGGATCGCGGACAGCAGCGCTTGCAGTTGGTAGCGTTCATTCATCATCGCTTGTTTGCACCTCCGGTTGCACTTGTTTGAGCACCGTTGCGATGTGGACGCCGTATTCGATATTGTGATCCAGTTCAAACAGGATTTCCGGGGCATAGCGGATGATCATCCGCTTGCCCAAGGCATGACGCACAAACCCAGCCGCGCTTTTGAGCGCGACCATCATGGGTTTGTGGTCTGCCTCCTCCAGGATGCTGATGTAGATTTTCGCATAGCGCAGATCCCGCGTCACGTCCGCGCGGGTCACGCTGAACGTGCCCTTGATGCGCGGATCGTGCAACTCGCTGCGGATGATCGCATCCACCTCCCGGCGGACTTCCTCGCTGATGCGGTCAATACGTTGATAGCTCAAGTCTTATCTCCTTGTTTGCGAGCGAGAACCGGGCAACAACGCCGCTCAGCGCTCGATCAGCTCCATGACGAAGCACTCGACCACGTCGCCCTCTTTGATATCGTTGAAACCCTCCAGGCTGGCGCCGCACTCAAAGCTCTGTGCCACTTCCTTCGCATCATCCTTGAAGCGCTTCAGGGAGGACAGTTTGCCTTCAAACACGACCACGTTGTCACGCAGCAGGCGAACCTGCGCGTTGCGCTGGAGTTTGCCATCGGTCACATAGCAGCCGGCAACCGTGCCTGCGCCTGTGATCTTGAACACATTGCGCACCTCGGCGTGACCCAGCAGCACTTCCTTGTACTCGGGCGCGAGCAGACCCTTCATGGCCTTCTCCACATCCTCGATGGCCTGGTAAATGATGCGGTACAGGCGAATGTCCACACCTTCGCGCTCCGCCATATCCCGCGCGTTGTTGTCCGGGCGGATGTTGAAGCCGATGATGATCGCGCTGAAAGCGCTGGCCAGGTTCACATCATCCTTGGTGATGGCGCCTACGCCGCTGTGCAGCACGCGCACACGTACATGATCGTTGGACAGCTTTTCAAGCGCCTGCTTGACGGCCTCCACCGAGCCCTGCACGTCCGCTTTGATGATGAGGTTCAGCGTCACGCACTTATCGGCAGCGATCTGGCTAAAGAGGTTGTCCAGCGACAGCTTGGTGGTGCTGCTGGCCACACGCGCAACCTTGATCTTGTCACGGCGCTCCTGCACCACTTGACGACCCAGATGGTCATCCGTAACCGCCATCATGTCATCGCCGGCACTGGGTACTTCAGAGAAACCGGACACTTCCACCGGGGTGGAGGGGCCTGCGGTCTCCACACGCTCTCCCTTGTCGTTGACCATGGCGCGCACGCGACCGCTAGCCAAACCGACGACGATGTTGTCACCAACATGCAACGTACCGTTTTGCACCAGCACAGTTGCCACAGGGCCACGCGCTTTGTCAAGCTTGGCTTCGATGATCACGCCCTTGGCCATACGGTTGGGGTTGGCGCGCAGTTGGAGCACATCCGCCTGCAGCAGGATCATCTCCAGCAGGTTATCCACGCCATCGCCGGTCGTGGCGCTCACCGGCACCATGATGGTGTCGCCGCCCCACTCTTCCGGCACGAGGTTGTAGGCTGTCAAAGCCTGCTTTACGCGCTCGGGATCTGCACCCGCTTTGTCCATCTTATTGATGGCCACAATGATGGGCACTTCCGCCGCCTTGGCGTGATTGATGGATTCAATGGTTTGCGGCATGACACCGTCATCGGCAGCCACCACCAGCACGGCGATATCCGTAGACTGGGTGCCGCGCGCACGCATGGCGGTAAACGCCTCGTGACCCGGCGTGTCCAGGAAAGTGATACTGCGGTTGGTCATCGATACGGTATATGCGCCGATATGCTGGGTAATGCCGCCCGCTTCGCCCGCGGTAACGTGTGTGTGGCGGATGTAGTCCAGCAGCGAGGTTTTGCCGTGATCCACGTGACCCATGATGGTGATGACAGGCGGGCGAGGCATGAGATCCTCTTCCGCATCCTCCACATCACTTTCGGTCAGTGCATCTTCAGCGGTCTTGGCAATGTTCAGCTCCAGCTCCACACCGAACTCATTGCACACCAAGCTTGCGGTATCAAAGTCCAGCTCATTGTTGATGTTGGCCATAATGCCCAGCAGCAAGAGCTTTTTGAGGATATCGCCCGCCGGCTTGCCGATGCGCTCCGTCAAATCCTTAACGGTGATCGTTTCCGCCGTCATGTAGGCTTTCTCAATGCGGATCGGCGCCATCATCATCTGCGCGCTGGGCTTCTTGGCGCGCGCACGGCGGCCGCCGCGCACCACATCATCATCGATGCCGTTGAAGTTCTCACGCGCAAGCTGTTTGCGGTTTTTCGCAACACGCTCGGGGTCATGCTGGCGCATGTAACTTTTCTTGTTGGGGTCATAATTGCTCACGCGCTCTTTTTCCATGGCGGGCGTGAGTTCCGGCCCTTTTCCGGGACGCGCTCCGCCCATGGGACGGCCTGGCCCGCCTGCCGGGCGATTAAAGCCGCCGGCCGGACGTGCGCCCGGGCCTCCCGCAGGACGGCCAAACCCACCTTGCGGTGCACCGCCCGGACCACCGACAGGACGGCCATAGGGGCCTTGCGGATTGGCAGGACGGCCATAGGGGCCGGAGGGATTCGCCGGGCGAGCATAACCACCCTGCGGGTTTGCCGGACGGGCAAAGCCACCCTGCGGCGCGGCGCCCTGCGGGTTTGCAGGGCGGCCATAAGGCCCCTGCGGATTGGCAGGACGCCCATAGGGGCCCTGCGGGTTTGCGGGACGGCCAAAGCCCCCCTGCGGCGCAGCTCCCTGAGGATTCGCCGGGCGGCCAAAGCCTCCCTGCGGCGGATTCGCGGGTCGGCCATACGGCCCCTGCGGATTCGCCGGGCGACCAAAGCCCCCCTGCGGCGCGGCCGGCATCGGCTGACGCATTGGCTGTGCGGGGCGCGGGGCGCTGCCCACCACGGGTGCGCCGGCGACAGGCGCCGGACGGTTGGCCGGGGCGGCGGCTGGCGCGCTCTGCACAGGCTGCGCAGCCACCGGCGTTGCAGCCATCGGCGCAGCAGGCGTGCTCGGCGCGGGTTTGGCAACGGGCGCAACCGCTTCTGCGGCGGCCGGCATGGTAGCCTTGGCAGGTTCCACCTTTACCGGTTCCGCCTTCGGCGTAGCCTCAGCAACAGATGCCTGCACAGCCGATGTTTCGGCGGTGGGCGCTGCGTCCTTCCCAGCAGTGGTGACGGACGCTTCCGGTGCCTTTACGGCTGCGGCTTTCTGCACGGGCTTCACCTCGGCCTTTTGGGTTTCCGGCGTCGCCACAGGTGCGCTCACCGCTGCGGTGGCCGCCTTGGGCGCTGCCGCCTCTTCTTCACTATCGGGCATAGTATATGCCTTGGTATGCTGCTGCTGGAGGCGCGCCTGCTCCGCCTGCTTTTCCTCGGCGCGGCGCAGCTCCTCCTCGCGGGCAAATTGATTTTCATATTTGCGCAGCGTTTGCATCAGTTCATCCGCGCCCTTGCGCACGCTGGCGACGCTTTCCATCACGGTCTCGGCGTCCTTCAGCAAGTCTTTCGTGGCATCCTTGAGTTTAACTTTGGTCATTGTTCCGCTTGCACCCCCGCATTGTCTGCGCTCAAATTATGGCTGTGTGGGTCAGGTTCGTGCCCGACGGATGATTTGGCCCCGGACAGTGGGGTCTCATCCTTGAGCAGCTCAAAGAGCTTTTGCGCCATCCTGCCCCGCTTTACGGTAACGGTCATGCGACCGTCTTTGCCCAGCGCCTGCGCGATGAACCCACTCGGCACGCCATAAAGCGGCACCTTGTGGCTAGCACAGGAATCGGAGAAGCGCTTTCTTGTCGTCGGGGCGCAGCCCTCATCCATGAACACGAGAGCGGCGGATTCGGCACGTACGGCGTCCACACAGGCATCCTGTCCCATGGTGACCTGTCCCGCCCGGCCGCAAATCCCCAGAAAACCCCTAAGCTGATGCAACGTCTGTTCTGTCAAGCCTTATCCTCCAATGTCTTTTCCAGCAGAAGCCGTTGCATCGTATCGGTCAACTGCTGGGTCGCCTCCTCGGTCAGGTGCGCCTCCAGCGCGCGATCCAGCTGGCGCTGCTTGAGCGCCCGCTTTAAGCAATCGGCGTTCAGGCACACATAGGCGCCACGCCCCGCCTTTTTGCCCGTGGGGTCGAGGCTCACTTCCCCCTCCGGGCTTCGTACCGCGCGGATGAGCTCTTTTTTGGGCTTCATCTCACGGCACCCGACGCACATGCGCATCGGAATCTTTCGCGGTTTTACCGGCATGGCTTGCCTCCTGGTCAAAAATGGTTACAGGGTATCGTCCTCATCGGCAGTTTCCAGGGTGATGTCCGTGAGCTCCGGCATGCCGGCGGGAATTTCGCCCTCGGCAGGCATCTCATAGTACTCCTGGAATCCAAGCGGCTGCTCCGTTTCGGGGGCGACCATATCAAACATCTGCGCCGCCTGAGACTGACTTTTGATGTCAATGCGCCAGCCAGTAAGCTTGGCGGCGAGGCGGGCATTCTGCCCTTCCTTACCGATGGCCAGGCTTAGCTGGTTGTCCGGCACAACGACGCGGCAGGCTTTGTCGTTTTCAGCCACAAACACGCTGAGCACATGCGCAGGGTTCAGGGCGTTGGCGATAAACTCCGCCGGGTCAGGCGACCACTTGATGATGTCGATCTTCTCGTTCTTCAGTTCCGTGACCACCTTGTCCACACGGTTGCCGCGTGGGCCTACGCAAGCGCCCACAGGATCGATCACCGCATCGGTGGAATAAACGGCCATCTTGGTGCGGCTGCCCGCCTCACGGGCAATGGACTTGATCTGCACCACACCCGCAGCGATTTCCGGCACTTCCATTTCAAAGAGGCGCTTGACCAGCCCGGGGTGCACACGGCTCACGCGCACCTGTGGCCCGCGGAGCATTTCCTTGCCGGTGCGGTTCACCTCCAGCACATACACCTTGATATGGTCATCGCTGGCGTATTCCTCGCCGGGGATCCATTCCATCTTTTCCAAGATGCCTTCGGTGCGTCCAAGCTCCACATACACGGCGTTTGGCTCCACCCGCTGCACGATGGCGGTAAGGATCTCGTTTTCCTTCTCGGAATACTCGTCATAAATCTTGCCCTGCTCCGCCTCGCGGATACGCTGGATGATTACCTGCTTGGCCGTCTGTGCGGCCGTGCGCAGGAAGCCGGAAGGCGTCACATCAATTTCTGCGATGTCGCCCATTTGATAATCCGGGCGGATGCGCTGCGCCTCTTCCAGCGTAATCTGGTTTGCCGCATCTTCCAGCTCATCGGTGATCAGCTTTCGTGCAAACACATGCGCCACGCCCGAACGGCGATCCAGGGTAACCGACAGGTTCGCCGGCGCAACCTCGTTTCGAGAAACATTCTTTTTATAAGCAGCCTTGAGCGCTTCCTCGATCGCGCCAAAGAGCATATCCTCACTGATGTCTTTCTCGGCTGCCAGCGCGCGCACTGCGTCGATGATCTCTGCTTCTCGGCTCTGGACTGGGGCCTTCTTCGTCGCCTTCATTACCGAAACTCCTATCTTAGCTTATTGTTCTGTTTGTGCATCATCATCATCTTCAAAGATGATCACAGGCTTGATGAGCGCTACGCTTTTGCGGGGGAGAGCTTTCTTGTTCCCGTCCGCCAGCGCAATGGTCACGTCGGCTTCGTCCATATCCTGAAGTGTTCCCTGGTACAGCTTTGCCCCGTCAATGGGCGCAAACAACTTTACTTCCACCAGCGCGCCACGGTTTTTTTCAAAGTCGCGCTGGGTCTTGATGGGTCTGTCCACGCCGGGGCTGGATACCTCCAGAAAATCATACTCAACAGCCTCCAATAGAGGCTGCACCGCTTTGTGGAAACGCTCGCAATCGTCCAGCGAAACCCCGTTGGGCTGGTCGATGTAGATGCACAGCGTTTTGCCTTGCGGCTCCTTTTGCAGCGTAACTTCAACCAGTTCCAGCGCCTGTTCCGCAGCAATGCGCGCCGCGGCCTCTTCCGCCATCTGTACGGAACCACCGCCCGGTCTCTTGCCCTTCATGTGCGCACCGCCTTTACAAAGGCAATCAAAAAGAGCGGTCTTATATTGCCTCCCTTTTGCCACATGCCCCAATGCAAACACGGCTCCGCAAATCGTGGCGGAAACCCTCGCTTGCGAGGGGAGGTCATACGGCTCAGGAAAACAATATCCACTCTTTCGATAAACCCTTCTTTCTTTTGGGTCGATAGTTAATTTTATGCATGACATAGGGTCAAATGCAAAAACAGTATAGCACATCGGTTTTGGAAATACAAGCGTTTTGCGGGCGGGGGGCGATAATTCTTGAAATTCAGCCACCCTGAGCAGCATAGGGTTGGCGTACAGGGCGCCTCAGCGTTCACCACCAGGCACGGATCAAAACCGGGTGAATCCCCTACCCTTTCGGCGGTTCACAGGCGTCGCAAACCACGGTTGCATCAGGCCTTTCAGGCCAAAGGCGTACCAGCATTGCCACAATGCCCGCGTTGGCTGCAAGCGTACCTTCCCCTTGCCTATAAACCTAAATCTGTTATAATGAGCGTTGACCAAGAAAACGGAGGCGCAAGGGTGAGCGAAAAACAAAAATCCGTCATTGGTGGCGTGACGGTACTGGGCATCACTGGCCTGATTTGCAAAATTGTGGCGGTGTTGTACCGCATCCCGCTGGCGTGGCTTATCGGGGAGCAGGGCATCGGCACCTTCCAACTGGTGTTCCCCACCTATAATTTATTGCTGACACTTTCTTCTGCCGGGTTGCCAGTTGCCATCAGCCGTATGGTAAGCTTCAGCCTGGCCAAGGAGGATCCGCGCAATGCGCAGCGCATTTTCAAAAATGCGCTGTATATTTTAAGCATCCTGGGCGCAATCGGTACCCTGCTGATGATTGTTTTTAACCCATTCCTCAGCGAGCGGGTGGGTGATCCGGAAACGCAAGCCGGCTTTGTGATGATCGCTCCCGCATTGTTGATCGTCTGCACTATGAGTGCTTTTCGCGGCTTCATGCAAGGGCAGCAGAACATGGTACCCACCGCAGTCAGCCAATTGATCGAGCAGATCGCCAAGGTGATCATCTCCCTTCCGCTGGCCTATTTGGGGTCGCGGATAGGCGTTACGGAACCGGGTCAAATCAATATCGGGTATGCGGCGGCCGGGGCACTGCTGGGCACATCCATTGGCGAGGCTTGCGCGCTGTTCTATATGACGGTCGTTTACCGCAAGAACCGAAACCACTTTCTCACACGCCCGCAGGATGAAGCCTCGGTGCCGCTGGAACGCAGGGATATGCTCAAGCGTCTGATCGGCTTGGCCATCCCCATCACCCTGGCCGCCTGCATCGTTCCGCTAGCCTCTTTTATCGATTCCGGCATGGTGGTCAATCAGTTGATCCATTCAGCCGGCTTCATGCGGGAAGAGGCGCGCGCCATGTTTGGCCGCTATTCCGGCTATGTGATCAACTATATCAATGTGCCCACGGCTTTTGCCCAGGCCATATCCATGAGTATGGTGCCCGCGATATCGGCTGCTGTCGCGCGGGGCGATCGCGCTGCGATGCGCCGCCAGAGCCATACAGGGCTGCGTATGTCCTTTCTGATTGGCTTGCCTTTCAGTGTGGGCATGAGCATGCTTTCCCGCGAGCTGCTGATGTTTCTGTACCATTTCCCCAATGAGCAAGCCCTGGCGCAAACGGCTGAGCTGCTATCGCTTTCCAGCTATACCATCGTGCTGTTTACCGTGGTACAGTCCACCAGCGGCATCCTGCAGGGGCTGCGCAAACAGCGCATCCCAATGTATACGCTGATCGTAGGCGTGGCCTTCAAAATTCTGATCAATTACAATTTGATTGGGATCCCCGAAATCAACATCTATGGCGCACCGTTGGGGTCACTGGTGTGCTATGGGGTGAGCATGCTGCCCAATCTTTACTATGTACATAAATATGCCGATTTGCCGTATGATGTGCTGGGCATCCTGATCAAGCCGTTGCTGGCAACTGCTGGTATGGGTGTTGCGCTGCATTTCCTGCGCAAGGTGCTGCCGTACAGCCGTGTGATGACGGTGGTGCTTGTGTTGGCTGCCATCGTGGTCTTCGCCGCTGTCGCCATTGCTGTGGGCGCCATGACCCAAGCGGATCTCGCTCCCTTTACGCGCCGCTTCCGGCGCAAACCAGCCACCCCCAAGAAACCTTCCTGATACCCCATAAGGAGGCGCACGCCATGCCTACCATTTCCGTTGTCACCATTTCCACGGGCAATGCCTCGCTGCTCACCCAGCAAGCAGCTGCAACCTTGACTTCCGGGAACCAACTGGTTCTGCGCACATCACGCACACCCATCGCGGGTTGGTTGGCATCGCAGGGCGTCGCCTATCAGACCCTGGATGCCCTCCATGAGTCCAGCGAGGATTTTGATTGCTTCAACCAAACCGCTGCCAAGCAGCTATGGCACACAGCACAGTCTGCGGATTTGACCTACGGCGTATTTGACGCATGTGCAGACACGACGGTTGCTGCACTGCAAGCCACAGCGCCGGAAGGTGCTCGCGTTGAAATCCTTCCCGGCATCAGCCATCTGGAGCGCTGCCTAGCGCTGCTGGGCGCACAGCGTAGCGGGATGCGGATCTATGCTGCCGAGGATTTTCGTTTGGCACGTGTGAGCCCCGAAGAATCACTCTTCCTGACCGAGTTGCATAGTCGTGAATGCGCGGGAGATTGCAAGCTTCGGCTGATGCAGTTGTTGCCGGAAAATACACCTGTCGTGTTGGTTAGCGGTACAGCGGATGGAGCACTGCATGCCGCCACCGTTTGCCTCTATGAGCTGGATCGGCAGCCGCACTACGATCATCTCACAGCATGCCATGTTCCGTCGGTAAGCATGCAGGATCGTACACGCTTTGATATGGATGATCTGATTGCCGTGATGCAGCGCCTGCGAGCCCCAGGTGGCTGTCCGTGGGATCGGGAACAGACGCACGAAAGCCTGTTACCCTATCTGCTGGAAGAATGCTATGAGTTTATCGGCGCAGCCAGGGAGCAGGATGCTGATCACATGTATGACGAGCTTGGCGATGTGCTTTTGCAGGTCGTCTTCCACGCTGAGGTGGCTCGCCAGCACGGCACCTTTACCATCGGGGACGTGACCACCGCCATCGTGCAAAAGATGGTGGAACGCCATACCCATATTTTTGGCAACGCTAAGGCTGATACTGCCGCACAGGTGCTCACGAACTGGGATGCCATCAAACGCAGCCAGCGAGGCATTACCACCATTGCCCAAGCGATGGATGATGTCTCTACCGGGCTAAGCGCCACTATGCGCGCAGAGAAGGTACAGCGCAAAGCGGCCAAGGTACATTTCGATTTCCCCAATGCACAGGCTGCCTTGGAGAAAGTGCATGAGGAAGCGGAAGAGGTGCGTGAATGCCTGGAAGCAGGTTTAGATCCAGAAATGGAGCTAGGGGACCTTTTCTTCAGCATTGTCAACGTGTGCAGGCTTTCCCATAAAAACCCAGATATGGCATTACACTTTGCTACCAACAAGTTTATTGAGCGTTTCCGTAATATGGAAAATTTGATCGAAAAGGCCGGAAAATCAATAGAACACTTGACTTTATCCGAAATGGATGTATACTGGGAAGCAGAAAAGCAAGCGCAGCCGACATCTGAAGGTAAAGTGTAAGCTTTTCAATGGTTTGCCCGAACTGAACCATGTTACATGGTCCAATCAGAAGGAGGAACAATCTATGAACAAAGCTGAACTTACTGCTGCTATCGTAAAGAAGACCGGCTTCACCAAGAAGGATGCCGAAAAGGCGCTGGGCGCTGTGACCGAAGCCATCACCGAGGCGCTTGCCGGTGGTGAAAAAGTTCAGGTCGTGGGCTTTGGCTCTTTCGAAGTCCGCAAACGTCCTGCCCGCGTGGCTCGTAACCCCCGCACTGGCGAGCAGATCAAGATCGCCGCTTCCAAGGCGCCCGTGTTCAAGGCTGGCAAGGCTCTCAAGGACAGCGTCAACAAGTAAGCGTTATAACTGTATGCACTGGTACGCCAGTGCGCAGGCGATCAGCACATGCTGCTGGTCGCCTTTTCATATTGGTGGCAGGGTTGCCTGCATGCTTTTTGGATTTCTTTTACTTAAAAACAGTTGTATGAACACACATTATACTTTAATACCCCAAAGAGCATCCATACTATCGTACAGATGCTCTTTGGGGTATTTGGAATGCGGCGGCGATCTACTCTCCCGGGCCGTTACC
>LVAR01000053.1 GCA_001604115.1 Clostridiales bacterium Firm_12 | reverse complement strand
AGCCCAAAGCGCTTGACCCCATAGCCCTTGAGCGCCGTGAGCGCCTCGCTGAGCTGGGCGCGGGTCATGCCGTACTTGGCATCCCCCGGATCGCCCATAATCGCGTTGCCCACGCGGAAATGCCCGCCGGGGTTGAAACGCAGGCACACGGTGTCAGGGATGCCTCCGTTTTGCCGCAGCGCCTCCACATGGGTGATGTCATCCAGATTGACCGTCGCCTCCAGCGCTCGGGCCAACGCGAACTCCTCCGGGGGCACATCGTTGGCGCTGAACATGATCGCATCCCCGCTGAAGCCGCAGGCCTGCGCCAGCATGAGCTCCGTGGCACTGGCACAGTCCAGCCCGCAGCCTTCCTCGCCCAGGATGCGCAGGATGGCCGGGGTCGGCAGCGCCTTGACGGCAAAATACTCCCGGAAGCCTGGGTTCCAGGCAAAGGCCTGGCGCAGCGCGCGCGCAGTCTGGCGGATGCCGCGCTCGTCATACAGGTGAAACGGGGTGGAATAAGCCTCCGTGGCCGCTGTGAAAACCTGATCGGTCAGGGAAAAATTCGGCATGGGTTTTCCTCCTTGCATCGGTTGCTGGTATTGCGCCGCGGCGTGCAGCCGCAAAGGGCGCATGGGCGGCAGCGGGCCCGCCTTCCTGTGCGGGGCTGGCGCTGCCGGTTGGGGCAACAGTTTATGATCCATGGCTGGGGCTGGCCGGCGCTGGCGGCGCTTTCTGGCCGCGGCCTGCGCACCGGGCAGCCTACCCTCATCATAGCACGGTTTCGACTTTAGTTAAAGCACCTGAACCACGGCAAAAACAAAAGACTGCCCTGCCGCCGCCATGCCTGCGCCCTGCGGCGCGCAAAGCAGGCGGGCGGGTGCAGCCCTGTGAGCAGCCTACGGCCGGTGCGCCCCAGCCGCCCTGCCGCAACCTTGTGCGGCAGGGTGGCTGGGTGCGCGGCGCGGCCATCGCCCCGGTAACGCGGCAGCCGTGATGGCTGCCCTTCCCTACGCGATTAACCCCGCCTGTGCCCGGCTGCCCCAGCGGGGCAGGGGCGGCGCTTTGTTGAGTTTGCAGCACACGCAGGCCTTGCGGCGGGCGTTGCTCCCCACCGGAAAGCGGCCTTCCCGCGCGGCCTGCGCGGCGCAGCGCGCGGGGTGGGCAGGCGCAAAAAGAAGCGGCCAGATGCCATTGCAAAGCGCGCAAAGCAGCGCCGCATGCAGTGCGATGCGCTGGCGCATCCCGGCGCGCAGCCCTTGGACGGGCCCAGAAAAACTGGCCGGGTGGCGGGAAGCCATCGGAAGCCGGGGTGCCTGGTTGTGCTTCATGGATTCCCACCCTCCTTTTGCCGCATTATGGATCGCCCGCCGGGGCGCGTGCGCCGACGGATCAGCCGTACAGTTGCTTAAAATCGAGATTCAAGCGCACGCCCTGATCGTACAGCACCCCATCCGTGAGCCGGATGCGCAGGATGCAGGTGTTGGGGTCGCTTTCATCGGTGTGGCCGTTATCATACCAGGCGGCAAAGGCCGCGCGCAGCGTGGCCATGATAGCCGCGTTTTTCACATCGCGCACATAGCCCAGGTTTTCCCCCACGCCATGGGCGGTGAACCATTCCCCGCACACCGCAACATCCGGGTTTGCCTGGATCTGTTTCATTTTATGGGACAGCGCATAGGTGACGGTATAAAACGCCCCCTCCAGAAAATAGCTGTCCACCGTGCGCACGGCGGGGCGGTTCCCCTCCAGGGTGGCAAGGGCAAGCAATGTGTCCCGCCCGAAGCGTTCCTTCATAATAGCCTTCACGTCCTGCTGCATCGCCTAACCGCATCCTTCCTGTGAGCGCCGCGCAAAGCGCGTTGTATACAATTCTGCACCGATGCGGGAAATCCTTCTCCCGGCGGGGCGAAGGCGGGCGCTGCCGCCGCGCGGCCGCCCGGCGTTGCATGAGCCGCCCTTCGCCTCAGAGCCACTCCCGGTACCGACGCATGTAGAGCACCTTGAACAGCTGCGTGCTCGCGCAATACCCTGCCAGCAGCAAGATGAGCCAAGGCGCAAACGTCAGCGGCAGTGTGGCCAGGTCAAAGCCCAGCGCAACAGGCGAAAACACCAGCGCAATGGCGATGATGCCCACCAGCACCGTCGAGAGCACCAGCGGCAGCGATGCGCGGCTTTGCACAAAGGGGAGCTTGCTGGTGCGGATCATGTGCACGATCAGAATCTGCGACAGGGTGCCAAACAGGAACCAGCCTGCCTGAAACAGCGGCGCCAGCGCGGGCGTATTGGCCTTGACCACCCACCACAGCACCGCAAAGCAGAGGATGTCAAACACAGAGCTCAGAGGGCCAAACAGGAGCATGAAGCGGCGGATCCCGCCGGTTTCCCAGCGGCGGGGGGCACGGAGATACTCCTGATCCATATGGTCAAACGGGATGCCGATCTGGGCAAAATCACACAGCAGGTTCTGCGTCAGGATGTGCACCGGCAGCATGGGCAAAAACGGCAAAAACAGGCTGGCAACCATCACGGAAATCATGTTGCCAAAATTGCCGGAAGCCGCCATCTTGATGTATTTCATGATATTGCCAAAGGTGCGGCGGCCTTCCAGAACACCTTCCTCCAGCACCATGAGGTCCTTCTTCAGCAGGATGATATCGGCGGTCTCCTTGGCGATGTCCACGCCGCTATCCACTGAGATGCCCACATCCGCCTCCTGCAGCGCAGGGGCGTCGTTGATGCCGTCGCCCATATAGCCGACCGTGTGCCCGGACTGCTGAAACGCCTGCACCACGCGCTGCTTTTGCGCCGGGGAAAGCTTGCTGAACAGATCGCAGGTCTGGATCGCCTCGCGCAGCGCGGGGTCGCTCATCGCCTCCACATCGCTGCCGGACAGGCAGTTTTCCGTGGGGATGCCCACCTTGTTGCACACCTTGACCGCCACGCCTTCGCTGTCGCCGGTGAGCACCGCCACGCGAACGCCGTGCTCACGCAGGGCGGTAATGGCCTGCGCAGCGCTCTCCTTGGGCGGATCCAGAAAACCCACAAAACCAATGAGCACCATATCGCGCTCATCCTCGACCCCAAACACCGTTACATCCGCGATATCGTTTTTTTGCGCCACAGCGATCACGCGCAGGCCATCGCGGTTGTGCTCCTCAAACACACGCATCGCATCGGCGCGGTGCTCCGCGTCAAACGCCTGCACCACGCCGTCATGCTCCACATAGGCGCAGATGGCCATGATCTCTTCCACCGCGCCTTTGGTGATCAGCTGCCGTTTGCCGTTTTGGTTTTGCAGCACCACGCTCATGCGCCGGCGGGAAAAATCAAAGGGGATCTCATCCATCCGCGTGAATTGCGGGATGAGCCCGGACAGGCCGTTTTCTTCCGCACGGTTGATGATGGCAAGATCGATCAGGTTTTTCAGCCCTGTCTGGAAATAGCTGTTGAGGTATGCGTGGCGCAGGATGCGCATATCATCCCGCCCATGCACATCCATATACTTTTCCAGGATGATCTTATCCTCGGTCAGGGTGCCTGTTTTGTCCGTGCACAGCACATCCATCTCCCCAAAGGTCTGGATGGCGGAAAGGGTCTTGACGATCGTCTGGTGCCGCGCCATGGACACCGCGCCGCGCGCCAGTGTTGACGTCATGATCATGGGCAGCATCTCCGGGGTAAGCCCCACAGCCATGGTGACCGCAAACAGCAGCGCCGCGCCCCAATCATGTTTGGTGATGCCGTTGGTGATGAAGATCACAGGCACCATGACCAGCATAAAGTGCAGCAGCAGCTTGGACACGGAATCCACACCGCGCTCAAAGCTGTTTTTTGCCTTGTCGCCGGACAGGCTTTTGGCCATTGCGCCGAAATATGTATCGTTACCGGTGGTCAGCACCACCGCTGTTGCACTGCCGCTGAGGAGGTTTGTGCCCATCAGCCCCAGGTTGGCAAAATCGGTGAGCGCATCCGTCTGCGCGCCGCGCAGCTCCGCAAACTTTTCCACCGGGGCGGATTCCCCCGTGAGCGCCGCCTGCGCAATAAAGGCATCCTTGGTGGTCAGGAAACGCACATCCCCGGGCAACATATCCCCGGCGGAAAGCCGAACCACATCGCCGGGCACCACTTCGTCGATGCCGATTTCCAGCAGGGCGCCATCCCGCCAGACATCCGCCCGGTTGGAAATCATTTTGGATAGCTTGGCTGCCGCACTGTTGGATTTTTCGCTCTGGATAAAGGAGATGGCGCTGGAGATGAGAATCAACGTGAGGATGATGGCCGCCGTGGTAAAATCCGCCTTGACGGAAAGCACCACATCCGTGATGAAGGTAATGACCGCCACCAGTAACAGCACCAGGTTGAAGGGGTTGAACAACGCCTCAAACAACCGCCCCAAAAAGCCCTTGGACTTGCCCGCCACGATCACGTTGCGGCCGTAGCGCTCCAGGTGCTCCGCCGCCCTGGCAGCCGAAATGCCCTGCGCGGAGGTGTCCAGCAGGGTCAGCAGGGTTTGCTCCTCCAGGAGCGCATAGCGGCGCAGAACCGCCTCACATTCATTTTTCCGTTGCACCGCCACGGGTGCTTTTTTCATGAACCACATCATGACCATCCTTTCATACAATTCGTTTGTGAAACAAACCGTAATGTATGAACAGGACAGCACGCGCCATCAGCTCCGCTGCGTGTCAGTTGCGTAAGGTGGAAAGCACGCCGTTTGCCGCGCGCATCCATGCCAGCCGCTTTGCCAATCTGCTACGGAACAGGCCGTACTGCACCCATCCCCATTACTTCGGCTAACCATGGTTTCCCACCTCCCAACGCAGGCCGCAGTTTGTATCCATTTACCATTGTACAGGAATGGACTATTGGAAGTCAACCGGCGGGGTTCCAGGCGCGGGCGGCTTTTGGGTGTGCGTCAGGCAGGCGGGACGGCATGCCCGGCCGCTGGCTTTGGCAGCAGGGCTAAGCGCCGGTTGGTAATCCCCTTGCTGCCATGGTATAATCAAGAATCGTTGTTTGCTGTGTTGCGGGATCGAGCGGCTTGCCTGCAAGATGCCTGTGATAGGGCTGCGGACTAGCCAATGGGCAATGCCGGCAGCGGAGGCAAGGGGCGTTTGCCCATGCCGCGAGCTGCGCATTGCAGTGCTTTGAAAGGGAGGTATGGCGGATGAAAACAGATGTACCTGAATTGAGCTTTGCCACCCGTCAGGATTTTCGGAACTGGCTCAGTGAAAACGCCGCGACCAGCGGCGGCGTGTGGCTCCTGATTGGAAAAACAAAGGCCGCCGGCACGCTCACAGCGCGGGAGGCGCTGGAGGAAGCGCTGTGTTTTGGGTGGATAGACGGCCAGATGAAACGTGTGGACGATACCATGTACCGCAAATATTTTGCCTGCCGCCAAGCCAAAAGCCCATGGTCCGATCCAAACAAGAAAATCATCGAAAGCCTTCGGCAGCAAAACAGGATGACCCCCTTGGGCGAAAAGGCTGTCGCCTCCGCCAAGGAAAACGGCATGTGGGATGCTTCCCCCTCCGGCGCGGTCACGGATGATCAAATTGCGGCCTTCGCGGATCGATTATCCGGCTTTGCGCTCGCGCATCAGCATTTTACGGGCATGCCACGCTCGGCCAGGGTGGCGTATGTGAGGCGGTACCTATCCATCAAGAAGGAAGAAACCCGTCAGAAGGATTTTGAAAAAATCGTGGCGCTGCTGCAGCAAAACCAGAAGCCCACCATCCAAGGGAAAGAGTAGCCACCCGCCCGGCAAGCTGCCGCTGCCCGGCGGGAGCCATCCGCATGGTTGCCCAGGCAGGGATCAGGCGGTTCAGCACGGCGGCGCAGGCCGGATGCCATGGCCTGGCCGCGTGCGGGGGTATCGGTTTGCGCCCAGTTTGCCCCATCACCGCAAGTCACATCAAGCGCGAAGCGTACGGCTGCGGTATCATCTTAGCGGCAAGGCAGCCGTAAGGAGGTGAGCAGAACCATGTATGAATGGCAGCGGCAAATCCAGACCATCGTGGATGAGATCGACCGCAGCATCCAAAGCTACCATGACGAAGCCCTGACGCTGCGCTCGCTGGCACGCAAATTGGGCTATTCCGAGTTTTACATGACCCGCAAATTCAAGGAGATCACAGGCTTGCAGTTCAGGGACTATCTGCGGCGCAGAAGGCTGGCCTTTGCGCTCAAGGCGGTTCGGGATCAGGCGCAAAGCTTGCTGGATATTGCCGTTGACTATGGTTTCTCCTCCCACGAGGCGTTTACCAGAGCGTTCAAGGACGCGTATGGAGTCACGCCCAGCGCGTTTCGCAGGCATCCCACGCCTGTGGTGCTGCGCACCAAAATCAACGCCTTTGACCGCTATTTTTTCGGATTGGGGGAAATCGGTATGCAAAAATCGACAGAGGATGTCCGCATTTACTTTGTGACCATACCCGCGCACAAGTTTCTGCACATCCGCAATTATGAAAGCAACGGCTACTGGGATTTTTGGCAAAAGCAAAGCCTGATCCCGGGGCAGGATCGCGAAACCATTTGCGGCTTGCTGGACAGCATCCCCGGCAAGCTGGACGATGCCGGTGGCAGCGAGGCCAACGGCGGCGGCGGCCAGGTCATGGCCTACCTCAGCGATCCCGAAGGCAGGCTGTGCGATTGGGGCTTCCCGCGCGTGGAGTGCCACGGCGCAAGGCTCCCGCTGGATTATGATGGCAGCGTGCCCCCGCAGATGCGTTTGATGACCGTGCCCGAGGCCGAGTACCTGGTGTTTGAGCACGGCCCTTTTGATTATGAGCAGGAAAACCGAAGCGTAGAGGCCAAGGTGGAAAGCGCCATGGCGACGTTTGATTTTTCCGCCACAGGCTACTGCTACGACACCACGCCCGGCAGGCTCCTCTATCTGTACTATCAACCGGAGCGGTGCTTCAAATACATCCGCCCTGTGCGCAGGGATGGCGCCATGCCGGCCTTCACAGGGAGCTTCCCTGCCCAGCCCAACGCGCCTACCGCGTGAAGCTCCGCCCGCAGCCTATTTGGCCGCGGGCGTTTGCAATACCCCCTCGCGGGACAGCTCCGGCACAGTACATGCGGCGCTGTTGAAGCAGCACGGCCGCCGTGCGCCGTGCTGGAGCTTGTCGCACGCAATCCGGATGCGCCTTTCGCGCGTGGCCGGGTTCTGGGTGGAGCGGATCCAGCGCAGCCATTCCCAGCGCGCTTTGGTGGTCAGGCTCTCCCACGCGGGCAGCAGCCCGGCCTGCCTCAGGCCCACAAGCATATCCTCCGGGACGGGCGGCTCCGGCCACTGCGCAAGGGGCGCAAGGGTCACGGTCATGGTGCTCCCCGGCAGATCTGTGACCGATGCGGGCAGCGGCTCCTCCGCCAAAAACCAGTGGCCGCCCAGGCCATCCGGCTCCAGCGGAACAACCCGCGGCACACCGTCCAGCGTGACGCGCGCCATGCCCATACCGCGGGACGGCAGCGCAGCGCTGACCTCCGCAGGCAGGCGCACCACGGCCTGCCCGCGGAGGCGCAAAACACGCGTCTCAAAGTTATAGATCGGATCGGCCTGCGCCGGGTTTTGCGGGGTACGTTGATCCATATGTCCTCCTTGCGCTATGGCGCAGCCTATACCCTACTGCTGGGTTCAGGTCGCGCTGCGGCCACAGCGGTTCTGTTCAGGTTCAGGATTTCCGGATCTCTGGCCTGTGAAACAGGCGGCGACTATGGCAGGGCTGTTTGCCAGCCTGAAGCAGGTTTGTCACGGCGGCTACCCTTGCTGCCCGCCCGCGCCTGCCGCCTTGGCCATGCGCCGGAGCCTAGCGCACTGCAGCGCCCTTCGCGTGCGGGCGCTTGCCTGCCTGGATCCATACAATGGTGCCAAACACCAGCGCGATGGCCAGCAGCTGTACTGGGCTGAAACGCCTGCCAAAGAAAAGAAAATCCAGCAGCGCGATCTCAATAAGCATCAAATTATTGATCCCGCTGCTTTCAAAAGCAGTGAGCGCCTTCTGGCTTTTGGTCCACAGGAAGAAGCCCAGCGCGCCGCTCACGCCGCTCAGGTACAGCAGCATGAGCGCCGTGCGCAGGGTAAAGCGCGGCGTGCCTTCCGTGAGCAGCCCGGCTGCCAGCAGCGCCGCGCCACCCACGAGCATCGGCCAGGCAACCAGCGTCATGGGCGCCAGCTTACGCGTGGTCAGCAACCGGCGGTTCAGCGTCATTTGTGCGGCATACCCCACGGAGGAAAGCGCCATGAGCCCGATGCCTACCAGCGAAACGCCCTCACCGCCAAAGGGATTGTAATAAAGCGTGATGCCGCCTGCCAGCAATAAAAGCTTGAGCCAGTCCAGCCGGGTCTGGTTTTCCCGCAGCCAGAGCAGATCCAGCAGCATGACCATGGCGGTATTGCCCACGCTCAGGCACAGGGAGCTCTGGGTGGGGGTCAGGTGCGCCTGCCCCATGTATTGCATGCCCTGCGCAATGGTATAGCCCAGCAGCCCCAGCAGCAGGATGGTGCCAACAGGCAGCCTCCGCGCCGTGGCGGGGGCGGCTTCGCTGGGGGCGGATGCTTGCGCGGGATGCGCGGTTGCGGCTGCGCCGGACTGCGCTGGCGCGCCCGCTGCGGCGGTTTGCGCCCCAGTTTGCGCCGCTGCAGCAGCATCCGGCGTGACCCCGCGCGCGCCGAACCGCCGCCTGGCGCCCATCACCGCCATGAGCAGCAACCCTGCCAGCACATAGCGCGTGCCGGAGAGCGTCAGCGGCCCCAGGCCATCCTG
>LVAR01000052.1:10611-10909 GCA_001604115.1 Clostridiales bacterium Firm_12 | reverse complement strand
CGCCGGATGCAGATGGCGCGGTCAAGACAATTAAAGAGACCGTGCAGGGATTTGCCAGCGAGATCGAAGTGACGGTAGGGCTGGATGCCAGCAACACCATCGTATCGCTGAAAATCGGCGGCCCCAAGTTCAATGAAACCGAGTATTATGGCGCAGAGGTGCAGACCAACCAATATCGCAACCAGTTTATCGGCAAGAGCGGCCAGCTGGCCTATGGCACCGATGTGGATGCGGTATCCGGCGCGACCATCACCAGCAACGCGGTGCTGGACGCCATCAACAAGGCGCTGGCAGCGGC
>LVAR01000052.1:0-10566 GCA_001604115.1 Clostridiales bacterium Firm_12 | reverse complement strand
GCACCGGATGCAAATGGCGCGGTCAAGATCGTCACGGAAACCGCCAAGGGGTTTGCAGGTTCGTTTGAGGTCACGGTGGGGCTGGATGCGCAAGGCAAGATCGTGAGCCTGACCATCGGCGGCGCAACCTTCAACGAAACCGAAGGCTATGGCGCCAAAGCCAAGGATGCGGCCTTTGCCGCCCAGTTCATCGGCCAGAGCGGCCAGGTGGCCTATGGCAACGGCGTGGATGCGATCTCCGGCGCGACCATCACCAGCACGGCGGTGCTCACCGCCGTGAACGATGCGCTCACCCGGTAATCAAGCTAACCGTAATCAACAGCAAAGCCGCGCCTTACAGGGCGCGGCTTTGCTGTTACGTTTCGCTCCCGCCGCAGCGGAAAGGGATCAAAGGTGAAAAACCTGTCAGGTTTCCAAAGGCGTAAAGGCTTTGGGCTTTCGGCAACGTCCGCATCCATGCGCAGCAGCGCTTGCGGCGCGGTGTCAGTCCGCATCAAACGTCCTTGCTGTTTTGCAGGGTGGAACCCAGCACGCGGCTGATGGTGCGCAGACTCTCGTTGAGCTCCCGCAGATCCGCTGCGCTGAGCATCACGGCCCACTCGGCTACCAGTTCATGCATCTTGCCGCGGATTTCCATCAGGCGCTCCACGCCAAGCGGGCAGATGCTCACGATCACCATCCGGCGGTCGTGCTCGTCCCGCTTGCGCTCCACAAACTGATCGGCAATCAGCCGGTCGATCAAGGGGGTGATGTTGGGCTTGGCAATGCCCAGACGGCGGCTGATCTCACTGACGTTCATGGGGCCGTTGTCATTGAGCATAGCCATCACTTGCACATGGGACAGGGGCACATTGAACTCACGCTGGATCACATCCATGTGCAACAATCTTTTACGGAAAATGGGCAGCGCAAGGAACAGGTTGTGCGCTACATTCTCAATAAGGCCCTCATTGGCCGTATGCTTGCGAGGCATAGAACTACCCCCATGTGCGTCGAAGGTGGTACTGAACTTCATAATGAAATAGAACTGATTGCATTATAACCATTATTTAGCAGGATGGCAAGCAAAAGTTCAAATTTGGTGCTGTATTCAGAAATTTTTTCCGAAACGCCCGCTGTGCGCGTTGTTTTCCGGCATCCATGTTGGGCGTTGTAAACACGCCGGAAAAATGTTAAGATTGGTTCATAATCCAGTTGGACGGGTGGTGGATGATTTGGTGGATACGATCATCGCGCGCGTGGTGGACAACCTTTCCAGCGCGCTTGTGTATGGCATGATTGCGCTGGTCACCCTGGTTGGCTTTTTTAAGTGCATTTACCCGGTGCTGCGCAACAGTGCGCTGCTCAACCGCGCCGTTATGAAACTGGAACGCAGCGCGGCCAGCAGCGAGCGGCCCATCTGGCGGGAGGCGCGGTTTTTGGGGCGCTCGCTCCGGGCAGAGTGGCAGCGCTTTTTGCTGAATGCCGGCCAGTTGGATCTGCGCGGCATGCCATGCAACACGCAGGAGTATATCAATGAAGATACCGTCATTTACCGCCCCGGCCACGCGCAGCTGGCGGAGCTGGTGCCAAGCCTGCTCACATCACTGGGCATCCTGGGCACGTTCATGGGGCTCATGAGCGGCCTGACCGGCTTGGATCTGGCGGATGCGGCCAAGACGCTTTCCAGCATCCCCACGCTGCTGGATGGCATGAAGTTCGCCTTTGCCACCTCTGTGGCGGGCATCCTGTGTTCGCTGGCGTTCAATATGCTCAACCGCTGGGCGGTCGGGCATGCCTTCAAAGCCCTGGATTCCTTTGACGAGGCTTTTTATGAGCTGGCTATGCCCCGCCCGCTGGATCCGGAGGTGCAGCTCATCTGCCAAAAACAGGATGATAAGCTGGATCTCAAACGTACCGCCGATCAGTTGGGGGCGCAGATGGCCAGCGCTGTGGAGCTGGGCGTGAGCCGCGCCATGCATCCGCTTTCGCTGTCCATGGATAATTTCATGAAAGGCGTGTCCCGTGAGCAGGTGGATGGTGTGCAGCGGATCGTGAATCAGTTTGTGCATCAGATGAACGCCGCCATGAACGGCCAGCTGACCGCCCTTGCGGATACCCTGGCCGTGCTGAACCAAAGCCAGGCGGCCACGCAGCAAAACCTGCAACGCACCCTGAAGGTGGCCGAATCGCTGGTGGAGGATGCCAAGCGCATCCAGCAGAGCAGCCGCGATTTCGCCGCTATGCTGGAAAACGATGCCCAGACTATGGCGCAGGAGCGGCAGGATCAGCTGCTCTCCCTGCTGCAGGACTCCGTGACCCAACAGGCCGCCATCGCCCGCAACCTCAGCGGGATGCAGGTGGAGATGCTTACAACCTTGCAGGAGGTGGAAGCCTCCCTGCGCCGGGATGGCGGGGCGGCTTATGCGCAAAAGACCGCTGAGTTTACCGATGCGCTCGCCCGCATGCGGCTGGCTGTGGATGGGCTGAACGCCCGCCTGGATGCCGCCGCCATGGACGCCGCCATGAAAGCCAAGGGGGCAAAGCCTGCGGGACAAGCAGGAGGCGTGTGATATGGCCAGAAAAACCTACTCGCGCCGGCGCGGCGGGCGCGTGGATGCCGGCGCGGCGTGGATTTCCTATTCCGATATGATGGCAGCACTGCTGCTGGTGTTTGTGCTGGTGCTCACCTACAGTGTGTATCAGTATTTTGTGATGCTGCAAACCAAAACAGCCGAGCTGGAAGAGAAGGTGACCCTGCTTACCTCGCAGGATCTGCAGCTGACCGACCAGCAAACGCAGCTTTCCGCCCAGAAGGCGACACTGGATGCGCAGCAGACCACGCTCAATGCGCAGCAGGCGGCGCTGGAAGCCAAGCAGAATGAGTTGGCCGCCGCCCTGGCGGCCATTCAGGAGCAGCAGCGCAAGCTGACCGAGCAGGAAGGCACCATTTCCGCAGCGCAGGCTGCCCTGACCGAAAAGGAAACCGCGCTGGCCAGCGCGCAGGCAACACTTCAGGATCAGCAGGTCAAGCTGGACAGCGCCACCACCTTGGTGCAGGATCAGCAAGCGCTGCTGAGCAACCAGCAAAGAAAGTTGGATGATCTGGTGGGCGTGCGCACCAAAATCATCCGTGATTTGAGCAGCGCGCTGGCTTCGGCCAACCTCAAGGCGTCGGTGGATAGCAACACCGGCGATATCATGCTGGATAGCAATGTATTTTTTGATGTGGGTAAGTTTGATATCAAGGATTCGGGCAAGAAACTGCTCAGCGAGTTCATCCCGCTCTATCTTTCCGTGCTCCTGCGGGATGAATATGTGGATTATCTGGGCGAGATCGTCATTGAAGGGCACACGGACACGCAAGGCACCTACCTGACCAATCTGGCGCTATCTCAGGATCGGGCGCTTTCCGTGGCGACCTTCTGCCTGGAGCTGCCCGGCCTCAATGCACAGCAGCAGGAAAAACTGCGCCAGGTGCTCACTGCCAAGGGCCGCAGCTATTCCGATCCCATCCTGACGGCGAGCGGCGCGGTGGATATGAGCGCCTCCCGCCGGGTGGAGTTTAAATTCCGCCTGAAGGACAGCGAGATGATCGATGAGATGCGTGCCATCCTTTCCGCAGGGGAGCAATAAATTGACCGCCCGAATCGTTGTTTTTGCGGCAGTACCGCTGGCCGTTCCCGGCACACGGCGGCTCAGGAAGGAGTTTCTTGATTGCGAATCCTTAAATCCGTGATGATCCTGATGATTGCGCTGGTGGTGCTGGCACTGTTGCTGGTCGGCTATTTTTTCCTGACGGCGCGCGTGACCATAGCGGCGTATAAAGCCGAAGGCGCGCTGGCCACACAGCGCCAGGAGCTCTATGACGAGGTTGCCACCCAGCTTCGGCAGGATGCGTTTATCGGCACGCGTTTTTCCAGCACGCCGCTGGCCGCGGCGGATCAATATGCCTTCATTACGTACACGCTGCGTTTGAGCAACCAATGCCTGGTGCCCATAGACATGATCGAGGTGCAGGTGGTGCCCAACGCCAGCGACGTGCTGCAGATAGGCGATCTGTCCGTGCGCCATCTGGAGGCAAAGTCCCAGGGGGATGTGACCGCCACCATCCTGACCGCCAAGGATAGCCATACCATCCGTGAACTGATTGTGACCTACTATGTATGGGGCATCAGCTTTAGCATACGTGAAACATATGGCGGATGATGCCCCAACCGCCCTGCCCATGCAAGGCTCCCGCCGCCGCATGGCGGCTTTTTTTGTGCTCCGGCGCAACCGCGCCGCGGCGGTTTGCGGCGCATCCTAAAGCAGCGGGAGGGACATACCGTCCCTCCCGCTGCTTTGGCTGGGCTAATGCAAAGCGCCTGCCCTTAAATTTCCATGATGATCGGCAACACCATGGGGTTGCGCTTGATCTTTTCAAAAATGTAGCGGTGCAGCTCATCTTTGATACGGTTTTTCATGTTCTGCCACTCGCTGCCATCAATGCGGCCGTAGCTCTTGATGATGTTGCGCGCCAGCTCGCGGCTGGATTCGATGATGTCCTCATTTTCACGCACATACACAAAGCCGCGGCTGATGATATCCGGCCCGCTGACCAGCGCGCCGTTGTCCCGGTCAATGGCCATGACCACGATGATCAGGCCGTCCTGGCTCAGGTGCTTGCGGTCGCGCAGAACCACGTTGCCCACATCGCCAATGCCCAGGCCATCCACCAGCACGCCGCCGGTGGGCACCACGCCGGTGATGGCCAGGCTGTTTTGATCCATCTCGATCATCTGGCCGATTTCCGGGATCACGATGTTCTGGCTGGGGGTGCCCAGGCTCTCGGCCAACTCCGCATGCTGCCACATCTTGCTGTACTCACCGTGGTAGGGGATGAAGTATTGCGGCTTGATGAGCACGTGGAGCAGCTTGATCTCATCCTGGCAGGCGTGGCCGGAAACGTGCACATCCGCGATCTGTCCGTAGATGACGTTGGCACCGCAGCGGTACAGTTGGTTGATCACGCGGCCGATGGGCTTTTCATTGCCGGGGATGGGGCTTGCGGAAATGATGATCATATCGCTGGGGCGAATCTGCAATTTGCGGTGCTCGCCGTAGGCCATGCGGGTGAGGCCGGCCATGGCTTCGCCTTGGCTGCCGGTGGTCACGATCAGCAGTTCCTCGTCCGGGTAATTGTCGATATCGTCAATATCAACGATGTTTTCTTCCGGGATGCGCAGCTCGCCGATGGACATGGCCACGCGGGATACGTTGATCATGCTGCGCCCGATGAAGCAGACCTTGCGGCCAAACATCGCGCCGCTATCCACCACCATTTGCACGCGGTGCACGTTGCTGGCAAACATGGCCACGATCACGCGCCCCTTGGCCTGCTGGAAGTTATCGATGAACGTCTGGCCGATTTTGGTTTCGCTCATGGTCTGGCCTTTGCGGTCCACGTTGGTGGATTCACACAGGAAAGCCAGCACGCCCTTCTGGCCGATGGCCGCAAAGGAAGCGAGGTCGGTCACAGTGCCTTCGATGGGGGTGTAGTCGATCTTGAAATCGCCGCTGACAACCACCGTACCGGCCGGGCAGGTGATGGCCAGGGACACAGCCCCCGCGATCGAGTGGTTCACGTGGATAAACTCCACCGAGAAGCTGCCCAGCTGCACTACGTCCTTGGGCTTGACCACGTTGAGCTGGATGCCGGGGATGCGGTGCTCTTTGAGCTTGAGATCCACCAGCGCAAGGGTCAGTTTGGTGCCATACAAGGGCATGGGCACCTGGCGCAGCACATAGGGTGTTGCACCGATGTGATCCTCGTGGCCGTGCGTAAGCAGCAGGCCGCGGATGCGATCCTTGTTTTTGATGAGGTAGGTGACGTCGGGGATGACCAAATCGACGCCAAGCATATCAGCCTCAGGGAAGATGGAACCGCAGTCGATCACAAGGATATCTTCGCCGTATTCAACCACGGTGATATTCTTGCCAAACTCGTCCACGCCGCCAAGGGGGATGATGCGTAGCTTTGGTTGCTCGATTTCTGTCATGAAAGAACCTCCTTTCGGATAATGGCGACGCGGGGCGACGCTTATTTTTTCTTCGGGTCGTTTTTATCATTGGGTAAAGCGGTCACACCGCTTTGCTTTTCCATTAGGGTGCTATGATACGGCAGCACAGTTGTGCCGCACGCATCCGAATCGGGCGCCCCCGTGAAGGGAATGCACTTTTCTTACGACACCGGTCAACGATCCCTGTAACATTCCAAGTATACCATATATGCAAGCATTTGAACAGGGAACGGCAGCCGGTAGTGAAATTTTACCATATTGCCGGCGGCGGGCTCAAAGGCTTGATTTACAAAGGAAATGCTTGATGGATGGCATCCTTGGCGGAAACATCGACAAAGCGTACTGGTGCGCGATGGCCATCATTGCCCTGAGAGGGCGCATGTGCTTGGGACGCCTCGCTTTTTGCTCGTGGCGGCGGGGCTGCCAGGCCGGACGCGATGCACGCCGGGCAGGAAGTTACATTAAAGCGAAGGTAACCGGACGCTGTTTGTAACACATGGGATGTGCCCGGGCACACCCGTGGGATCAATGAATTCAACGGCCTGATTGTATGGTCTGGGTCCTCCCGGGGAGCCATGCACCTGGGTACATCCTTGAAAACTCCGCCTGGCAAGGCCGCGTGCAGCCGCAGCGATGCGCGTTGAACTGTTTGCAGGGCAACGACGCCTGACGGCGCGGATGGCGGTACGGTGAGGCAGCGCCCCTTTTAGGCACCCTGAACAGGCCACCCGGCGCATCTTTGCGCGAGCGCGAGAAATATGACCGGTTTGCAGATGCATAACCGACCTGGAAGGCCAGTCATGGCTCTGCTGAAGATTCCGTTTCAAACCCGCGCGGGGGGCGGGTCAATCGATGTGGCAACCGATCTGCGCTTCGTCCGGCGCGGCCTGATACACTTCCACAATGCGCGGCGACCACTCGGACTTGCCTTTGATGCGCTTTTCCACCAGCTTCAAAAACCCGATGGAAACCAAAATGCCGATGAGTCCGCCCACCATCGCAGCCAGGTCGTGCCCCTGCCCCAGCAGGCTGCCCAGCCCAAGCCCGGCAAACAGTGCAAGCAATGGCACCACGTAGGCTAGCGCTGTCGCGGTCAAAAAACGGCCTTCCGGCATCTCCACACGCACCCAATTGCCTACCTGGCACTGGGCTTTTAAGGTGATATCCCCCTGATGCACGCCTGCGCCGCACGCGCCGCACTTGCCGCAGGCTTCGGGGCGGGAAAACCGGATGCTGGCCAAACCTTTGACTGGGTCGATCGCATATACCTGACCAAATTTCGTCATCGCAACATACTCCTCACGGTGAAGCAAAAAAGGCAAATCCCTTGCCCCAAAAATTGGCATAGCGCTTGACACCGGAAAGCACAAGTGCTAAAATATAAACTTGCATCAGTATCGTTACTATGCGGAGCCATGCCTGTCCGTTACCACGTATTGTACATGGTGGGCGGAAAAAAAGCAACAGGAAATTCTGGCGCTTGGCAAAGCCACCGTTTGCAGCGATGCGCTGCGAGAACATAAGGGGTGATAGCATTTATGGTGCATGAGGTTCAAATGGGGAAGCTGAGGAAGCGCATGAGCTTCTCGCGCATCGATGAGGTCCTGGACATGCCCGATCTGATCGAGGTGCAGAAGAACAGTTACAAGCGTTTTCTGGAAGAAGACCTCCGCGAGGTGCTTGCCGACGTTTCACCGATCACCGACTACACCGATAATCTGGTGCTCGAGTTCGTCGACTACTCCCTCGATGAGCCCAAGAACAGCGTGGAGCGCTGCAAGGAGCGCGACATGACCTACGCCGCCCCTCTCAAGGTTTTTGCTCGGCTTAAAAACCGCGAAACGGGCGAGATCAAGGAATCCGACGTGTTCATGGGTGATTTTCCGCTGATGACGGAACATGGCACGTTTATTATCAACGGTGCGGAGCGCGTGATCGTGAGCCAGCTGGTGCGCTCACCGGGCGTGTATTACGGCGATACCATCGACAAAGCCGGCAAGCACCTGTATTCCACCACTGTGATCCCCAACCGGGGCGCGTGGCTGGAGTATGAAACCGACTCCAACGACGTGCTCTGGGTGCGCATCGACCGGGCACGCAAGCTGCCCATCACGGTCATCCTGCGCGCACTGGGCTATGGCACGGACGGCGAGATCGTGAGCCTTTTGGGCGAGGATGAGCGCCTGATGGCGACCCTCCAGCGCGGCGATAATGCCCAGAGCCAGGAGGACGGCCTCATTGAAATCTACAAAAGGCAGAAGCCCGGCGAGCCCCCCACGCGGGAGAGCGCGCAGAACCTGCTCAATTCCCTGTTCTTTGACCCCAAACGCTATGATCTGATGCGGGTCGGCCGCTACAAGTTTAATAAGAAGCTCTCGCTGGCGACCCGTATTCAGGGTCAGATCGCGGCGGAGGACGTCGTGAATCCCCTGACCGGCGAAGTGATGGTCAAAGCGGGCGAAAAGATCGAAAAATCCGTGGCCCACGAGATCCAGAACAGCGGCGTCAATGCGGTGGATATCCAGATGGAGGAGCACCGCCACAAGGTGGTTGGCAACCACTTTGTGGATGCCAAGCAGTACCTGCCCTTTGACCCCAAAGAGTGCGGCGTGCTGGAGATGGTGCATTACCCCACGCTCAAAACCATCCTGGACACCTATGGCGATAACGCCGCCGCCCTTAAGCAGGCCGTGACCGACAATGCCGGCACGCTTTCGCCCAAGCATATCCTCAATGACGATATCGTGGCCTCCATCAGCTATCTGGTAGGGCTGCCCTACGGCATCGGCACCACGGACGATATCGACCATCTGGGCAACCGCCGCCTGCGCCGTGTGGGCGAGCTGCTGCAAAACCAGATCCGCATCGGCCTGTCCCGCCTGGAGCGCGTGGTGCGCGAGCGCATGGCCATTCAGGATGCTAACGATGTGCGCCCCGGCGAGCTCATCAACATCCGCCCGGTCAGCGCCGCCATCAAAGAGTTCTTTGGCAGCTCCCAGCTTTCGCAGTTCATGGATCAGCCCAACCCGCTGGCGGAGCTGACCAACAAGCGCCGCCTTTCCGCCTTGGGCCCCGGCGGTCTGAACCGCGACCGTGCAAGCTTTGAAGTGCGTGACGTGCATTATTCCCACTATGCGCGTATCTGCCCCATTGAAACGCCTGAAGGCCCTAACATCGGCCTGATCGGCTCGCTGGCGACCTATGCACGCATCAACGAGTACGGCTTCATCGAAGCGCCGTACCGCCGTGTGGATAAGAAAACCCACCGTGTGAGCGATGAGATCGTTTACATGACCGCCGACGAAGAAGATTTTTACAAAGTGGCACAGGCCAACGAACCCCTGCTGGAGGATGGCTCCTTCGTGAACAGCCGCGTGACCGTGCGCGACCGCGCGGAGATCATCGAAGTGCCGCTGGAGCAGGTCGATTTTATCGACGTGAGCCCCCGCCAGGTGGTGTCGGTCGCCACAGCCATGATCCCCTTCCTGGAAAATGACGATGCCAACCGCGCGCTGATGGGTTCCAACATGCAGCGCCAGGCGGTGCCCCTGCTGGTGCCGGAAGCGCCGATCATCGGTACGGGCATGGAGTTTAAGGCCGCGCAGGACAGCGGCGCCGTGGTGCTGTGCAAGCAGGACGGCATCGTGGAAAAAGTGGCCGGGGACGAAGTAGTGGTGCTGGACGCGCGCAAGGAGCGCCACCGCTACCACCTGCAAAAGTTCTCCCGCTCCAACCAGGGCACGTGCATTAACCAGCGCCCGCGCGTCAAAGCCGGAGCGCCCATCCAAAAGGGCGACCTGATCGCCGACGGCCCCTCCACCGAGATGGGCGAGATCGGCCTGGGGCGCAATGTGCTCATCGGCTTTATGACCTGGGAAGGCTATAACTATGAGGATGCCATCCTCATCAGTGAAAAGCTGGTCAAAGAAGATTTCTATACCTCCATCCACATTGAGGAGTTTGAGAGCGAAGCGCGCGAAACCAAGCTGGGACCGGAGGAGATCACCCGCGACATTCCCAACATCGGCGATGATGCGGTCAAAGATCTGGACGAAACCGGCATCGTGCGCATCGGCGCGGAAGTGCACGCGGGGGATATCCTCGTGGGCAAGGTAACGCCCAAGGGCGAAACCGACCTGACCGCCGAGGAACGCCTGCTGCGCGCCATCTTTGGCGAAAAGGCACGCGAGGTGCGCGATACCTCGCTGCGCGTGCCCCACGGCGAAGGCGGCATCGTGGTGGATGTGAAAACCTTTACCCGTGAAAACAAGGACGAGCTCAGCCCTGGCGTGAACCAGATGGTGCGCGTGTATATTGCCCAAAAGCGCAAGATCAGCGTGGGCGATAAAATGGCAGGCCGCCACGGCAACAAGGGCGTGGTCAGCCGCATCCTCCGCGAGGAGGATATGCCCTTCATGCCGGATGGCACGCCGCTGCAGATCGTGCTCAACCCCATGGGCGTGCCTTCGCGTATGAACATCGGCCAGGTGCTGGAAGTGCACTTGGGCATGGCGGCCAAGGCGCT
>LVAR01000051.1 GCA_001604115.1 Clostridiales bacterium Firm_12 | reverse complement strand
TTACAGGCCTATGGCGAATTGAGCGAGCGCCCGCAGTTGGTGGTGCTCAATAAATGCGATCTTCTGCCGGAGCAGGGCGACCAGCAGCAGCTGGTGCAAGCTTTTCAGCAAAAGGGCTATAAGGCTTTTCCCGTGAGCGCAGCCACCCAGACCGGCTTTGACGCCCTGCTGGACGAGGTGGTGCGCATGCTCCCGGAACTGCCGCCGTTGGTGACGTTTGATGAGCAGCCCTTGGTGGAGGAAATGCCGGCCGGTCCTTTTGAAATTGTTCGCGACAATGATGTGTTTGTGGTGCAGGGCAGCATGATGCAGCGCCTGATCGACAGCGTGAACTTTGATGACGAGGAAAGCATGAGCTGGTTCCACCGTACGTTGCGTGATCGCGGTGTGATCGATGCGCTCCGTCAGGCGGGCGCCAAAGAAGGCAGCACCGTGCGCATCAGCGATATGGAGTTTGACTTTATCGACTAACAAGAGGATTGAAGGAGAGCCTTATGAACAGCAAAGAACGCGCCACGTTGCGCAGCATGGCCAATACGCTGGACACCATCCTGTATATCGGCAAAGACGGCGTGACCGAGGCCACCGTCAAGGAAGCCTATGATGCGCTGGAGGCGCGGGAACTCATCAAATGCGCCGTGCAGCAAACCAGCGAGCTCAGCGCCAAAGAAGCCTGCGCCATCCTGAGCGAAAAAACCCATGCCGAGCCTGTGCAGTGCATTGGCCGTCGGTTTGTGCTGTACCGGCAGAGCCGCGAGCACAAGAAGATCATTCTGGACTGATCCGCGCGGCAAGCGTCCGGATGCCGGAACGTGGCATCCGGGCAAGCGCCGCATCACCGCAAAGCGAGGATCGAATACAAAGGGAGGCCGTGCCGTGGTGGAACTCATATTGGAGGCGCTGCGTGCCATGCGGCCTCCTTTTGCTTTATATGAAGCGGATCTGCACTCCTTGGTGGAGCAGGCATTGGAAGCCCGTAACCTACCTTACGTGCATGAAGCAAAAATCGGCGCGGGATGCCGTATTGATTATCGGGTTGGCGCGATTGGTCTGGAAATCAAAAAAGGCAAACCAAACCGCACTGCACTCCTGGCCCAGTTGCGTCGTTATGCTGCATGCGATGCACTGGAGGGAATCGTGGTGGTCAGTTGGCAGCGGGTCGCCCTGCCAGGCAGTGTGGCAGGCAAACCGGTATATGGCCTGTCGCTGAGTGCGCTTTGGGGGGTGAGCCTGCCATGAAGGATGCAGGGCAGTTGCCGCCGTATCTGGCGCAGGATGCCACTGTGGCGGAGGGACAAACATACGGCACCTTAAGCTACAACCATAAGCGCAAATGCTGGATTGTCAAAGCTGACCCAAGCGTGACGGAATTTTGCAAGCGACTGTTTCCGGGCACAAGCACCAACCGGCGTGGCGAAGCCCGCTTTAGTGCGCACAGGCGCATCATTGGGGATTTGAATTGGCTCATGATGCGTTACCCGTTGGCAGTCAAGCCCGCGGATCGTGCGCGCTGGGAGGCCGCACTGGCGGATGCGCGAAGCTACACGCTGCGCCGTGAGCAGGCACGCCTTGCGCCGGAGCGCGCAACGCCTTCGCAGGCAGTCTTTACAGGAGCACTGACCCCCTTTCAGCAGGAAGGGCTGGCCTACCTGTTGCGCACGGAGCGCGGCCTGCTGGCGGATGAAATGGGGCTGGGTAAAACCGTGCAGGCGCTGGCAATGCTGGCGCAGCTTTGTGCCTATCCGGCGATGATCATTGCCCCCGCGCACCTGCTGCGCAATTGGGAAAAGGAAACAGAGCGCTTTATTCACCATGCGGACGGTTCGCCGCTCCGGGTGCATGTGGTGCGCGGCCTGAAACCCTATGATTTGCCTGACGCGGATATCTATCTGATGCACTACCTGTTGCTTCGCGGCTGGAAGGAAACCATCCCGGATTTAGGCATCAAGCATGTGATTTTTGATGAGATTCAGGAGCTGCGCCATAGCGGCACGGAAAAA
>LVAR01000050.1 GCA_001604115.1 Clostridiales bacterium Firm_12 | reverse complement strand
CCAAGCGAGGTGGATATGTTTGCCGGGGCGGTGATTGCCATCGGGGAGACGCATGGCATCTCTACGCCGGTGAACCGGATGTTGTTGGATAGGGTGCGCCAGATCGAAGCTGGGTATTGACAACCGGGCGGCTCCCAGCGGGCAGCCACTCCCCCGCTGCAGCGGAGCCGGGTCAAGAGGCAATGCCCCTTGCGGGGTTTGGGGCAGCGCCCCAAAGCCTTATGCCGCAGCATGCTTCCCGAAAGCGAGCGAACAGCCCGCAGGGCTATGATGCGAGCGGCTGTGGCGCATTACGGAAGCTCTGGGACTGCCAAAGCCCCCCGCCGCAGCGGAACCGGGTCAAGGGGCATTGCCCCTTGCAGGGTTTGGGGCGGCGCCCCAAACCCTTATGCCGCAGCATGCTTCCCGAAAGCGAGCAAACAGCCCGCAGGGCTATGATGCGAGCGGCTGTGGCGCATTACGGAAGCTCTGGGACATCCAAAGCCCCCCGCCGCAGCGGAACCGGGTCAAGGGGCATTGCCCCTTGCAGGGTTTGGGGCGGCGCCCCAAAGCCTTATGCCGCAGCATGCTTCCCGAAAGCGAGCGAACAGCCCGCAGGGCTATGATGCGAGCGGCTGTGGCGCATTGTACAGGCTCTGGGACATCCAAAGCCCTTGCCCGGCATGAGCAAGGGCTTTCGCTTGCAAAGCTGCGCGGCAACGGAGGAGCGCCCTCCGTCCGGTTGCAAAATGGCAGCCGTCATCTGTTTTCACACCGTAACGCGATATCGGCTGCGAGCAATTTCGTTCGATGGCAAGGCGCTAAAACAAAGGTACAGCAAAGCTGCGCGGCGTTTTATGATGAGACCAGATGCCACAAGCGCCACGCGATAGTAGCGTTGCCGTTTTGCATTCGGATAACTGCTAAGCCCTACGCGTTTAGCCCTTGCGCCCTAAAATGGCACGCATGCGGGACAGCCGATCCAGCGCTGCGTTGAGCGTTTCCTCCGTCTTGGCAAAATGCAGGCGGATGTAGCGGTTTTCCGGTTCCCTAAAAAAACTGGAACCGGGCACCGCGCCCACGCCCACATCCCGTGCCAGCGCATAACAAAAGTCCAGATCGCTCCCGTAGCCAAACTCGCTCACATCCAGCAGCACATAATAGGCTCCGTCCGGTGTGGTGTGCGGGATGCCAAGGCTGTCCAGCCCCGTCAGGAACAGCGCGCGCTTTTGCGTGTAGGTCGCGAGCAGTTCGTCATAAAACGCCTGCCCAAACGTGAGCCCTGTAACTGCCGCCTCCATGAGCGGCGCTGGCGCGCCGACGGTCAAAAAATCATGCACCTTGCGCGCCACATCTACCACCGCTGCCGGCCCAATGAGGTAACCAAGCCGCCATCCCGTGATGGAGTAGGTCTTGGACAGCGAGCTGCAGGAAATGGTTCGCTCCCACATGCCCGGCAGGGAGGCGATGTACGTATGGGTGTGCGGCGCATAGACGATGTGCTCATACACCTCGTCGGTGATGACATAGGCATCGTAGCGCTTTGCCAGATCGGCAATCACGGTGAGCTCGGCACGGGTAAACACCTTGCCCGTGGGGTTGGAAGGGTTGCACAGCACCAAGGCCTTTACGCCCTGGCGAAAAGCATCCTCCAGCACGTTTGGGTCAAAGGTAAAATTCGGCGGCGCGAGGGGTACGTAGATCGGCTCCGCACCGGAAAGGATAGTATCCGCGCCGTAGTTTTCATAAAAAGGGGAAAACACGATCACCTTGTCACCGGGATCGCACACGGTCATCATGGCAGCCATCATCGCCTCGGTACTGCCGCATGTGACCACTACCTCCGTGAGCGGGTCGATGGTGTGCCCCATGGGCACGGATTGTTTTTGTGCCAGCGCCTGGCAAAAATTGAATGCGCCCCACGTTACGGCATATTGGTGCGGCCCCGCATATGCCACGTGCGCAAGGCTGTCCAGCAGCGCCTTTGGAGGGTCAAAATCCGGAAAGCCCTGGGAAAGGTTTACCGCGTCATACTCCATGGAAACCCGCGTCATGCGCCGAATGACCGAATCGGTAAACCCGGCGGTGCGTGTGGAAAGTGTGCGCATGCGTTCACCCCCGCTATCGTGATGGGCGGCGCGGTAGGCCAGTACTTGCCGCCTACCGCACAACCTCCTTACGATACCATGTGGGCGTACCCTTGTAAAGCCGTTGCAGCGTCAGATGGGGTTAGCCGCGATGATGGGCGGATGGCTGCTGGAGATACGGCTGATCGACGACGGCGGGTTGGAACGTATCTGTTCTTTTTTAAGCTGTTTGAAAGGGCAATCAAGGAGGATTACAGAAGCTGGCGGCAGATGGCAATACCCCGCTTAGCGGCAGGTTTTATATCATCAGTGCGGTATTTTGCGCGGGAAAACATAATTAAAACCCTTGTGTAATCCTTATTACACAAGGGTTTTAATTATGGTAGCTCCAAGGGGAATCGAACCCCTGATTTCGCCTTGAGAGGGCGACGTCTTAACCGCTTGACCATGGAGCCAGGAATGGCTGGGGAACTAGGATTCGAACCTAGACAATACGAGTCAGAGTCGTAGGTGCTACCGTTACACAATTCCCCACCGCATAGCTGCATCGACAATTATACGCGGCGGCAGCCACTGTGTCAAGCGATTTTTTTGATTGATGAAAGAAATGTGTGTGGCTGCCATAGGTTTGCCAGCTGTAAGCCAGAGAGCAAATGCGTAGATGATGATTGCCCGAGTTCATACCCTGCACGGCGGACAAATGTACTGTGCATTTTGGCACGGGTAACCGGTGAGCAACGTTTGCTGGATCCGCACTCCCCGCTCCAGCGTTTCAGCCTGCCTGGGAACAACGTATTATGCCTTGATCAACTGATGTGTTCGTTCTGCAACCGTGTTATCGCAGGGTCAGCGTTTAACACTTGATGCGGCTTTGCAGCACATGGGCGTGCAACGCACGGCTGAAACCAGCGCGTAAAACTCGAAGTGTGACAACGCGCGAGGTCCGGATGCCGCTCATCTGCAAACACGGCGTTACATGGCGGGCACGCGTAACAGAAGCGGCAAAATACCTACATCACGTTTTCACGGGGTACCCCGCGACTGCCCCTGATGGATCACCTGCTTTTTTGCCCCGCCGTGACTGTGCGTTTTGCTTGCAGCCAAGTGAAACAGGGTGGAGAATTTGATATGGAGCATGCTCATAAAGCGGATCAAACCGCGAACCTTCGCCGAGGAAGAAGGCATTAATGAGGGGTGGCAAAATGGGCTGCAATACGTATTGCATTGGTTGGGATGGCGCCGAAGAAAATGCTATAAAAAACCGGAGAACCTTTTTTAAAAGGTTCTCCGGTTTGGTGGAGCATAGGAGATTCGAACTCCTGACCCCAACACTGCCAGTGTTGTGCGCTACCAGCTGCGCTAATGCCCCGTAACGGATGATAATATATCATATTCTTTTCGGTTTGTAAAGAGGCATTTTGCATTTTTTTGAAGCGATCTTTCTGCATGCCATGTGCCTTTATATTGCCTTTTGCATGCAGAGTTCTATATACTTCTTTCGCGGCATGCCCTTACCGGAAGCATCGACCAACATGATCAATATCGCGTTTTACCTGTTGTCTGTGCATCCGCTTCTGAGGGGGCGCGATGCCCCACTCACACTGCAGTGCGGAAGAAGGCGCAGCGCAGGGCATACTCGCATCGCCAGCCTGCGGGTCAGGCGCCCTCAAAGCCTTACGCAGCTAGGGTTTTGGTTGGCTTGGCCTCCTTGATCCAAAATTTTCCTCACTCCCTAAAATTCTACTTGCGCTTCTTGTCCCATAACGTTATAATAGCGGTGATCGTATTCGGGTCTGTGGTTGAAAGCCGATGCCAGACGCGGGCAAAGCGGTCCACGTAAGCCGACCAAAGCGTTGGTGAGCATGGCGCGTTCTAGTAGTAAGTCCGACCGGGGTTCGCCCCGAGAGAAGGTACGTAGGGCGCAATCGCGATGAGCAAGCCTTCCCGTCGGCGAGTGTGGGGTCAAAGACCAGGTCAGCCGTAACGATCAGACATACAAAATGGAGGAAATCCAAACCATGTACCAGGACAAAACGCTCACGTGCCGCGACTGTGGCGCTGAGTTCGTGTTCACCGCCGGTGAGCAGGAATTCTACGCTGAAAAAGGTTTCCAGAACGAGCCTACCCGCTGCAAGAATTGCCGTAGCGCCCGCAAGACCACCCGTGCTGCCGCCCCGCGCGAGCAGTTCGAGACGGTTTGCGCCGAGTGCGGCAAAACCACCACTGTCCCCTTCGTTCCCAAGAGCGACCGCCCCATCTATTGCAGCGAGTGCTTCGCGAAACACCGTCAGCAGGGCTGATGTAAACGTGCGCGTTTTACCTGCATAGAAAGAACCCACCTGGCCTTCGGCCGGTGGGTTTTTTGCTATACAGCTTGCCTGCGGCTATTGGGTGTTGCGTTTGGCTGCCTGCGGCCAGCACCGCTCGCCTCATCGCCGCTGTGCGGCGGTTCGCTCGCTGCTTTGCTGCTTGGGGACGTTGGGGCGCTGCCACAAACCCCGCAAGGGTCATTGACCCTTGACCCGCCTTCGCTGCGGCGAGGGGGTTTTGTGTTTGGCTGCCTGCGGCCAGCGCCGCTCGCCTCATCGCCGCTGCGCGGCGGTTCGCTCGCTTCTTTGCTGCTTGGCGACGTTGGGGCGCTGCCTCAAACCCCGCAAAGGTCATTGACCCTTGACCCGCTTTCGCTGCGGCGAGGGGGTGTTGTGTTTGGCTGCCTGCGGCCAGTGCCGCTCGCCTCATTGCCGCTGCGCGGCGGTTCACTCGCTGCTTTGCTCTTTGGGGTCGTTGGGGCGCTGCCCCAAACCCCGCATGGGTCATTGATCCTTGACCCGCTTTCGCTGCGGCGAGGGGCAATCAAGATGCCTGAGCCTTCCCTACCGCACATCCTGCGCATATTGTGCCCGGGAACCGCCAATCAGCGGGTAGCGCGCATACGCCATCACCACATGCGCCTTACCCACCTGCGCGCCGGGCATGCGAAGCGGCACCGCCACCGGACGGATGTGCATGCCTACCAACGTGTCCCCCACATCAATTGCCGCATCTGCCTGGATGCTCATGGCCATTGCCGGGTGGGCAAACAGCGCATAGGCTCCGGCTGCAGTGCTGCCGCCTGCCGTGGGCACGGGGCACACGTTCACCTGCGTCAGCCGCAGCCGATCCAGTGTGGCCTGCTCCATCACCAGCGCGCGGTTCAGGTGCTCGCAGCACTGGATGGCCGCGTGCAGCCCCAGCGCATTGCATGTGTCCAAAAAGGCCGCAGCCAGCGCCTGACCCAGCGCGGGCACACTGTCATGGCCGATCACGCCGCCTGCCACCTCGCTGGTGCTGCAGCCCAGCACCACGGTGGCGCCGGTGTGCAGCTTGCCCTGCGCAAACAGATACCGCACGCACTGGGAAAGCTGGTCATAGATTGCCTGATACTGTTGCTCCAACATGGTCAAACCTCCTTGGCCGTTGCCTGGGCAAAGGCATACGCGCCAATGCCCGCAGCCACCGCCAGGTTGAGTGAATCGATCGCGTCACTATGGGGGATGCGCACTGCCTGCCCCAGCGCTGCATACGTCGCATCCAGCCCGCTGCCCTCATTGCCGAACACCAGCGCATAGGGCATGCGCACTGCGCGCACCGCATCCGCAAGGCTCACGGAGCCATCCAGCATGAAGGGGTACAGGGCGTGCGCAGGATGTTCCGCGCGGTATGCGGCAAACGTATCATACTGCTTGACCCGCAAGGCAAACAGTGCGCCCATGGACGCGCGCACCACCTTGGGCTCAAACACATCCGCCGCCGGGCGGATGATGGCGATGTCCGCAAGGCCGAAGCCGAGCATCGTGCGCTGGATGGTGCCCAGATTGCCCTCATCCATCGGGTTGACCAGCACCACATGCGGGCGCTCCGGGCAAAGCGCGGCCTGCCATTTGTCAAACACCACAGCGGCAAAGCAATTCTGCTTGCCGCTCAGGCGTGCCAGTGCCTTCTCGGCAATCTCCTCCCGCACGCGGTGTTCCCGGCACAGGGCGCGCAGTTTTTCCACACCCTCGCCGCTGGCGCGCTCGCTGAGCAGCAGCCGCGTGGCACGCTCCGGCGCGGCCTGCATCAGCGCCAGGCTGGGAAACACCCCGGGCGCGTAGCTGTATGGCAGTTCTCCGGCATAGACTTTGAGCGGTGGCATGGTCGGCCTCCTTTGCGTGATTCAGATTACCAGGCACTATGGCTGTGATGTGCGGGTGCAGGCCATGCGCCGCCTTATGGGGCTTTGCCTTGGGAATGTTACAGCAAAAACCTGCCGTTTCACCGGCTCAGGCAGAAGCGCCGCGTGGGCACGGGGGTTTGCGCAGGGCGCATGACCCTTTAACAGGCTTGGCTTGCTGGGCAAGAAACTCCTCGCGGGTCATGGAATAGCACACATCGTCCAGCACCGTGCCATCCGGCAGGCTGGTCGCCATGCGCAGCACGCCCTCCGGCGCAAAGCCGAGCTTCTTGATCACGCGCTTGCTGCGGGCGTTTTTGGGGAAATGATATACGGATACGATGGGGCAAGCCAGCTCCTCAAAGGCAAAGCGGAGCACCGCCAGCGCGGCTTCCGTGGCATAGCCCTGCCCCCAATACGGCTCCCCCAGCACATAGCCCAGCATGCGCACACCGGGCGCATCCCGCTTGGCATCCGCATGCAGGCCAATGGATCCGATCACCCGTCCGCTGCGCTTTTCCACGATCGCCCACACTTCGCCGCGGTCGATGAAAAGCTGCACCACACGGCGGCTATCCTCCATGGTCTTGTGCGGCGCCCAGCCCGCCATGGGGCCGACCTCCGGGCTTTGCGCATAGGCAAATACATCCACCGTATCATTCAGGTCAAACATGCGCAGCACCAAGCGCTCCGTTTGCAGCACCGGAAACGATGGCGCGGGTTGTGTTTTGGATTTTCTGATCCGTTTGAGCCAGTTCATGGCGCGTCCCCTCCTGATGAAATGTGATGCGGCATGCCGCTGCCGCCGGGTGGGCGCGCCGCCGCCCCTGAAGGGCGATCGGTGTATAGGATCCCCGCTGCACAGCCATGCCTGCCGGGCGCGGTGTGCGCAGTGAGCAAAAGCCCGTGGGTTGTGCCGCCGTCCTGGCCGCCCTGCGGATGGCTGGGGCTGCCCTGTGTAGTATTATTCCCCGTCGGTGGGGTCGCTGTCCCGGTCGCCCTGCGGATCGGCGGGCGCATCCCCGCCTTGCGGGTCGGATGGCGCGGCATCATCCTGCGGGGCATTGTCGGTCGGGGGCTCATCATTGCCAAACGGCCGGCGGTTCACGCTGCCGCCATAGGTGCGCAGCCACATGGCGGCATCCTCCTGCGCTTTTTGCATGCCGTCCGGTGCGGCGGCGGCCAGATAGAAGCCCGCCACCGATGCGTTGAGGTACGTGGCCATTGCCAGTTGAATGAACTGCGAGGCCACCAGCGCGATGACCGGGCTCATGCCCGCCAGCAGCATCTCCACCAACATTGCGGCAAACAGCCACACCACAAAGCTCAGCTGCAACATGAACATGCTCAGCTTCTGGTGCTGCATGGCCTGCTTGCTTTTGCGCAGCGCCTCCAGCACGCCCAGGCTGGGATCCTCCGCCAGGTACAGCGGCGCAAGCGAGTAGCGCATGGCCGCCATGATGCCCGGCACGACCAGCAGCAGCGACCACAGAAAGGTTTTCACATAGATGAGCAGGTACAGCGCCAGCGCCTTGAAAAAAACGCCCATGCGGGCAAACAGCCCCGCAAAGCCAGGCTCGCGCCCATGCAGCCGCTCCAAAAAGTAATGGTTGCACCCCAGCGAGAGCACCGGCGTGAGCACCAGCGACAGCCCGCCCAGCAGCCCCATGAGCATCCATGTTTGCGCAGGCACGGCGGCTACGGCGGCCTGGGCTCACGTCCGGCAGCTGTGTGGCTTGAAACACCTGCACCACCGTATAGGGCAGCGAGGCAAAAAAGCTGACCAGCAGCGCGGTTTGCCAGTTGCCTTTGAGCGCGCGCAGCGCGCGGGTCTTGAACACATAAGGGGATATGATCATGCTATGCCCTCCCTGCCCTTGGGCAGCCATGCCGGATGGCGCGCCCACAGGCCCTGTCGGTGCGGCGGCGGGCATGCCCGCCAGCCTGGTTACGCCCCGGCGGCATGTCAGTCAAAAAGCGCGGCCACATACTCCTTGGCGTTGAAACTCTGCAGATCGTCAATGCCCTCGCCCACGCCAACATACATCACAGGGACCTTGAGCTCCCGGATGATGGGGAAAATGACCCCGCCCTTGGCGGTACCGTCCAGCTTTGTGAGCACGATGCCATTCACGCCCGCCACCTCGCTGAAGGCCTTGGCCTGCTGCAGGCCGTTCTGGCCGGTGGTGGCATCCACCACCAAAAGGCAGCGCACCGTCGCATCCGGGTACTCCCGGTCGATCACGCGGCGCATCTTCTCCATCTCATCCATCAGGTTTTTCTTGTTGTGCAGGCGGCCGGCCGTATCCACAATGAGCAGATCGGCATGGCGCGCCTTGGCGGCCTGCACCGCATCAAACACCACACCGGCGGGATCCGCGCCCTCCTGGTGGCGCACCAGCGGCACCTTGGCACGCTCCGCCCAGATGGCCAGCTGATCCGCCGCGGCGGCGCGGAAGGTATCGGCCGCGCACAGCATGATGGTGCGCCCCAACCCCTGAAAGCGCAGCGCCAGCTTACCGATGGTGGTGGTTTTGCCCACCCCGTTCACGCCTACCATCAGGATGACCATCGGCCATTTGAGGGGCATTTTTTCCACATCCAGCATGTCGGTCAAAATCTCCTGGAGCATCGCGCGGCAGCGTGCGGTTTCCTTGACGCCCTCCGCCTTGACCTTGGCGCGCAGGCGCGTGAGCGCTTCCTCCGCACAGGCGCTGCCCATGTCCGACAGGATGAGCGCATCCATCAGGCTATCGAAAAAATCCTCATCGACGGCGCGGTGGTCGGCCACCGCATCATCCACCATGCCGCTCAAGTTCTGGCGGCTTTTGAAAAGCCCTTCGCGGAGCCGGGTCAAAAATCCATCGGCCATTGGGGGTACGCCTCCTTTGCGTTGTCAAAACGGATTGGCGTGGGCGCGCGGCGCATGCGCCGTGCCGCCCATCGGCATGTCAGTCAAAATCCTGCAGGCTCACGCTCACCATGGAGCTCACGCCCCGCTCCTCCATGGCAACGCCAAAGAGGGTATCGCACCGCTCCATGGTGCCCTTGCGGTGGGTGACCACCACAAACTGCGTCCCCTGCGAAAACTCCTTGAGGTAATCGGCAAAATAGGTGATGTTCGCCTCGTCCAGCGCGGCCTCGATTTCATCGAGGATGCAAAAGGGTGTGGGCTTGAGCTTGAGCATGGCAAACAGGATGGCGATGGCTGTGAGCGCTCGCTCCCCGCCCGAAAACAGGCTGAGGATCTGGCGCTTCTTGCCCGGCGGCTGCACGATGATCTCAATGCCGCAGTTGAGCGGATCCTCCGGGTCGGACAGGCGCACTTCCCCATGCCCGCCGCCAAACAGCCGCACAAACGTCTGCTCAAAAAACCCCTGCAAGAGGGCAAACTGCCCCACAAACACCGTGCGCATGTGGGAAAGCAGGCTCTGGATCAGCGTGGCCAGATCGCCCTTGGCACGGGTCAGATCGTCCCGCTGGGCGGTCAGCTCGGTGGCGCGCTCATGCAGCTTGGCATATTCCTCAATGGCGGCCACGTTCACGTTGCCCATGCGCTTGATGCGTTCCCGGATCTCTGTGGCACGCGCCTCCGCTTGGTTTTCGGCAAAGCCCATGGGTAGGGCGGTGCTGGCGGCTTCCAGGGCGCCGGGCTCGTCCGGGGTGGGCGGCTCGCCCGCCGGATCCGGGGTAGCGGCCTGCGCCGCAGCATCCCGCTGCCTTAGTAAAACATATTCGGCATGCTGCTCCTGCGCCCCTGCATAGGTGAGCTCATACGTATCCCACAGGCGGTCGTTCAGCTGCGCCATATCCGCCTTGACGCGGGATAGGTTCATCTCCTGGCGGTGCAGGCGGTCGGTGGTTTTCTCATGCAGGGCTCGTGTGGCTTCGATCTCGCTTTGCA
>LVAR01000049.1 GCA_001604115.1 Clostridiales bacterium Firm_12 | reverse complement strand
GTCAGCTCCGGCAGGGCATAGAACCCCGCGATGGCGGGCGCCGCCGCAAACAGGATGGCATACAGCCCGCCCGCGATGCCCAGGCTCAGCGTGAACACGGCGGACAGGTCGGCTTCCTCCACCTTCAGGCGCTGGATGAGTGCGGTGTTTAGCCCGCTTTGCACAAACACGCGGGAAATGTTCACAAACACCAGCAAAAGCGACAGCACCCCATAATCCGTGGGGGACAGCAGCCTTGCCAGCACAATGCCCACCAGCAATGAGATGCCCTGCGTGCCCGTGCTCTCCAGCAGTTTATACAGAAAGGACTTGCCCGCCGTGCGTTTTTGCGTCTCGCTCATGCCATGCTCCTTTGCTGCCCGATGGGCTGTGCTGTGCCTGCCGCCTTGCGCCTATGCCAGCACAAGATCACAGATGCGCTGCACATCCGCATCCGCCAGATCCGCATACAAGGGCAGGGTGAGCACATTCTGGCTGGCCGCCAGGGCAACGGGGGTCGCCGCGGGGTCAAACTGCCCGGCGTAACACGCAAAGGCACTGGTCAGCGGGTAAAAATACTTACGGGCATAGATATCCTGCGCGGCCAGACGGGCGAAAACCTCGTCCCGCGTGCGGCGGTAGCCCTCAAAGAGCACCGGCAAGTAGGCGCAGTTGTCCTGATCGGGCGTTGGCAGGAAACGGATGCCCGGCACCCCGGCCAGCCGCGCGCGGTACAGGCTGCACACATGGCGGCGCTTGGCGATTTCCCCCTCCAGATGCCGCAGGTTGCAAAGCCCCATCGCGGCCTGAAACTCGTTCATTTTGGCATTGCCGCCAACGGATACCGTATCCTCCGGGCCGGTGATGCCAAAATTGCGCTCCAGCCGCAGTGCGTCCGCCAGCGCATCGCTTGCGCAGGAAATGGCGCCGCCCTCGATGGTGTGGAACACCTTGGTGGCATGAAAGCTGTACATGGCGGCATCGCCATAGGCGGCGGGGCTTTGGCCCGCATGCGTTGCGCCAAAGGCGTGCGCCGCGTCATAAAGCACCGTAAGGCCATGTTTTTGCGCGATGCGCCCAATGGCGTCCACATCACAAAAGTTGCCGTAGACATGCACCGGCACGATGGCCGTGGTGCGCTCGGTAATGAGCCGCTCCATCTGGCTTGCGTCCAAGGTCAAATCCCCCGGGCGCACATCGGCAAATACCGGCTTGACCCCGCAGCGCACCAGCGCGTGCGTGGTGGATGCAAACGTGAACGGCGTCGTGATGGCCTCGCCTGTGATGCCCATGGCGCGGATGGCCGCCTCCAGCGCCAGATGGCCGTTGGAAAACAGCACCACATGGGGGATGTCCAGATAGGCCTGCAAGGCCGCTTCCAGCGCGAGCGCCTTCTCGCCGTTGTTGGTGAGCCAGTGGTTTTCCCACAGCGGGCGGATCTCCGCCAGGTACTCCTCAAAATCCGGCATGGAACTGCGTGCCACTTGGATGGGCATGGTTTTCCCCTTCTTTCGGGTGGTTTGAGCGCACGGGCGACCCCGCACGGGATGCTCACGCGGCGCAATGGGCTTTGGCAGGGGTTTCAGCCTCGCCAAAGCAACGCTTTCACACGCCGGAACAGCCCTTCCGGCAACATCGCCTTAATGCGGAATTTGAGCCGCCGCACCGCGGGCAGCGCCCGGTACACGCGGCGCATGTCAGGGTCGCGCAACTGGCCGCGCGCAGGGGCAGCCTCCAGCAGCACGCGGCGCTGCCCGTCCATCAGCGCAAGCAGCGCCCCATGGTGCGCCCCGCCGCTGAAGGCATCCACCGCGCGGAGCATGGCAAGCATCTGCCCGCAGCGCATGCGCGTACGCGCCGCCTGCTCCGCTCCCCAGCGCGCCATCACCGAGCTTTGGCCGTTGAGCCGATACACACACGTGAATGCATGCACATACAGCGCCTGCCCCAGAGCAGTGAGCAACAGTTTCAAGCGCAGATCCCCGCTTGGGCAGGGCATGGTGAGCAGCTCGCCGGGCACCTGCTCAAGCGCAGCACGCGGGAACAGGAACGAGGCCGTGGGGATGAAGCTGAGCCGGGCGATCCCGCTCAGGTCATACAGGCGTGTTTCCGGCGCATAAAAGGCTGCTTCCTCCGGGTAATACGGAATAAAGGGACGATCCGCCGCGCCGGTGGCCGCATCGCGCACGTACGCGTTGGTAAAACAAAACGTGGCGCCGGGATGGGCAGCCATCGCGTCCAGCTGGGTCTTGAGCTTGTGGGGATCGCACCAGTAATCGTCCCCCTCGCACAGGGCGATGTACTCACCCCGCGCCCGCGGGAAGTTGAAGGTCGCATCCATCGCCACGCCGCGCCGGTATTGGTTTTCCGTTTCGTACAGCGGAAAGATCACCTCCGGGTACTGGGCGGCGTAGCGGCGCAGGATGGCCTCTGTGCCATCGGTGGATGCATCGTCATGCACCAGCACTTCGATGGGCACATCCGCCTGCTGCGCCAAAAACCCCTCCAGCGCCTGGGCGATGGTATCGGCATGGTTGTAAGTCACACAGCAAATGCTGACCTTGGGCTGCATGGCGCGCCCTCCCTTCCCAAATGACCGGCAAGCCCCTGCGGCAGGCCTGCGCGGTTACAACAGCAGGAGCAGCGTGCCCGTCACCAGCAACAAAAGCCCTGCGCACGCCTTGAGGGTGAGCCGCTCGCCCAGTACGATGCGGGAAAACGCGATGCTCACCAGAATGCTGAGCTTGTCAATGGGCACCACCACGCTGGCGGGTCCGGTTTGCAGCGCGCGGTAGTAGCACAGCCAGCTTGCCCCCGTGGCAATGCCGGACAGCGCCAAGAACAGGTAGCTGGTTTTGTGGATACGCCGTACATCCCCCTGCTTGCCGCGCAGGAACACGATGATCCACGCCATCACCAGCACAACGCCCGTGCGCACGGCTGTGCCCAGCGTGGCATTGATGCCCTCGATGCCGATCTTGCCCAGAATGCTGGTCAGGCTGGCAAACACCGCCGAGCCCAGCGCGTAGAGGAGCCATGCCGGGCTGTGGCTGCGCGCCGGCGCAAAGGTCTCTGCCGGCGCAGGGTTTTGCTCTACCGCCACGCCTTGTGCGGATGCAGCGGCCTGTGCTGATTCCATTGCCTGTGCTGATATCACGGCCTGCTCATCAGCCACGCCTTGCGCGGTTGCAGCGGCCTGCACCGATGTAGTGTTCCGTGCATCCTGCGCATCCTGTGCAGGCGAACTGCCCTGCGCCCCCGCGCCCGCCGCCAATGCCGGCGCGGCCTTGCGCTGGATCATCAGAAATGCGCCGCCGCCGATCAGAAGCATGCAAACCGCCTTCAGCAGCGTGATGCCCTCGCCCAGCACCACTGCCGCCAGCAGCATCGTGAGCACTGTGGAGGATTTATCAATGGGGGTCACCTTGTTCACATCGCCCATTTGCAGGGCGCGAAAATAGCACAGCCAGCTGCCGCCGGTCGCCAGACCGCTCAAAGCCAGGAACAACCATGTGCGCCCGCTGACCGCCTCCAGCCCGGTGATGCTGCCCGTGACCCACGCCATGAGCCAGGAAAACACCAGCACCACGATGGTGCGCAGCGCTGTAGCCACATCCGTATCCGTGCCGCGGATGCCTACCTTGGCCAAGATGGCTGTGAGCCCGGCAAACAGTGCCGAGCCAAATGCAAAAACCACCCACATCCCGGTTGCACCTCCCCGTTGTTTCCGATGGCTGCCCTACCGGTTGCCGCCGCGCCGCACCTTAGTGCCCACCGTGCGGCAATGCTCGCCAGCCCATGCCCAAAAAAGCACGAAAGCCGCCCCGCGGGGCGGCTGTGTTCGCCTGTGGTGCGGGCAGCGGGACTCGAACCCGCACGCGTAAGCGAAGGATTTTAAGTCCTTTGTGTCTGCCATTCCACCATGCCCACCACACGCTTGACATGATACCACGAAACCGGGGGTAACGTCAATCGGCGGGGTGCCGTGCGCAAGCCATGCATGGCGTTTGCGCGGGGTATCGCTTGGCTGGCCTAGCGCCGCAGCTCGGCGTTGGCCTCCTCATCGGGTAGGGCTGCCTCGGGGGACGCCGGCTCGGCATCCATGCCGATGCGCGCGCGCAGGGCGGTGCCCAGCCGCGCCGCCAGCAACCCGCCCGCCAAGGCCAGCCC
>LVAR01000048.1 GCA_001604115.1 Clostridiales bacterium Firm_12 | reverse complement strand
GTGATGGTGGTTTCGGCGCCAGGGGTTTTCTCGATGCGGGCAATGAGCATCTCGGCCGCGCGGCTGCCACGGCGGGTCACATCCTGGTGCACGGTGGTGAGCTGCGGGCTGGTCAGGCGAGCGATGTTTAAATCATCAAAACCAACAATGCTCACGTCCTCCGGCACATGCTTGCCTTCCTCATGCAGCCCGGAAATGATTCCGGCGGCCAAAATATCGGCCGTGGCAAAAATGGCGGTATAATCCGTCCGCTTGGCCAGCATGCGCCCCAGCGCCGTGCTTTGCTCAATGCCGATTTCCAGGCTGTACACATCCTGCGGCTGGGGGGTCACGCCATATTCACGAAGCGCTTCGCAAAAACCGTCGTAGCGCTCCCGCAGCACGCCGTGCTCATGGATGGGCGGCCCACAAAAAAGAATCCGGCGGTGTCCCATGGACAGCAGATGCTTGCCGGCCAGGTAGCCGCCCTCCCGATCCTGCAAGCGCACCTGCGGCGCAGCGCCCAGCACGTAGCTGTCCACCAGGAGGAAAGGGGTAGGCTGCTTAAGCAGATCGGTGTAGAAATCGGAGGGGAAAATACCTGTGAGGATGAGACCATCCAAATTCCAATTATTCAGCAAACTCAGCAATTCCGGCGTATTATCGATGGTTCGCATCATCATATAATAGCCACGCTCCCGTAGCGCCTGTTCGATGCCCGCCAGCAATGCGCCGTGAAACGGATCCTGAAAAAAACCGCCGGAGTCGAGCGGCACCAAATGGTTGATGACCCCCACAATGTGGGAGGTGCTGGATACCAGCGCCCGAGCGGAAAGGTTGGGCGTATAGCGCATTGTCTGGATGGCGGTCTGAATACGTTCAATCATTTCCGGGGAAACGCGGCCGGGATTGCCCCGGATCACGTTGGACACAGTGGTGGCGCTCACGCCCACAGCGTTTGCGATATCCTTGATGGTCACCATGCGCGCGGCCTCCCTTGCAGTATTGAAACCATTATAGCATAATCATTATCTGGTGAAAAGTGCTAAAGTTGCGCGTTGATTCATAAAAATGTTGCGTTAAACGCTTGACAGCGGAATCAGGGCCGTGATACAATGCGGATACGTTGAACGTAAAACTTCACGAACTGATGATTTGTATTTTTGCGCGGGGTAACTGGAAGGCGCCGTTGTGCCCCTGCGAGAAAGAATGCATGGAATCTGGGAAGTTTAACGTAAAACCTTTCCTGGGTGAGAGGATACGCCGCGGCGTATCTCGAAGCATCTCAACAGACTAAAGGAGGTACCCCCGATGAAAAAGCTGGTTGCTGTGCTGCTGGTCATCATGTTGAGCCTGACCGCCTTCTCCGCGCTGGGCGAGACCGTGCTCAAGCTGGGCATCTACCCCGAGGATGTGGATACCGCCGCGCTGGAGGCGCATGAATTCTTCCTGGCGGAGTTTGCCAAGGCGCTGCCCGATGTCACGGTGGAAAAAGCGCATTACAAGTACGCAGTCGATACCTTCGTGGCCATGGCCGAAGCCGGCACTGTGCCTACCATCTTTGAAACATGGTTCACTGAGCCGCAAAAACTGATCCGCGGCGGCTTTGTGGCGGACATCACCGATGAGCTCAATGAACTGGGCTGGACTGATAAAATGAACCCCACCATCCGCAGCCTGCTGAGCGATGCCAACGGCCGCATCTACGGCGTGCCGCGGGACGGTTATGCCCTGGGGCTGATGATCAACGCCGAAGTGTTTGAAGATGCCGGGCTGGTGGATGCCGACGGCCTGCCCCTTTACCCCAAGACGTGGGATGAGCTGGCACAGACCGCGGTCAAGATCAAGGAAGCGACCGGTTCTGCAGGGCTTGTGCTGCTGGCCAAGGACAATGCCGGCGGCTGGCACTTCTCCAACATCGCCTGGAACTTTGGCGCTACGCTGGAATCCCAGGACGAAACCGGAAAATGGCACGCTAACCTGAACAGCCCTGAAGCGGTGGCAGCTATGCAGTATGTCAAGGATCTGAAATGGAAGTATGACGTGCTGACTGCCGACCCCACCAGCGAGGATTGGGGCACAGGCTTCACCCAACTGGGCACCGGTGCGGCTGCCATGTACATTGCCGCCAACGATGCGGTTTCCCAGCCCACCACCAACAACGGCTTGCCGGTGGACAAACTCATGATGGCCGGTTTGCCTGCGGGCCCCGGCGGCCAGTACAGCCTGTTTGGCGGCACGCCCTATATGTTTGCGGCCAACGCCACGCCGGAAGCCATCAAGGCAGCCCTGAAATATCTGGAGACCATGGGCAAGGCGCCTGTGCTGAGCGATCCCGCCAAAGCCGGCCTCGTGGCTGATGCCAAGGCGCGCCAGACCAACGGGACTCCTGTGATCAATGAGTTCCCCAGCTGGACCGACGCCGACCTGATCGCCGCGCGCCAGGCAGTGGTGGCCGAGTACAGCAATGTGGACACCCGTATGTTCCAGAATTACTTTGATACTGTGGCCAAGGAAGGCAACCTGCGCATGGAGGAACCCGTGAACGCACAGGATCTCTATGCCGAGCTGACCAAGGTGCTCCAGGCTGTGGTGACGGATCAGAATGCCGATGTGCAGGCGCTCATGGATACTGCCAACACCAACCTCCAGCAGATTTTGGATGATACCGTGAACAAGTAAGGGATTTTGCCGGGCCGTCGCGGGCGGGGCAACAGGCCTCAACCGCGGCGGCCTTTTCAGGGCAAGGTTCCATAGGGGGCGATCGAGGTGATCCAACAACCCGGCAGAATTTTACGCAGGGAGCGCGGTGTGCGGTGGCAGCGGGATCTGGCTTCGTGGGCGGTCATGCTGCCGGGGCTGGTGCTCTTTGCCTTTTTTATCTGGCAACCGCTGCTGGAAGCGATCCGGCTTTCGCTGTACGAGGCAAACGGCACCCGCGTCGTTCGCTTTGTAGGGTTGGATAATTACCGTTTTGTACTCACCCAGCCGGATTTTTGGCCCGCAGTGGGCAATACCTTCCTATACCTGCTTTGGTCGCTCATCATCGGGTTTTTGTTGCCGATCGTGATGGCCATCTTCATCCATGAATCTACCCGGGGTAAGAGTTTGTACCGCACTGCGGTATACTTGCCCAACATCGTGCCCAGCCTGGCGACGGTATTTCTGTGGCGTTACATTTTCAAAAGCGATGCTTATGGCGGGATGAACATGCTGCTGGGGATGCTTGGCGTGGCGCCGCAGAATTGGCTCAATGACGCCGGAAGGGTCATTCCCCTGATTGTGGTTACCATGACGTGGAAGGGCGCAGGCGCGACTTCGCTGCTCTATTTGGCCGGGCTTCAGGGCATCAGCCCGGAGTTGTACGAAGCAGCGGTGATCGACGGTGCAAACGTGCGGCAACGGATTTTTCATGTGGCATTGCCGCAACTGTACAACCTGGCGCGCACACTGTTGATCCTGCAAGTGATTGCGGTTTTCCAAATTCTTTATGAGCCGCTGGTCATGACCAACGGTGGCCCCAACAACGCATCCGTATCGCTAATGCAGCTTGTTTTCCGCTATGCGTTTGAAAAGTTCGATTATAGCCGTGCCAGCGCGATTTCCGTGCTCATTTCCATTGTGCTGATCACGCTCACGCTCGTATATAACAAGGTGAACCGGGAGCAAGACATGTAAGGAGGGCTGCGCTTTGAAAAAGAAACACTTTGTCGGCGCGGTGCGCCCTTATGATTTGCACAACCCGCGGGTGCGGGTGGGCTATGCGCTGATGACGGCCATCTGTGTGGTCATTGCGCTGGTAGCCATCATGCCGGTGCTGTGGGTGCTCCTGTCCGGGTTCAAGGAGCTCAAGGAGTTCAACCGGGGCGTAAAGGGCACGGACAACCGCTATTACCTGCAACTCCTGCCTGCAAGCTTTTCTTTGGACGGCTATTTGGATACCTGGAACCAGATGAAATATGTACGTTATTACCTGAACTCCCTGGCGGTGGTTGCGGGCAGCGTGGTGTGCGCCGTGCTGTTTAACGGCTTGCTGGCCTATGGCATCAGCCGGCTCAAGCCGCGCGGCTGGAAGGTGGTGTGGGCGCTGATCATGGGTACGCTCATGGTACCGGCGACCACCAGCATCGTGCCGCTGTTCATCAACATCACACGGCTGGGGCTGGGTGGATCGTTTCTGCCGCTGTGGATGTCCATGGGGGCAAGTGCCTTTTATGTGGTGCTGTTCAAGAATTTTTACGATGCCATGCCGGGCAGTCTGCTGGAAGCCGCCAGGCTGGATGGGTGCGATCATTGGCAGCTCTTTTTCCGCATCGTGCTGCCGCTGTCCATGCCCATCAATATCGTGATCGTGATTTATGCGGTCAATGCCGCCTGGAGCGATTTCCTGCTGCCGTATCTGGTGCTGGGCGGCACCAAGCTGGAAACGGTCATGGTGCGGCTGTTCACCTACCGTACTTCCGATCGGGTCAATAATATGGACATCATCCGTGCCATTGTGTTTTCGATCATACCGCCGATCGTGCTTTTTATCGCTTTCCAGCGGCAAATCACGCAGAATGTGATCTCGGCAGGCATCAAGGGTTGAACCCTTGCGCTAGCGCAAGCGTGACAACAGTAGGGGGAGAAACGACGTGGGCAAGTCCGCGGATCGTTATTTTGGACTGGATACGCACAGGATCATTGAAAAAGGGTTTGACCCTGCGCATGCGTTGGAAGGGGAATCGATTTTCTCGCTGGCCAATGAGCACATGGGCGTGCGCGGGTATTTTGAGGAAGGCGGCAGCCTGCCGAGCCTGCGGGGCAGCTATTTGGGCGGTGTATATGAGGCGCAGCCGCATCGGCCGGACAGTGATTACCTCGGCTTTGTGCACCGCACGCACTATATGGTAACAGCGGCCGATGCACTGGCCACCCGGCTGGCCGTGGGCAGCGAAACGCTGGATCTGGGGCTTTGTGCCTTTACCGATTTTGTGCGCGTGCTGGATATGCGCAACGGGCTGCTGACCCGGAGCTTTGTGTGGCGAACGGCGGCGTATGGCGCCATCGAGGTTCGATTTGAGCGGCTGTTGGCGATGGAGCACCCACAGTGGCTCGTGCAACGCATCACGCTGTGCGCGCTGGATCAGGATGTGCCTGTGATGCTGACGTTTGCCGTGGATGGCAACATCATCCACAAGACCAACGGTCAATGCCAGTGGGTGGATGTTTCCGATTCTGCAGGCGAAAGCCGCAGCGTGCTGGCTTTGAAAACAGCCAGCACCGATATTACTGCACGCTATATACTGCAAGCAACCTGCACGGGCGAAACGCGGCTTTTGCGCAGCAACCGCTATGTGGCGCAGCAGCACAGCTTCACGCTGGCACGCGGGGTGGCGTTGCAGGCGGAGCGGGCTGTGTCCGTGGTGGTGTTGCACCCGGGCGATGCCCCTGATCCGCAGGGGGATGCGCCTGCCTTTGCCGATGTGCTGGCTGGGAACACGGCGCATTTTCAGGCCTACTGGGCAGCCAATGATGTGGAGATCGGCGGCGATCCTGAAAACCAGCAGGGAGTCCGCTACTGCCTGTTTCAGCTCCACAGCACCTACCGTGGCCTGAGCCCGCGTGACAACATCGGCGCAAAGGGATTGACGGGCGAAGCCTATAACGGCCACGCCTTCTGGGATACGGAAACATACTGCCTGCCCTTTTACCTGCTGAGTGAACCGCAAGCAGCCAAACATCTGCTGCTGTACCGCTACCACACGTTGCCGCAGGCGATGGCGCGCGCTCGGGAGCTGGATCTGCAGGGAGCCTGTTACCCGATCGCGACCATGGATGGCACGGAAGCTTGCACGCTGTGGCAGCATTCCTCCTTGCAAATGCAGCCGTCCACTTCGGTGGCCTATGCCATTCAGACCTATGCTGAGCTCACGGGAGATCAAGCATTCCTGTACCGTGAGGGCGCGGAGATGCTTGTGCAGATCGCGCGCTATGTGCTCTCCCGAGGCGGGTGGAACGATCAGGGCTTCGGCTTCTATGGCGTGATGGGACCGGACGAGTTCCACATGATGGTCAGCCATGACTTTTACACCAACTATCTTGGCAAAAAAACGCTGCACTATGCCGCCAAGGTGATCCGGGATATGGGCGAGCAGGAGCGCGCCGCGCTGACCGCCAAAACTGGATTGAACGCCGCGGAACCCGAAGCCTGGGCGCTTGCCGCTGAGCGGATGATCCTGCTCCGGCGTGCCGATGGGGTCTTTGAGCAGCATGAAGGGTATTTCAGCCTGCCGCATATCGATGTGCAGGCCATCCCGGTCGGGGAGTTCCCACTGTACGACCATTGGAGCTATGACCGCATTTACCGCACGGATATGCTCAAGCAGCCTGATGTGCTCATGGCTATGTTCCTGTACCCGGATGATTTTACCCCGGAAGAGAAGGCAGTAAATTATGCCTTTTACGAGCCGCGCTGCATCCATGAAAGCAGCCTGTCGCCCTCGGTGCATGCCATCATTGCTTCCGAAGTGGGGTTGCGTGGTGCGGCGCTTGATTTCTTTGGCTTTGCCACACGGCTGGATCTGGACAATTATAACCGCAACACACGGGACGGGCTGCATCTTTCCAGTGTGGCGGCAGCATGGATGACCATTGTACGCGGGTTTGGCGGGGTGCGCTTTGAAGGCGGCCACCTGTCGTTGGCGCCCTGGCTGCCGGAGCACTGGACGCACCTGCGCTTTAGCCTGCGGGTGCGGGAGTCTCTGCTGCGTGTGCAGGTGGAACCGCAAAGGGTGGCGCTGCACTGCGAGGGTGCGCCGCTGACCCTTACGTTGTATGGGCAGACAGCCATGGTCGGCAACACGCCGCTGACCATGGAGCGGCCAGGCCTGTAAAGGAGGGTACCAGCATGCATGCGAAAGAGGGGATTGGGTTGGCCATCGCCTTAGGGACGGCTTTGCTGTTGGCGCTTGGCGCAGCCGGTGCGAAGAGCGTCCCGCTGATGGAAGCGCTGCCCCGAAGCGCGGTTTGCACCGTGACGGTTGGCGGGGAGAACGTACCTGTGATCGACACCGCCGTGAACCTGAACCGAACCTGGACAAGCCGCCCGATGCTCACCAGCACACCGGTGGCCCTGTTTATGCTGGCTGCGCCCTGCGAAGTGGTGGTGCGCTTTCCGGGGGCTGCCATCGGCAAGGCAACCGTCCGGCCGCTGTCGCTTGGCATCCAACCGACCGTGCATGGCGATACCGTGCGCTTTATGCTGGACAGACCCGCTCAGCTCACTGTGGAGCGCGATGGCGAGCAGGCAGGAGCGCTGCACCTGTTTGCCCAGCCACCGGAGGCGGACGTTCCCCAGGGTGAAACTGTGATGCGATTTGAAGCAGGCCTGCATGAGGTGGGCACTGTGGTGCTTGCCAGTGGGCAGACGGTGTACCTGGCTGCGGGCGCGGTGGTGCGCGGTCAGTTCGTAGCCGATGGCGCGGAAAACATCCGCCTGACGGGCCGGGGCATCATCGATGGCAGCACATTGGACAGATGGGAGCAAACGACGGTGCCTGTGGACCTTGCTCACTGCAAGAACGTGACCATTGAGGGAATCACTGTGCTCGACCCTGCGGCTTGGACATTGAACCTATACCATTGCGAGGATGTGACGGTGCGGGGCGTAAACATCATCGGGGCGCGCAGCAACAGCGATGGTATCACCATCCAAAGCTGCAAGCGCGTGCTGGTGAGCGGCTGCTTTGTGCGCGGGTGGGACGACAATCTCGTGGTCAAGGGGTATGATGGGGACGTGGCGGATATCACGTTTACGGACTGCGTGCTCTGGACGGATCTGGCGCAGAGCATGGAAATCGGCTATGAGACACGTGCCGAGGTGATGGAGCGCATCACGTTTGAAAACATCACTGTGCTGCATGCCAACCACAAGCCGGTGTGCTCCATCCACAACAGTGACAATGCGTTGGTCAGGGATGTGACCTTCCGCAACATCACAGTGGAGGATTGTGCTCTGGGGCAGGGAGATGGCGCGGAATTCTTGCTGGATCTGACGACCACCAAATCTCAGTGGAGCAAGAGCACAGAGCGCGGCAACATCAGGGGTGTCTTGTTTGACAATATCCGAGTGCTGGACGGCAAACTGCCGGCGGTGCGCATTTTTGCCATCAACAAGGAGCATACGATAGACAACGTGACCATCCGCGGGCTTGTGCTGCTGGGGCAGAGCATCACCAGTTTTGACCAGCTGCGCTACACCTTCAGCCCGCGCAAGCTGGGACAGCATATTGTGATCCAGCCCTGACCCCATCCAGTGCAAAGGCCGCCAAAGTAGTCGCGGGTGCTACTTTGGCGGCCTTTGTTTGTCTGCTAAGGTTGGTGTTTCACTCAAACGGGCTTGGGTATACTTGCCTTGGAGGTGATCCCAAATGCCGGCAGTAGAAAAGAACAGCAAAGCAGATGCCTTTGTGCAGGGGGCAAAACATTGGCAGCCAGCGCTGGCCGCGCTGCGGCGCATTGCGCTGGATAGCGGGCTGACGGAGGATTGGAAATGGGGGAAACCCTGCTACACCCTGGAGGGGCGAAATGTAGCCATCCTGTTTGTGTTTAAGGAATGCGCAGCGATCGGGTTTTTCAAGGGCGCGATCCTTGCGGATGCTGCACATATTTTGGAGAAACCGGGTGACAACTCGCAGTCAATGCGGATGGCCAAGTTCACAGAGCAACAGGCCGTGGCCGCTATGGAACCAACATTGCAGGCATATCTGCAGGAGGCGATCGCCTTGGAAGCGCAGGGGGCGCAGGTGCCGCGTTCGGCTGCCGCGGAGCCTATCCTGCCGAAGGAGCTGCTGGAGCAAATGGAAGCGATGCCCGCGCTGCGGGATGCATTTGAGCGACTAACCCCTGGGCGGCAGCGTGCCTATATCCTGCATTTTGGCAGTGCCAAGCAGAGCGCTACCCGTGCTGCGCGCGTCGCCAAGTGCATCCCCCTGATCCTGGAAGGCAAAGGGTTGAATGATTAAACTACTGTGCAGGGCATGGAGCTGGTGTTTGACAGCTCATGCTCTTAACGGAATGCATGCAAACAAACACCGCCCGCGGCACGCATAGCGCCGCAGGCGGTGTTTGTTGTAAGCGGCACACCTGCCCAAGCTTGGCGAGATGGCGCCGCATAGTATGCTTGCTGGGACACGCACGGCATAAGCCAAGCAGCGGGCAGGGATAGGCATGGCCGGTCTGGGAATCCATGGTCATGCGGCAGAGGCATCCACTCCGGCTGAACTAAGGGGAGCTAGAAGGCAGGCTTCAGCGTGCGCGGACGATCGCCAAGATCATGCGGGTCATGCGCTCCATTTCTTCCACGCTCACATATTCCATGACGCCATGGAAATTATAGCCGCCGGTCGGCAGGTTGGGGCAAGGAAGCCCCATGAAGGATAGCCGCGCCCCGTCCGTACCGCCGCGAATGGCGACGATGCTCGGCTCGTCCCCCACAGCGCGGATGGCATCCAGCGCGCGGGCAGTGATCTCCGGGTGCTGGTCGATCATTTCTTTCATGTTGTAATAGCTGTCTTTGAGGCTCAGGGCGAAAGTCCCTTCACCATACTTGGCGTTGAGATAGCCGGCGATGGCGGTGAGGGTCGCTTTGCGTTTTTCAAAGCTGGCGCGGTCATGGTCACGCACAATGTAGACCAGCGTGGCGGATTCTTCCTCCCCGGTCATGGAGGCAAGGTGGTAGAAGCCTTCGCGCAGTTCTGTGTGGGCGGGGGTTTCCCAGGCGGGCAACATGCCGGCAAACTCCATGGCCATGAGGGCTGCGTTGCGCATTTTGTTTTTGGCCATGCCGGGGTGGATGTTGAAACCCTTGATGTTTATGGTGGCTGTGCAGGCGTTGAAGTTCTCACATTCATACTCGCCGGGGGTGCCGCCATCCACAGTGTAGGCAAAATCCGCGCCGAAGCCCGCCACATCAAAATCGTTGCTGCCTTCGCCGATTTCCTCATCCGGGGTAAAGGCGATGCAGATTTTTCCATGGGGGATGGATGCATCATGCAGCAGAATCTCACAGGCAGCCATGATCTCCGCCACACCGGCTTTGTTGTCACCGCCCAGCAGGGTGGTGCCATCTGTGATGATCAGCTCATGCCCAAGGTGACGCTGGAGACTATCATACTCCGCGGCGCGCATCACCAAACCATCGGCGATGGTCACATCACCGCCCTCATAGCGGATGCAGCGGGCATGGACAGGGCCGGTCGCTACGGCGGGCGCGGTGTCCATATGCGCAATCAGCCCAATGGCAGGCTGCCCCGCC
>LVAR01000047.1 GCA_001604115.1 Clostridiales bacterium Firm_12 | reverse complement strand
TCTGCTGTACAAAACGCCGCTGGGTTTTCACCTGCGCGCCAGCGGGGAAGCGCCGGAGGCTTTGCGCGCGGCCGGGCGCAGCCCGGAAAAGATGAAGCGCCTTGCCTCCGTGCTTTGCGGGGTGCTGGCCTCGCTCTCCGGGGCGCACCTGAGCCTTGGCTACCTGACCATGTTTTCCGAAAACATGAGTGCATCCCGTGGCTATGTGGCGGTCGCCTGCGTGATCTTCGGCGGGGGCAACCCGCCCCGGGTGTTCATGGCGGCGCTGCTGTTCGGCTTTATCGATGCGCTGGGGCTTCGGTTGCAGCGCTACATCCCCAGCGATTTGACCAGCATGGCGCCCTATGTGGTCACCGTGGTGATGATGGTGGCCGTGGTGCTGCTGCGCGGCCAAAAGAAAAAACGGCTGGAAACCTGACAAACACACGCAAGGCGCTGCCGCGCAAACACAAGCGGACAGCGCCTTTTGCTTGCGCTGGCGAGCCCCGGCGGGGCACGCGCCTTCACGCACTTGCAAAAAGGCGCCAAACCATGTACAATAAACCGGTTGATATGTGGCCTTATTCTGACAGCATCATACAAGGAGGAACCTATGAATTCTTATGTTTTCATGACCGATTCGGACAGCGACCTGCCCTTTTCGTATGTGGATCAGTACGACCTGAAGATGGTATACATGCCTTACATTGTGGACGGCGTGGAATATCTGGACGATCTGGGACGCTCCGGCAAGCAGACGGAGTATTTCAACAACATGCGCAATGGCACCGCGCCCGTCACCTCCCTGCTGCCCACCCCGGTTTATGTGGAGTATTTTGAGCCTATCCTTTCGCAGGGCAAGGATATCCTGTTCATTTGCTTTTCCAGCAAAATGAGCTCCACCATGAACAACATCCTGGCTGCCCGGGAGGAAATGCTGGAAAAATACCCCGAGCGCCGCATCCTGGTGGTCGATACACTCAGCATTTCCGCGCCGATGACGCTGCTGTTGCACCGCGCCTACAAGCTCTATGCCGAGGGCAAAACCATGGACGAGGTCGCCGCATGGGTGGAAGCCAACAAGCTGCGCTCGCACGCCTGGTTCACGGTGGATGATCTGAAGTACCTCAAGCGCGGCGGGCGCATCAGCGCGGTGGCCGCTACGGTGGGCACCATGCTGGATCTCAAGCCGGTGATCATCCTGACCAGGGAAGGCTCCATGACCGCCGTGGATAAGATTCGCGGCCGCAAAGCCGCGCTGCGCTTCATTGCCGACAAAACCGCCGAGCATATCGAAAACCCGGAGGATCAGGAGCTGGTGATCCTCCATGCGGACGCGCTGGAGGATGCCGATCGCCTGGAGGCGCTGATCCGCGAGCGCGTGCCCAATCTGGGCAGCGTGACCAAACAGTTTGTGGGGCCTGTGATCGGTGCGCATTGCGGGCCGGGCACGGTGGCTTCCTGTTTCATGGGCAAAGAACGCACAGTGTGATCCGGGGCTGCATGCCCTCAAACCGTGCCTGTAAATGGAAAGGCTGCTTACAGGCACGGTTTTCTTATGCATCGAATCATTTTTCATAGGGAGGAACTTTCATGGTTTTGGCATTGGTACTCTTTTTGCTGACGTACGTGGCACTCATGGTTTTTTCCAAATACCGCGCACACATTGCGCTGGGCTCGGCCGCGCTGTTTGTGCTGCTGGGCATCCTGCCCGCGGGCAAGGTGTTTGGCGCAGTGGATTGGAACGTGATCATGATGATCGGGGGCACCATGGGCATCGTGTACCTGTTCATCGAATCCAAGATGCCTGCGCTGCTGGCCGATCTCATCATTCACAAAATGCCCAGTGTAAAGTGGGTCATCATTGCGCTGGCGCTGTTTGCAGGCATCATTTCCGCGTTTGTGGATAATGTGGCCACCGTGCTCATGGTGGCGCCGGTGGCGCTGGTGGTGGCCAAGAAGCTTGACATCTCGCCTGTTCCGGCCATCATTGCCATTGCCATCTCCTCCAACCTGCAGGGGGCTGCCACCTTGGTGGGCGATACCACGTCCATCCTGCTGGGCGGCTATGCAGGCATGGATTTCCTGGATTTCTTTGTCTACCAGGGCAGACCCGGACTGTTCTGGGTAGTGCAGATCGGCGCAATTTTCTCGGCTGTCACGCTGCTGTTTGTGTTTCGCAGCTATAGCCAAAAGGTCAAGCTGGAGGAGCGCACCGTGGTGGAGGATTATTTCCCCTCCTGGCTGCTGCTGGGCATGGTGGCGCTGCTGATCATGGCCTCCTTCCTGCCGGAGAAGCCGGCCATCACCAACGGCCTCATCTGCGTTGGGCTGATGCTGGTGGGCATCCTGCGGGAAGGCTTGCGGCGCAAGGACCTGAAAACGCCCTTCCTGCAAACGATCAAGGAGATCGACCTGTATACCCTGCTGCTGCTGACGGGGTTGTTTATTGTGATCGCGGGCATCACGGAGGCCGGCGTGGTCAATGAGATCAGCAAGCTGTTTGTGCGCATCAGCGGCGGCAACCTGTTTGCGATCTACTCCCTGCTGGTGTGGGCTTCGGTCATTTTTTCCGCCTTTATCGACAACATTCCCTATGTGGCGACCATGCTGCCGGTGACTGCGGGCATTGCCAGCCTCATGGGGGTGGATCCCACCATCCTGTACTTTGGCCTGTTGTGCGGCGCCACCCTGGGCGGCAACCTCACGCCGATCGGCGCATCTGCCAACATCACGGCGCTGGGTATTTTGCGCAAAAGCGGCCATGAGGCCAGCACCGGCGATTTTATGAAAATCAGCGTCCCCTTCACGCTCACGGCTGTGCTGTGCGGCTATGTGCTGGTGTGGCTGATCTGGATGTGAACGCGACCCGCGGCGCAACACCGAAGGGCAAAGCCTGTGACCCCCGCACAACGCGGGGGTCTGCGCTTGTGCCGCCGCCGATTGGCACGCCCTTGTCAAGCCCAGCGCGTTTGTGTATAATGGACGATGGCTTGATATCGAAACCCCAATGTTTACTAGGTGGTGGTTGAGTAAGTATGCTCTGCAAGGACAAAATGCTCATTATCGGCGGCAAACCGCTGATGGGTGAGATCACGGTCAGCGGTGGCAAGAACACTGCTGTGGCGGTGATACCGGCCACATTGCTGAGCGATGAGCCCAGCACCATAGAGAACCTCCCGGACATCGAAGATGTGCATGCCCTGATCGAGATTTTAGAGTATCTCGGCGCTAAAACGGAATATGTGCCCGGCAAATACCTGAAGGTGTTTCCGGAAAAAGCGGATGGCTGCAACGTGCCCTTTGAGTTTACGCGCCGCCTGCGCGCCAGCTATTACCTGCTGGGCGCGCTGCTGGGGCGGGGCGGGCATGCCGAGGTGGCCTATCCCGGCGGCTGCGAGATCGGCTCGCGCCCCATCGACCAGCACCTCAAGGGCTTTGCGGCGCTGGGCGCCACCATTGAAGATCGCGGCGGCCTGGTGTGCGCCAAAGCCGAGCCCATGACCGGCGCGGATATCTTTTTTGACATGGTCACGGTGGGCGGCACCATCAATGTGATGCTGGCGGCCGTCAAGGCGCAGGGTACCACGGTCATCTACAACGCGGCCAAGGAGCCGCACATTGTGGATCTGGCCAACTGCCTCAACTCCATGGGTGCGCGCATCAAAGGCGCCGGCACGGATGTGATCCGCATCACGGGCAAGCCCAGCCTGCATGGAACCGTGTATACCGTGATCCCCGATCAGATCGAAACCGGCACGTTGATGATTGCCGCTGCCGCCACCCGGGGGGATGTGACCATCCATGGCTGCATCCCGACCCACATGGAAAGTTTGACGGCCAAGCTTTTGGAGATGGGCGTGCGCGTGAGCGAAAATGACGATTCCATCCGTGTGCGCCCGCAGTACGAGCAGCGCGCCGTGAACATCAAAACCCAAGTGTATCCGGGCTTCCCGACCGATCTGCAACAGCCCATGACCGCGCTTTTATGCATGGCCAACGGTACATCCACCGTGTGTGAAACCATTTTTGAGCAGCGCTTCAAACACCTTGATGAGCTGCGCCGCATGGGCGCGCACATCAAGCTGATGGATCGCACGGTGCTCATCGAGGGCGTGCGGGAGATGTACGGCGCGCCTGTGACCGTGACCGACCTGCGCGCAGGCGCTGCGCTGGTGGTGGCCGGGCTCATGGCCAAAGGCATGACCGAGATTTACGAAACTGCCTACATTGACCGCGGCTACGAGCGTATCGAGGAAAAACTGCGCTCCCTGGGCGCGGACATCCGCCGCGAGAAAATATGATATGCACGGCCTGGCCGCCGTGCGCGGCCTCGCCACTGTCCGGTTGCGCCACCCGCGCACCCGCCCTGGGAGGTGAGCCTTCTGTACGACAAGAAACCTTTTGAGGTGCTTGGCCTGACCCCCAGCGCGGACGCAGCCAAGGTGCGCGCCGCCTACCGCCAGCGTGTGAAGGCCTGCCACCCGGATCAATACCAGGATCCCGAGGCGCAGCGCGCCGCGCAGGAGCAGCTTGTGGAGCTGAACCTGGCCTATGAGGAAGCGCTGAAGCTTTGTTCCCAGCGTCGTGTGGGGTTCAACCTGGTTTCCCAGGAGGAGGCCAAGCACTTTGCGGCGCGCCTGGTGGAGCAGGGCAATTTGGAGAGCGCCCTGCGCCAGCTCAACCGTGCGGACAGCAAGGATGCGGACTGGTTTTACCTGCAAGGCAACATTCTGATGGGCATGCGCCAATACCGCACCGCGCATCAGAGCTACCGCGAGGCGGTGCGCCGCGCGCCGGACAACAACCAATACCGCATCGGCGCGCTGGATGCGGCTGTGGCGCTCAAGAAAAGCGCCCAGCTGGGCTACCGCATCCAGACATGGCTGGAGGATCTGTTGCATCTCAAGAAGTGAATAGCTTTACTGACGGCAAAAGGCGAAGGGGTCGCAGGGGATGGGTATCCCTTGCACCCTACTTTTTTATGCGTTTGCGGCGCGCAGCCCAACAACCGAAGGATGCATCCCGAAGGCTGCAAAGGCGAGCGGAAAGCCCTTGCCCGTGCCCGCAGATGCGGAACTCCAGCCCGCAGCACAGCGCAGCCCAACAACCGAAGGCTGCATCCCGAAGGCTGCAAAGGCGAGCGGAAAACCCTTGCCCGCGCCCGCAAACGCGGAACGCCCCGCCCGCAGCAAGGCGCAGCCCAACAACCGAAGGATGCATCCCGCAGGCTGCAAGGGCGAGCGGGATGCCCTTGCCCGCGCCCGCAGACGCGACCCCACACCCAGCGTCGGTGCGCAGCACCCCCCTGCCTTCCGGCGGGTATGCCCCCTCTAACTTAGGTGAAATAAGGATTTTTTCTGTTTCTTCAATAAAATTTCCCGGCCTGTATTTTGCTGTGTGAGCACGCTGTGGAAACGGTTTCCGCGCATTGCGAGATACATGGTGCGAGCCTGCGCAGGGCTTTGGCTGGCTTGACTTTTTTCTGTCAAGTTTCTATAATGTATGTTTGTTGGAAACCTTCGTTCGTTTCGGCCGTACGTCGCCGTGAAAGGCGTACGCTAGGACGTCCGCCTCCGGCGGGATGGCCGCGCTGCGGCCACGGGCAACGGCTTTCCATGAGGATCCATATTTTGAAGGAGGGACTACCAATGTCGATCAAAATGACCGTTGACGGCAATACCGCCGTAGGCCACGTGGCGTATGCATTCAGCGACGTGGCGGCCATTTATCCGATCACCCCTTCCTCGCCGATGGCTGAGGTTGTGGACGAGTGGGCGGCGAAGGGCCTTAAGAACCTGTTTGGGCAGGAAGTGCTCGTGCAGGAAATGCAAAGCGAGGCCGGTGCGGCCGGCGCAGTGCACGGCAGCCTTGCCGGCGGCGCGTTGACCACCACCTTTACGGCCAGCCAGGGTCTTTTGCTGATGATCCCCAACATGTACAAGATCAGCGGCGAAATGCTGCCCAGCGTGTTCCACGTGAGCGCCCGCGCGCTTGCCGCGCACGCCCTGAGCATTTTTGGCGACCATGCGGACGTGATGGCTTGCCGCCAGACCGGCTTTGCCATGCTCGCCAGCAACAGCGTGCAGGAAGCCATGGATATGGCGCTCATCGCGCACCTGGCCACACTGGAGAGCAGCGTGCCCTTTGTGCACTTCTTTGACGGCTTCCGTACCAGCCATGAAGTGCAGAAGATCGACGCGATCGATTACAAAGACATTGAGCCCCTCGTGCCCTGGGATAAAGTCAAGGCGTTCCGTGCCCGCGCGCTCAACCCCGAGCATCCGCACCAGGCCGGCACCGCCCAGAACCCCGATATCTACTTCCAGAACCGCGAAGCCGCCAACAAGCATTACAATGCTGTGCCCGGCATTGTGGAAGATGTGATGGCGAAGGTCAGCAAGTTGGTTGGCCGTGACTATCAGCTGTTCAACTATGTGGGCGCGCCCGATGCCGATAAGGTCATCATCGCGATGGGCAGCGGCTGCGAAACCATTGAAGAGACCATCAACTACCTCAACAAGCAGGGGCAGAAGCTGGGTCTGATCAAGGTTCGCCTGTACCGCCCCTTCCATGCCGCCAAGCTGCTGGAGGCGATCCCCGCCACCTGCAAAAAGCTCATCGTGCTGGACCGCACCAAGGAGCCCGGCTCCCTGGGCGAGCCGCTTTACACCGATGTGTGCGCGGCGCTGCTGGAAAACGGCATCTCCGATATCAAGGTGCTGGGCGGCCGCTACGGCCTTGGCAGCAAGGAGTTCACCCCCACGATGGTCAAGGCTGTCTATGATAACTTTGACGGCGAAAAGAAGAACCACTTCACCGTGGGCATCGAGGACGATGTGACCCACCTGAGCCTGCCCCTGGGCGAGAAGCTCGTGTCGGCTCCGGAAGGCACCATCGGCTGCAAGTTCTACGGCCTGGGCTCGGACGGCACCGTGGGCGCCAACAAGAACTCCATCAAGATCATCGGCGATCATACCGACCTGTACGCACAGGGCTATTTCGCCTATGACTCCAAGAAGTCCGGCGGCCTGACGGTCAGCCATCTGCGCTTTGGCAAAAAGCCGATCCAGAGCACCTACCTGATCGACACGGCGGATTTTGTGGCTTGCCACAACCCCAGCTACGTCACACACTACGACATGCTTTCCAGCCTGAAGGAAGGCGGCGTGTTCCTGCTCAACAGCCCCTGGTCGGCCGATGAGATGGGCGAGCACCTGCCCGCTTCCATGAAGCAGCAGCTGGCCAAGAAAAAGATCCGCTTCTACAACATCGACGCCATTGACCTGGCGCTGAAAGTTGGCATGGGCAACCGCATCAACACCATCATGCAGGCTGCGTTCTTCAAGCTGGCGGAGGTCATTCCCTACGCCGAGGCCGATAGCTACATGAAGGCTTATGCCAAGAAGACCTACGGCAAGAAGGGCGATGCCATCGTCCAGAAGAACTACGAGGCTATTGATGTGGCCATCAGCGGTCTGGTTGAGGTCAAAGTGCCCGCCGAGTGGGCTACCGTGACCACCGGCGCCGTGCCCGCCAAGGTGGAAGCCGACGCCTACTTTGAAAAGGTGGTCGAGCCCATTCTGGCTCAGGAGGGCGACAAGCTGCCCGTGAGCGCCTTTACCGCCGACGGCTTTGTGCCCACCGGCACCACCAAGTACGAAAAGCGCGGCATTGCCGTGACGGTGCCCGAGTGGGATATCACCAAGTGCATCCAGTGCGGCACCTGCTCGCTGGTTTGCCCGCACGCCGCCATCCGCTCCACCTATGTGAGCGAAGAGTTCATGAAAAACGCCCCCGCCTCCTTTGAAACCAAGAAGGCGACCGGCAAAGAGTTTGAAGGGATGCAATTCCGCGTCCAGGTCAGCCCGCTGGATTGCACCGGCTGCGGCAACTGCGCGGATGTGTGCCCCGCCAAGGGCAAGGCGCTGTTCATGAAGCCGCTGGAAACGCAAACCGTGCAGCAGCAGAACTGGGCGTTTGCCACCACCGTGCCGGAAGTGCGGCCGGAGGTCATCAACTCCATCAAGACCAGCCAGGCGCTCAAGCCCCTGTTTGAGTTCTCCGGCGCATGCGCAGGCTGCGGCGAGACCCCGTATGTGAAGCTGGCGACCCAGCTGTTCGGCGATCGGATGATCATCGCCAACGCTACGGGCTGCTCCTCCATCTATGGTGGCAGCGCGCCCACCTGCCCCTACACCCTCAACGAGAACGGCCACGGCCCCGCCTGGGCAAACAGCCTCTTTGAGGACAACGCCGAGTTCGGCTTTGGCATCAACCTGGCCTACACCCAGCGCCGCGCCAAGCTGGCCGATACCGTTGGCAAGCTGATCGCGCTGGACAGCGCAAGCGGTGCGCTCAAGGAAGCCGGCAAGACCTGGCTGGAAGGCATGGACGATGCCAAGACCAGCAAGACCGCCGGCGCCGCCCTGCTGGCTGCTGCCAAGCAAGCGGAAGGCGAACTGGCTGCGCAGGTTGTGGAAAGCGAAGATCTGCTGACCAAGAAATCCGTATGGATCATCGGCGGCGACGGCTGGGCGTATGACATCGGGTACGGCGGACTGGATCACGTGCTGGCAGCCAACCAGGATGTGAACATTCTGGTGCTGGATACCGAGCTGTACTCCAACACCGGCGGCCAGAGCTCCAAATCCACGCCCACCGGCTCCATCGCGAAGTTCGCGGCGGCCGGCAAGCGCACCAAGAAAAAGGATCTGGGCATGATGGCCATGAGCTACGGCTATGTGTATGTGGCCTCCGTGGCCATGAGCGCCAACCCGCAGCAGCTCATCAAGGCCATGAATGAAGCCGAGGCCTACAAGGGCCCCTCCATCATCATCGCCTACTCGCCGTGCATCAACCACGGCATCAACATGGGCCTTTCCCAGGAGGAGACCAAGCGCGCCGTTGCCAGCGGTTACTGGGCACTGTACCGCTACAACCCCGACCTGGCCGCCGAGGGCAAGAATCCCTTCACCCTGGACAGCAAGGAGCCCACGGGCAGCTATCAGGATTTCCTCAAGAGCGAGATCCGCTATGCTTCCCTCTCCAAGCAGTTCCCGGATGTCGCGCAGGGCTTGTTTGAGAAGAGCGAGGAAGATGCCAAGGTTCGCTATGCATCCTACAAGAAACTGGCGGAGTAAGGAACCAGGTAAGCGGCTTGCCGCTTAAGCATGCAAGGGCGTGAAAACCCCCTTGCGCCCCCTCCGGCTTCCGCTCCCGCTTGGGAGCAGAGGCCGGAGGGGGTTTTTGCATGCGGCGGCGACGTGCTGCCAACCCTCCATACAAAATATGGTATACAGCCGTAACCCAACACACTAATTTGTAAATTTTCTGATTCCACCAAAATCGAAACAGAAAAAAAGCATTGCCCAAAAGAAAATCGTATGGTATAATTCGGAAGTTAGACTAGGTGACAAGCCATGGGCGGCTGCGCATGCGTCAAATCGCATGCGACCATGGGTGCGCCAACGGTCTGGCAAAACCAACAAAGCGTGCAAGAACTTCGGTTCCACTGTGCGCGGGGTCTTGGGTAGCGCTTCGCACCTCTACGCGACGCATGCCAACAACAAGAGACCCTTAGCCCCAGAGGGCATGGCCCCTACATTCAATGGAGGTGTACCACACATGGCACGTATTGCGGGCGTTGACCTGCCCAGAGAAAAGCGTGTGGAAATCGGGCTCACGTACATCTTCGGCATCGGTCTGAAAACTTCCCAGAAGATTTTGACCGAAACCGAGATCAGCCCCGATACCCGCGTAAAAGACCTGTCCGAGACGGAAGTCAGCAAACTTCGTGATTACATCGAGCACAACGTGAAGGTGGAAGGCGATCTGCGCCGTGAGGTGTCGCTGAACATCAAGCGCCTGGTGGAAATCGGCAGCTACCGCGGTGTGCGCCACCGCCGTGGCCTGCCTGTGCGCGGCCAAAAAACCAAGACCAATGCCCGCACCCGCAAAGGTCCCAAGCATACCGTTGCTGGCAAGAAGAAGGCCGTCAAGTAAGGCTGCACGAATGCGTATGTAACATGGAGGGATAAACAGAATGGCACCCAAACAAAAGCTCAAGAAGGTATCGCGCAAGCGCCGTGAGAAAAAGCTCGTCGAGCGTGGCGCCGCGCATATCCGTTCTTCGTTTAACAACACCATCGTCACCCTGACTGATACCAATGGCAATGCCCTGTCCTGGGCCAGCGCCGGCGGCCTTGGTTTCCGTGGCAGCAAAAAGTCCACCCCCTTCGCCGCGCAGATGGCCGCAGAAACTGCCGCCAAAGCCGCGATGGAGTTTGGCCTGAAAACTGTGGAAGTGTACGTCAAGGGCCCGGGTTCCGGGCGTGAAGCCGCCATCCGCAGCCTGCAGGCAGCCGGGCTTGAAGTGAACATGATTAAAGACGTTACACCCATTCCGCACAACGGCTGCCGTCCGCCCAAGCGTAGAAGAGTGTAAGTAATCGAGGAGGTACAGAGTTATGGCAAGATATACCGATTCCGTATGCCGTATGTGCCGCCGCGAGGGCACCAAGCTCTTCCTGAAGGGTGACAAGTGCTTCTCCGCTAAGTGCGCACAGGCCACCAGGCCGACCCCTCCGGGTCAGCATGGGCAGGCGCGCGCGCGTAAGGCCAGCGAATATGGCATCCAGCTCCGTGAAAAACAAAAGGCGCGCCGCGCCTATGGCCTGATGGAAGGCCAGTTCCGCCGCACGTTCGGCAAAGCCGAAGGCATGAAGGGCATCACAGGCGAAAACCTGCTGTCTCTGCTGGAGCGCCGCCTGGACAACGTGGTCTACCGCAGTGGCCTGGCTTCCAGCCGTGCCCAGGCCCGTCAGTTTGTGGCGCATGGCCTGTTCACCGTCAACGGTAAGAAGGTGGATATCCCCTCCTTTACCACCAAAGTTGGCGATGTGATCAGCGTGCGCAGCACCCGCCGCGATATTGAGCATTTCAAGATCGTCAAGGAGGGCGTGAGCCGTGTGGTGCCCAAGTGGCTCACCACCACCGCTGCGGAGCTCACCACCACTGTGACCGCGCTGCCCCAGCGTGATGACGTGGATCTGACCCTGCAGGAGAACATGATCGTCGAGTTCTACTCTCGTTAGGCTTGAGGCTCATCTCCCTCAACCAACTGGCTTGAAACAGGAGGGTAAACCCAATGATCGAAATCGAAAAAGCGCGGATCGAATGCGTGGAAATGAGCGCCGACAACACGTATGGCAAGTTCGTGGTCGAGCCGCTTGAGCGCGGCTTCGGCAACACGCTTGGCAATGCGCTGCGTCGTGTGCTGCTAAGCTCGCTTCCCGGCGCCGCTGTCACCAGCATTCAAATCGAAGGGATCCAGCATGAGTTTACCACCGTCCCCGGCGTTGTCGAGGATGTGACGGAGCTCATCCTGAACCTCAAGCAGCTTTCCTTCAAGATGTTCACCGATCAGCCCAAGAGCGTCTCTGTGGACGTGAAAGGCCCCTGTGAACTGAAGGCCGGCGATATCCCCTTGGACGATGAGATGGAAATGGTTGATCCCGAACTCCATATCGCCACCCTGAACGCCGATGCGCATCTGCGCCTGACGTTCACCACGGATAAGGGTCGCGGCTATGTGAGCGCAGACAAGAATAAAACGCCCAACACCCCCATCGGCGTTATTCCGATTGATTCCATTTTCACCCCCGTCCGCAAGGTGAACTACACCATCGAAGATACGCGCGTGGGTCAGATTACCGACTATGATAAACTGACTTTGGATGTATGGACCAACGGCACCGTGATGCCGGACGAGGCCATCTCCACCGCCGCCAAGATCCTCACCGAGCACCTGAGCCTCTTTGTGAGCCTGACTGACCAGGTGATGCCCATCGCTTTCACCGATCAGGAAGACGAGAAAAAGGAAAAAGTGCTCGAGATGACCATCGAGGAGCTTGACCTGAGCGTGCGTGCCTACAACTGCCTGAAGCGTGCCGGCATCAACACCGTTGCGGAGTTGGTGCAGCGCAATCAGGAGGATATGATGAAGGTTCGCAACCTCGGCCGCAAGAGCCTGGAAGAGGTCGAGCAAAAGCTGGAAGCCCTCAACCTGTCGCTTCGGCCCAGCGACGAGTAAGCTACAATTTTGACGCTTGCTCCCGTGCATGGAGCTAAGCGAGCAGTCCGACGTTAGGAGGAAACCGAAATGGCACAACGCAAATTGGGCCGCACTGCGGAGGAGCGCAAAGCGCTGATCCGCAATCAGGTGACCAACCTGATCTGGTACGGCCGCATTGAAACGACCGAGGCCAAGGCCAAGGAAGTTCGTCGCGCCGCCGAGCGGCTCATCACCCTGGCGGTGAACGAGTGTGATCACACCGTCGAAACCACCAAATCCACCCACAACGAAAAGGGCCAGCTCACCACCCTCACGGTGGTGAACGATGCCCCTTCCCGTCTGGCCGCGCGCCGCGTGATGCTCAGCTACCTGTATGAGCTCAAGGATGTGCGCAAGAAGGACGAGGATAAGGCCGATTTCGAGGAGCGCACCCAGGGCATCAAATACCCTGTGGTGGAAAAGCTGCTGCGCGAGTACGGCCCCAAGTTCAAAAAGCGTAATGAGGACAAAAAGTGCGCCGGTGGCTACACCCGCATTTACAAGCTTGGGCCCCGTCGCGGCGATGCAGCCGAGATGTGCCTGATCGAGATCCTCTAAGCGCCTTTGCTTGCAAACACCCCCCTGCCGAAAGGCAGGGGGGTGTTTGCATCCCGCAATAGAAACACTTGTTCGTTTTTGGATTGCAAAACCCCGGTAAATCTGTTATGATACGCTTGTTTGTGTGTATACCAACGCTGGGAGGCTCGCATGCTCGCATTTTGGATCACGGTCACATTGACGTTTGCGCTGGATCGCATCAGCAAGGCGGTGGCGCTGGCACAACTCACCCTGGGGGAGCGGTTGGTGGCGCTGCCGGGGCTGCTGGAATGGCGGCTCAGCCACAATCAGGGCATGGCGTTGGGGTTTCTCTCCGGCAGGCCGGTGCTCAATTTGCTGTTGCCGCTGCTGGCGATCCTGGGCGGCTGGCTGCTGCTGCGCCATTACCGCACCACGGGCTTCACGCGCTTTGCCATGGCATTGGTGGTGGGCGGGTTTTTAGGCAATATGATGGACCGCGTTGTGCTCGGCTATGTGCCGGATATGGTCTATTTTCCGTGGATGCCCTGGTACATCTGCAACCTGGCGGATGTCGCCATTTGCATCGGTGTGGCACTGCTGGCCGCAAGCCTGATCTTCCGCCCGGAGGATTGGCACCTGAAAGGGGAGGGGGATGCGCATGGCGCGCACCGAACAGACCGCCCCGCGTGACGGCCGGCTGGATGTATTGGTGGCGGAGCTGCACGCGGTGACCCGCTCGCAGGCCGCCAAGTGGATCGATGCCGGGCTGTGTGCTGTGTGCGGCATTACTGCTACCAAGGCGGGCGCTGCCGTCAAGGCGGGCGAGCCGATCCAGGTGGATGTACCCGCTCCGGTTGCCCTGGCAGTCGAAAAACAGGCGATCCCGATCACGTTTTTGTATCAGGATCAGGATATCGCTGTGGTGGATAAGCCCTGCGGCATGGTGGTGCACCCAGCTGCCGGCAACCTGGATGGCACGCTGGTCAATGCCCTTTTGTACCATGTGACGGATCTTTCAGGCGTGGGCGGTGTCAAGCGCCCCGGCATCGTGCATCGGCTGGATAAGGACACCAGCGGCGTGATCCTGATCGCCAAAAATGATGCGGCGCATGTAGGGTTGAGCGCCCAGCTCAAGGCACGTACTATGGAAAAGCACTACCTCGCCGTGGTAGAAGGCCGCATGCGGGAGCCTACCGGCACCATCGACAGGCCGCTGGCGCGCAGCGAGAAGGATCGCAAGAAAATGGCCGTTGCCGCAGACGGCAGGGCATCCATCACGCAATGGACGCTGCTGGAAACCCTGCGGGGCGCATCACTGCTGGATGTGCGCATCCTCACAGGGCGCACGCACCAGATCCGCGTGCACATGCAAAGCATCGGCCATCCCGTGGCGGGCGATCCGCTCTATGGCCTCAAGCATGGCGTGGCGGTGCCGCGGCTCATGCTGCACGCCCATACCCTTGCCTTTGACCACCCCCGCAGCGGGGAGCGGATCACCGTGACCGCGCCTGCGCCGGATGCATTTATGCAAGCCATCGAAAAACTGCGTGGCTGAAACGGGCATCCGTCCTAGGCAACCATGCCGCCCGCGCAAAGCAAGGTGCAAGCACGTTGCCGCTGCACGCAACACAGCCCCGTGGTTTTCCCGCGCCGCGCCCCGCAAAGAGGCAAGATGGAATTTTCCCTTTATCCGGTGCGCGCGCTATGTTATAATCTCAAGGTTAGGCAACATTTTGAAAGGGGCCAATCCATGTACAGAGTTGGAGTTGTGTCACTCGGCTGCGCGAAAAATCGCGTCGACACCGAGATGATGCTGGGGATACTGTCTCGCGGCGGCTTTTCCATTACCGCCGACGAGTCCCAAGCCGATGTGCTCATTGTGAACACGTGCGGCTTTATCAATTCCGCCAAGGAGGAGTCAGTGGATGCGCTGCTCACCTGCGCGGAATACAAAAAAACAGGGCGGCTGAAGCTGCTGGTCGCGACCGGCTGCCTTGCCCAGCGCTATGAAAGTGATCTGATGGCAGAGATTCCCGAGCTGGATCTGCTGATGGGCGTGAACCAGTACGAGCAGCTTCCTGAGGCCATCAACGAGGCGCTTGGCGGCAAACGGGCCGCCTACACCGCAGATGATCTGCACATCCTATCCGGGGAGCGCGTGCTCACCACAGCGCCGCACATGGCCTACATCCGCATCGCGGATGGATGCGACAACCGCTGCACCTATTGCGCCATCCCGCTGATCCGGGGGCGCTTCCGTTCCCGGCCGATGGAAGAGGTACTGGCGGAGATCGCCACCCTGGCGCAGCAGGGCGTCAAGGAGCATGTGCTGGTAGCGCAGGATACTTCCCGCTTTGGGGTGGATACCCACGGGCGCTCGCTCCTGCCCGATTTGCTGGAAAAAGCGGCAGCCATCCCCGGCGTGGCGTGGCTGCGCGTGCTCTATTGCTATCCGGATGAAATTGACGAGCGGCTGCTCAACGTTATGGCCGCACACGACAACATCTGCAAATACCTGGATCTTCCCCTGCAGCACGCCGATCCCTTGCTGCTCAAACGCATGAACCGCCGCGGGGATATCACCGTGGTGCAGGAGCTGCTCCACAAGGCCAAGGCCATGGGCTTCACGCTTCGCACTACGTTCATCGTCGGGTTTCCGGGCGAAACAGAGGAACAGTTTGCGCGCCTGCTCTCGCTGATGCAGGACGTCCGCTTTGACCGCGTGGGCGCTTTCACCTACTCCCCGGAGGAAGATACCCCCGCCGCAGTTATGGCGGATCAAATTGACGAGGATGTTAAACGGGCGCGTCTGGATGCGCTCATGACCGCGCAGCAGAGCATATCGCTCGCGCGCAATCAGGAGCGTGTAGGCACCACAGTGCAAGCGCTGGTGGAAAGCGTCCGTGCCGACGGGGTGGCTATTGCGCGCAGCCAGGCGGAGGCGCCGGATTCCGATGGGCTTTTGTACCTGAGCAATGCCCAGGGCAAACATCCCGGCGAATTTGTGACGGCGCGCATCACCGGCGCGGATGTCTATGACCTGACGGGGGTGATTCTGTGAACTGGCCCAACCGCATTACCATTGCCCGTGTGGCGCTCATTCCGCTGATCGTGATCCTGCTGCAATTTGAGGCACCGATATTTCAGGGGCTTGCGCTGATCGCCTTCATGATCGCGTCCCTCACGGATTGGTTGGATGGGTATATTGCCCGCCGTTTTCAAATCGTGACCAATTTCGGTAAATTTCTGGACCCGGTGGCGGATAAGCTCCTGGTGCTTTCTACCATGATCGCGCTGTGCGGGCTGGGGCGGTTCCCGGCTTGGGTGTGCGTGGTGGTGCTGTTTCGGGAGTTGGCCGTGGACGGGTTGCGCCTGGTGGCGGTGGAGCAGGGGCGTGTGATTGCTGCCGGCAAACTTGGCAAAATCAAAACAACGCTGCAAATGATCACCCTGACGTTGGCACTGCTGGACACCCGCATGTTTGGCAGTTTTCCCATCACGGAAATCTTCATGTATGCAGCGGTGGCCATGACCCTATGGTCTGGTATTGATTACTTTGTGCGCAACGGTGCGGTGCTCAGCGGCGGAGGGAAAACGCGGTGAGCGCGCTGTATGCGTTGGCTGAGCAGGTAGTGCGCGCCGCCGTGGCTCGGGGCGTCACACTAGGCACCGCGGAAAGCTTGACTGCAGGTATGATCGCATCTGCCTTGGCGGAGGTGCCCGGCGCCAGCAACACACTGGTCGGCGGCATCGTGAGCTACGCCCCGCGCGTGAAGCAGGCACTGCTGGGCATTTCTCAAAGTGTGATCCAAACCGAAGGGGTCGTGAGTGAACCCTGCGCACGGCAGATGGCGGAAGGCGCGCGAAGGGCGCTGGCGGTGGATATAGCCGTGAGCGCAACAGGCCTGGCAGGCCCAAACGGCGATGGCACCGACACCCCAGTGGGCACGGTGTTCATCGGCTGTGCAAGCGCGGGGGGCACACAGGTGCAACAGTATGTCTGGACTGGAGACCGGCAGGCGGTGCGCGAGCAGGCGGCCAGCGCCGCCCTCACGCTGGTTTTGAATGTATTGCAGGCTTGATACGAAAGGTGGTAGCACAGCATGGCTCCCAAAAAGGAAACGACCAAAAAGACGATCGGCGTAACAACCGGGGATCGGCCCAATGATGCGGCGCTGAAGGAAGAAAAGATGAAGGCGCTGGAAAGCGCCCTCAACGCCCTGAACAAAACCTACGGCAAGGGCGCGGTCATGAAGTTCAGCGATGCGGCCGCCATCCAAAACCTGCAAGTGATTACCACCGGCAACTTGCAACTGGATCTGGCGCTGGGCGTTGGCGGGTTGCCGCGCGGCCGCGTGGTGGAGATCTACGGTCCTGAATCAAGCGGTAAAACCACCGTTGCATTGCATTGTGTGGCCGAGGCGCAAAAGGCCGGCGGCGTTGCCGCATTTATCGATGCAGAGCACGCGTTGGATCCGCAGTACGCCAAGAAACTGGGCGTGGATATTGACAACCTGTACATCAGCCAACCGGACACAGGCGAACAGGCGCTGGAAATCTGCGAGGCGCTGGTGCGCAGTGGCGCGGTGGATATCGTCGTGGTAGACTCTGTGGCTGCCCTGGTGCCCAAAGCGGAAATCGAAGGCGAGATGGGCGACAGCTTTGTGGGCTTGCAGGCACGCCTGATGAGCCAGGCGCTGCGCAAGCTGACAGGCGTCATCAGCAAGACCAACGCGATCGCGGTGTTCATCAACCAGCTGCGCGAAAAGGTGGGCGTGATGTACGGCAACCCCGAAACCACCACGGGCGGCCGTGCGCTCAAGTTTTACGCCAGCATCCGTCTGGATGTGCGCCGCGGCGAGCAGCTCAAGAGCGGCACGGAGGTCATCGGCAACCGCACCAAGGTGAAGGTGGTCAAAAACAAGGTTGCGCCGCCCTTCCGTGTGGCGGAGTTTGATATCATTTACGGCGAGGGCATCAGCAAGGATGGCACTTTGCTGGATATGGCGGTGGATCGCGACATCATCCACAAAAGCGGCGCATGGTTCAGCTATGAGGATCAGCGCATTGGGCAGGGTCGCGAAAATGCCCGCCAGTTCCTCAAGGACAATCCCGATATTGCCACCAAGATCGACCGGATCATCCGTGAGGCGGCCATGAAGGAAATGGCCAGCCACAAGGCAACGCCTGCTTCCGAAACCGTGGAGGAAGAGTTGGCCGAAGCGGATCGTCAAATTGCGGAGGAGGATCCGGATTTGGCACTCTTGGATGAATAAAACAAGCGCGCAGGCAGGGCAGGGATGCCCTGCCTGCGCTGTTGCCTGGGGTGCCGCCGCAAGGCGGTTTTTTGATGCTGTGGCGAAACAGTGCCGCTAAGTGGGCGCTGTTCCGCTTTGTCCGCCTGCAGGGCGGAACGCAGTCAAGCAGCAGCGCAAAGCCCAGAGAAAAAAGCAGGGATATTTGAGGGGAAAATGGACGCGCGGAAAGTCTTTGCCTGCCACGCAGGCGGAACTTCCGACTCTGGCTGCCGTGTGCTGCAACCGCACAAGAGAGCGGAACCCGGCCAAACAGCAATACGAAGCTGCTAAAGCCCACAGGGGTTTTTGAGGGTTGCCGAGCGCGGAAAGTCCTTGCCTGTCACGCAGGCGGAACCCCAGACCCCGGCAGCTGTGTGTTGCAACCGCAAAAAAAGCCACCATGCGGTGGCTCAAAGATTTACGGTAGAATCTCTTCCTCTGCGTGCAAAAAACAGGCTTCTTTACTTTCCATCCTTGATGAGCCTGCGCACATCGTCCAGAAGGCTTGCCAGGCTTGGGGATTGTTTGATGGACTCCTCCACCTTGTCAATGGAGCTCATTACGGTGGTGTAGTGGCGGCCGCCAAAGGCATCGCCGATTTTGGTCAGGCTCAGTCCCATCATTTCGCGGGTCAGGTACATGGCGATCTGGCGGGGCACGGTCACCTCATGGTTGCGGCGCGGGCTCTTCAAATCGTCTGTGGTGATGCCGTAATAGGTGGCCACAGCATCCTGGATGCTGTCGGTCGTCACGCGGCGGCTTTCGCTGTGGTTAAACAGCTCCCGCAATGCCTCACGCGCCAGCTGCATGTCGATCACGCGGCGCGTCAGGCTGCTGTAGGCGGTCAGCCGCGTGAGCGAACCTTCCAGCTCACGCACGTTGGTATCCACCTTTTCGGCGATCAGGGACAGGATGTCATCGCCGATCAGCAGATGGTCATACTCGGACTTTTTGCGCAGGATGGCCAGCCGCGTTTCAAAATCGGGGCGCTGGATATCGGCCAGCAAACCGCCCTCGAAGCGGCTGCAGAGCCGTTCCTCCAGCTTGCTGATCTCCTTGGGCGGGCGGTCGCTGGTCATCACGATCTGCTTGCCGGCTTCGCGCAGGTGGTTAAAGGTGTGGAAAAACTCTTCCTCGGTGCTGTGTTTGCCGGCGATGAACTGAATATCGTCCACCATGAGCAGATCCACCGTGCGGAAACGGTCGCGAAACTGCTGGTTGGTATTGTTTTGCATCGCCATGATAAGCTGGTTGGTAAAATCCTCGCTGGTGATGTAGAGGATCTTCATCTCCGGGTACAGCTCATGGGCGTAGTGCCCGATGGCATGCATCAGGTGCGTTTTGCCCAGCCCCACGCCGCCATAGATAAACAGGGGATTGTAGGCTTTGGCAGGCACCTCGGCCACCGCCAGGGACACAGCATGGGCAAACCGGTTGCCCGCGCCCACCACAAACGTGTCAAAGGTATATTTGGGGTTGAGCAGCAGCGGATTCACGTCCGCCTGCTTGGCTTCCAGCTCGGTTTTGCGGGACAAAAGCTCGTCGTGGTTCAAAATCTCAACGCTAAGCGCCCGCCCGGCGGCGGTGGTCACGGCGTTCTGGATCTTGTTCAGGTAGCGGTCCACCCCAAAATCGCGCATAAGCGCGTTGACGCATTCCAACAGGAAGCAGTTGTCAATCACCGCATACGGCTTCAAGGCAGATTTGATCCACGTTTCGTAGGAAACGTTGTTCATTTCCTCCTTGAGGATTTTGCAGGCGTTGCTCCAAATTTCTTCCGCATTTAACAAAGTGCGTCAACCTTTCCATCCTGTGAATATTATACAAATAAAAAGGAAGCATCCGTTGGCGTGCAGGCGCTCAATTGTGCGCTCTCAATGTGGAAAACCGGTCGCCAAAACGCTGGACGATCCACGAACCGAACTACATCATAACAGAAACATGGCCGTTTGACAAGCAACCGGAAGTACGGCAAGATTGTATAGGAAAACGTATGTTGAAAACTCTGCCTACAAGGGATTGTGGTGTGGAAAACCAAGCTACGCTAGTCATCGTTCCGTTCATAAAAACGTCACGGAATGGAATAGAAAACGTAGCATTGTAACGCATAATTATGCACATTATTCATCCATTACTTTTCTGTGAAGCAGTGTCGTGTGTGACCAGAAAATGCCTTGGCACACAAGGGAAACCGCGGCTGCATGTAGAATGAAACAAAAAAGGGCATTCCTGCCCGCTGCAAGGAGAGGGGGGCAAGCCGTGGCCATTCCGGTGGATGTAAAGGATGTGGAACGCGTGCTGCGCCCCTGGCTTGGATCGCTGCTGCTGTCCAGCAGCACCTTGGTGGCGGATGTGGGTTGTGTGGTGATGGAGTATGCGCCCTACCGCCACACGCTGCAGCAGTTGCGTGACATCATCGCCCATGAGCTGCTTACAGGCGTGAACCGCGTCACGGGCGGCAGCATGTGCATTGTGCAGGATAATTACCGCACCAAGCGGCTCACCCTGCGGGATATGCAGTGGATGACGGATGATGTGATGGGGCTGGTGTTTGACAGCCTGACCCCTTTTTCCGCTAACTTTACCAAACTGAACGACTATGCCCTGCATGAGGAAAGCCTGGCCGCCCTGCGCGTGCTCTACCAGAAATACCGCAGCTTTTTCTCAGATGACCAGTTTGATTTTCTGATCAAGATGATTCGCTCCATCTATCCGCCCGAACGTTACATGGCATGGCTGAAAAACTGACTGGGGATGGGTCTGCGCAATATCAAAAGAGCGGCGGTTAATACCGCCGCTCTTTGCGCAGTTTTCGGGGTCACTCGCCCTTCAGCGCTTTCATTGTTTTCTCGCCCGCAATGCCATCGCCGCGGAGCCCCTTGGCCCACTGGAAGCGTTTGACCGCGCGCAGAGTAAGGTTGCCGTATTTGCCATCCACGCTGCCCTTAAAATAGCCGGCTTCCTTGAGCAGCCTTTGCAGGCTTTTCACCTTATCGCCCGTCATGCCATAGGCCAGGGAGTCTTTGTTTTTGACGGAAACCTTGTTCTTTTTATCATTGGTCACGTTGGCGGCCGAAGTGCCTTCATACAGCGCGGTGAGCGTTGTATTACCCGGCTTGCCGTCCGGCTCGATGCCGATGGCTTTCTGGTAGCGGTACACTGCCGAGCGCGTTTTTTGGCCAAAGGTGCCATCCACCGTACCGGAATAATATCCCTTGGATTTGAGCGCGCGCTGCAGTTTGCGCACATCATCCCCCTTGGCGCCAAAGGCAATGGTGGTGTAGGCCAAGGCGCTGGCGGCAATGCTCAGGATCATGATTGCTGCAAGGATCGCGCTGGCCAGGCGCTGCCATCTGGTTGTCATGCGGGTACCTCCTTTGTGGTGTGCCCGCATCGCGGGCAAGGAATGTATGGAGCGCAAAGCCGCGCCACGGTACCGTGAACGCGCGCCGCGCGAGGGTGCTACTTAACCTAACGTATGTCCTGCTGTTTTTCATGCAGCACATCCGCTGCAAAACAGGGAAAATCCTCCGCTCACAGGGGACGGCACATAAAATCATATCGTTTTCCGCCGTCTTGCGCAAGGGGATTGGCACCGTGTAAGGAAAATGTTGTAATTCAACGCAAAAAGGTCATATTTGTGCAGTGGAGTACCGCAGCTTCGTAACATATACGCGAAAATTGCCGCGGCAAGGCGGCCGGGGCCCTGCGCGGGCACGTAGCCATATGCTTGCAGCAGAGGAGAAACCATTGCCGAGCCACAATCTCCTGCAAACGGGCAGCATGCAAAGGGCGTATGCATCCCTTTGCATGGCGCCGCACACTGCCGCAGGATTGTGACTGCCGCGCGCTTGCGCGCCGGGTGCTGTACGGGCTGGCGGCAGGTATGGTATAATCCGTTCAGAACGGGGGAGAGCGTGATGGAACAGCTAACGGCGACCGTCCTGGATACCACCTTCCGCAATGATGATAACGGCTATACGGTGCTCCGCGTGGTCGCGGGGCGCAGCCAGCATACGGTGGTGGGCGCCATGCCCCAGCTTTCCTCCGGGGAAAACGTGGTGTTTGAAGGCGATTGGACGGAGCACCCTATGTACGGCAAGCAGTTCAGCGCCAAAACCTGCACCATCGCCCCGCCGGATACCCTGTCCGCAGTGGAAAAATATCTGGGTTCCGGGCTCATCCGCGGCATCGGCCCTGCGACTGCCAAGCTGATCGTCAAGCATTTTGGCATGGATGCGATGCAGATCCTGGACGAGCACCCGGAGCGCCTCACAGAAGTGAGCGGTATCGGCCCCAAAAAAGCCGCCATGATCATCGAAAGCTTTACCGAGCAGATGAGCATGCGCCGTGTGATGCTCTTTTTACAAAACTATGGGCTCAGCCCCAATCTGGCGACTAAAATCGCCAAATATTACGGCGAGAACACCATCGACCTGATCCGCCAGAACCCCTACCGCATGGTCATGGACATTGAGGGCGTGGGGTTTTTAACTGCGGACCGCATTGCGCTGTCCATGGGGATTGATCCCCAGAGTGAGTTTCGCGTGCGCGCGGCGCTGTTTTACCTGCTTAACGAGGCGGCGGGCAGCGGTGGGCACACCTTTTTGCCGGAAACCGCCCTGTGTGAGCGCGCGCGCCAGCTCCTGCGCGTGGAGGAGGAGCTTTTGCAAAACCAGATCACGCAGGCGGTGCTCACCAAGATGCTTGTGCGCTTTTCCATCCCCGATCAGGAGGAGGATTGCCTTTGCCTGCCTTTCTTTTTCCATGCCGAAAGCGAGATTGCCACACGCCTGCACTACCTGATGGAATCCCGCCCCTACAAAAAAGTATCGGGGTTTGAAAACCGCATTGCCGCGCTGGAGCAGGAGCTGGCCATCGACCTGAGCCCCATGCAGCGGCAGGCGGTCAAGAGCGCCGTGGAGGAAGGGGTGCTCATCATCACAGGCGGGCCGGGCACGGGCAAGACGACCATCATCCGCTGCATCATCCGCCTGCTCAAGGAGGATAGCGATATCCTGCTGTGCGCCCCGACCGGCCGCGCTGCCAAACGTATGAGCGAGGCCACCGGCGAGGAAGCCAAGACCATCCACCGGATGCTGGAATATGGCGGGGATGAAAACGTCTTTGTGCGCGATGAGAACTATCCATTGGAGACCGATTGCCTGATCGTGGATGAAATGAGCATGGTGGATGTGGCGCTGATGCGCGGGCTTTTGCGCGCGGTGCTGCCGGGCACGCGGCTCATCCTCGTGGGGGATGCGGATCAGCTGCCCAGCGTGGGCGCGGGCAATGTGCTGCGCGATCTGTTGGAGAGCGGCGTGGTGCCCAGCGTGCGCCTGACGGACATCTTCCGTCAGGATGAAAGCAGCATGATCGTGCTCAACGCCCACCGCATCAACGAAGGGGAAATGCCCACCCTGAACGTGAAGGGGGCGGACTTCTTTTTTGAGCGCAGGCTCACGCAGGGCGAGGCAGCCCAGACCATTGGGGAGCTGCTGGAAAAACGCTTGCCGGGCTATCTGGGGTTTCCCAAGGGGACTTGGCAGCGTGAAGCCGTGCGCGCCATTCAGGTGCTCAGCCCGACCAAAAAGGGCGATTGCGGTAGCATCGCGCTCAATAAACTGCTCCAAAACGCCCTGAACCCCGAGCGCCCGGGCGTGGATAGCATCTTGCACGGGGAGATCGAGTTCCGTGTGGGGGATAAGGTCATCCAAACGAAAAATGATTATCAGATCACCTTCACCCGCAAGGCGGCCTTTGGCACGGAGGAAGGCGCAGGCGTCTTTAACGGGGATGTGGGCTATGTAGAGCACATTGACCCGGCCGAACATCTGATGACGGTTTGCTTTGATGAGGAACGCCTGGTCACCTACCAAAAACAGCAGTTGGATGCTTTGGAGCTGGCCTACTGCCTCACGGTGCACAAAAGCCAGGGCTGCGAGTTTCCCGTGGTGGTGATGCCCGTGGTTGGCGGCCCGCCGATGCTCATGGCGCGCAACCTGCTCTACACCGCGCTCACCCGCGCGCGCCAGCTGGTGGTGCTGGTGGGCCGTGAAGATGCCATAGCCCAGATGGTGCAAAACAACCATGTGGTCAAGCGCTATACCACGCTGCGCGCCCGGCTGGAGGCGACGGTGCCATGATGGGCGCAATGCAGTGGCTGGGTAGTTTGTTCTTTCCGCAGGGCAGGGTGTGCCATGCCTGCGGCGCGCCGTTGATGGGCAGTGAGCCGCTGCTGTGCGCGGCATGCTCCGTATCGCTGGCCGGGCACACCTACCCGCCGTATCAAGTGGAAACCGTTGTGGATGCGGATTTTACCTTTGCCGCCGCGCCATACCGCTATGACGGCGCACCCGCGGCCTTGGTCAAGGCACTCAAGTTTGGCGCGGATCACACGGCGGCGTTGGTGCTGGCGGAGGGCATGGGCGCGGCGTATGCGGCGTTTGCTCCGCTGCGGCAGGCCGAGCTGTGCGTTGCAGTGCCGGTGCATTACCGGCGGGAGCGCCAACGCGGCTATAACCAGGCTTTGGTGCTGGCGCGTGCCTTTTGTGCGCTCACAGCGCAACCCTCGCCGGTGGATGCCATGGTGCGCCTGCATCACAAGCATTCCCAGATTGGCCAAGGCAGGGAGGCCAGGCGGCGCAACACCGCAGGCGCATTTGCAGTGCGCAGCGATTGCCTGCGGCTGGTGCGCGGGCGCGCCATCCTCCTGATTGACGATGTGCTCACCACAGGCTCCACCGCGGAAGCTTGCGCCGAGGCGCTTCTCATGGCGGGGGCACAGCAGGTCATGTTGCTCACAGCCTGCCGTGTAGATGCCACCCAAACCATCCGGCACCGCTAGGCGCTGCGCCATGCCCCGTGTGAGTCAGCCATGCGCAGCAGCTGCAGGCGTCCATACGCCGGCCGATGGATACTGGCTCAGAGCTGCATGCTCTACGCCGGGCAGGCACGGGCATGCCATCACCCACCCTGCCCGGCGCGCGGCAGCCGCGGGTTACACCTGTGCCAGGCTCGCTGCCCTGCGCCGTATTCAAAGTAGGATATGACGAAAATCCAACCACATAATCTATGCAAATTGTACAGAGCATGAACTTTCTTGAGGTGTGCAAACGTTTGAATTTCGGCGCTTTGCACAGAGGATATGACCGGATATCGCTTGCCATACAAGAAATAACAACGACTTTTCCCCGCTGCGCCGTTGCATTTCGGCGTGAGCTCATGTATAATGTGGCTGTAACATGGAAAGGAGGCCTTTCAATTATGAAGTCCGTGAACATCAAACTTAGTTTGGCCGAGAACGTCAAGTCTTTCGTCAATATCGTCAACCGCTATCCCTACGATGTGGATCTGCGCGCTGGCCGCCATGTGGTGGATGCCAAATCCATTCTGGGCATCTTCAGCCTGGATCTGAGCAAGCCGATCACCATGGAGATCTACACCGATGCGTGCGATGATCTTCTGGCCGACATCAAGCCCTTCATGGCGTGATGCACCTGCCCGCCTGTGCGGGTCACCACCGTACCGACAACTTTGGCCTTAGCGGGTCATGTTCGGGGCAAAGCGTCGCTTTGCCCCGTTTGCGCATTGGGAGGCGTTATGCCAATCACACCGCCGCCAAGAAAAGTGACTGAAACGGAAAATATGCTGCGGTTGCTGCTGAGCGTGGATGCGCTGGAGAGCGTGACCGCCGCGCAGCTGTGGTCTTTTGCTGCAGAGCTGGACATGATGGACTACGTGACCATGCGCCTGTGCCTGCACAAGCTGCTGACAGCGGGGGAGCTGGATGCCGGGGAAGGCGCGCTGGCCGAGCAGCTGTACCTGACAGACCGTGGCCGCGAAGCCCTGACCCTATTTGGGGAGCGTGTGCCGGGGCATGTGAAGGAGCAGGTGAGCGCCGCCGCGCCCGCGTTTCGCCAGCGGTTGGAACGGGAGCGCCAGGTGCATGCCGCCTATGAGATTGCCAGGCCGGGGGAATACCGCCTGAACCTTTCGGTGCAGGAGGGCGATCTGCCAACCATCCGTCTGAAGATGGAAACTGGCAACCGCACGCTGGCCAGCAAAGCGATACACCGGTTTCCCCATCACGCGGCGGAGGTCACCACCTACCTGTACGGTCTGGCGGAACAGGCTTTTGCCCAACCGGAGGCAGGGCAGGCGCAACCGCCGGAGGGCGTCACGGAGCATAGCGCCGGGGAGTTTACCGCTTGCGTGCGGCTCACCGGGGACAAAGCCAGCTTTGATGTGTGCCTGCTGCTGCCCAACCGCCGCGCGGCGGAGGGGTTCATCCAGGCGCTGCAAAGGCCGGACGGTGCGCGGCAAACGGCGCAGCGCCTCACGGCCATCATCACCGCCAGCGTGCGCAAGGCAGGCAAACCAACGGAGCGTTAACACGGAGCAACGGGGGCGGCAGGGATGCCGCAGCCGGCTTTCCTTTCCCATGGGCGTGTGCTATGCCCAACAAAACCATCGGGGGTCGAAGTATGGCAAAACTCTATTACCGCTATGGCGCGATGGGTTCCAGCAAGACGGCCAACGCGATCATGGTGCGGCATAATTACCTGGAGCGCAACCAGCGGGTGCTGATGGTCAAACCGCGGCTGGATCGCCGGGATGGCGCGAATCTGGTGGCCAGCCGCAGCGGACTCACCTGCGAGTGCAATTTCGTGGAGGAGCTTGCGCACCTGAACGTGCGCGACTATGATTGCGTGATTGTAGATGAGGCACAGTTCATGACCAAAGCGCAGGTGGAATACCTGGTGCATGTGGTGGATGAGCTCAATGTGCCGGTGATCGCCTATGGGCTGCGCGCGGATTTTCGCGGTGAGTTTTTCGAGGGCAGCAAATGGCTCATGGCTTGGGCGGATACGATCGAGGAAATCAAGACCATCTGCTGGTGCGGCAAGAAGGCCACCTTCAATGCGCGCGTGGTGGATGGTAAGGTGGCCAAGACCGGCGAACAGATCGTGCTGGGCGGCAGTGAGAGCTACACCAGCCTGTGCCGCAGGCACTGGCAGGAGGGCAACCTGGGCGATGGCGCGCACCGCAAACTCGAAATGGAGTAAATTGAATCGTTTGTGCAATGCAAAGTGCCCCTGCCATACGGCAAGGGCACTTTGCTTCCCATAGCGGGCTTGTCAAGGGACAAGCCCCTTGGGCGGGCGCGGGGCAACGCCCCACCGTATCCACCTCCCGCGGGCTGTACGGTTACTGCGCCAGCGCCTCCTGGGCGTAGCGGGCGCAGGCTTCCACGTAGCGGGCACAGGGACGTGCTTTGTAGTACTCGGCATTGCGCTCGGCAGGGATGTGCGTGGGGGTAACGCCGTGGCTGGCCAGCAGATCGCGGCAGATCAGGGTGTCGTGATCCAAGGTAAAGCGCGCGGCCATTTCCTGAATCAGGGCGTAGTGAGCCTGCTTGCGCTGGGCATCGGTAGGGGAATCGTAGCCGCGCAGAGCACCCAGGGCCATGCTCATGCCCAGGAATGCGCCGCACACTTCGCGCAGGCCGCCCACACCGCCGCCAAGAGAGCTGGCGATTTTGAGCGCCAGGGATTCGGGTATGCCCATGTCTTCGTGAAATGCAGCAAACACGGCTTGCGCGCAGTTGTACCCTTGCATAAAATAGTCCAGCGCCTTTTGTGCGCGTTGGTCGGGGGTCATGCTTCGATCTCCTTGGCGGGCAGGTCTACGATCGCGTCAATGAGCCCATCCAGCCAATCCCCGGTGAACAGCTCGATCATTCCCTTGTCCACGCCCGAAGAAAGTTTGGGGTCGATGGGCAGGCGAGCCGCGTGCGGGATGGTGTAGGTTTGCGCCAATGCGTCCACGTTGCTTTGGCCGAACACTTCCACCTTGGTTTTGCAATCAGGGCAGAGCACATAACTCATATTTTCCACCAGACCGATGGTGGGGATGTTCATCATGCCGGCCATCTTGAGCGCTTTTTCCACAATCATGCCGACCAGTTCCTGCGGGGTGGTCACCAAAACAGCGGCGTCCACAGGCAGGCTTTGAAATACCGTCAGCACCACATCGCCGGTGCCCGGCGGCATGTCGATAAAAAGAATATCTTTTTCGCCCCAGATCACATCGGTCCAGAACTGCTTCACAGCCCCGGCGATCACCGGGCCGCGCCATACGACGGGGTCAGTGGTGTTTTCCAGGAGCAGGTTCAGGCTCATCACATCAATGCCAGTCTTGGTGCGCACGGGCAAAATCCCGTCATCCGTACCCATGGCTTTGTCCGTGAGGCCAAAGGCGCGGGGGATGGAGGGACCGGTGATGTCCGCGTCCAAAATGCCCACCTTGAGCCCCTGACGCTGTGCCAGCACAGCCAGCAGCGCGGTCACGATGCTTTTGCCCACGCCGCCTTTGCCGCTGCACACAGCGACGACCTTTTTAACATGGCTCATGGCATGGGGTTGTTCCAGCAGGCTCTGGGGTTGGGTGCGGGAGGTGCAGCTTTCGCCGCAGGTGTTGCAGTCATGGGTACATTCGTTCATGGATTCAAGTCCTTTCTGGGGTTATGCTTGCGGTGCGGTGGGCAGCAGCGCGGCCAGTTTGGCCATCGCATCGGCAATGAGTGCATCCAGCGGCTGCCGTTGCACGCCGGCGATGAGCAGACCGCAGCGCTCCAGGGGGATGAGCAGTTTCTGCGCCTCGCTCAGGCTCACGGCAGCTGCGATTGCGGGGGAAATCTCCCCTAAAAGCGCATTGGCGTGGAGGATGCCTGCCACACCGATGATCACATCCGCCGTTTTGCACTGGTAGCGGATGGCGCTCTCGCCCGTCGCCCCCTGATCCGCTCCGGCGCGTAGCATCGCGGCGGTCGCGGTGGCGTTGGTGCCAAGCGCGGTAACGCAAAGCGCAGGGTACATAGCCTTGAGCGCCGTGACCAGCGCCTTGCCGACGCCGCCGCCTTGCCCGTCGATCACCAGCACTTTCATGCCGCCCACCTCCTAGGGTTCATCTGCGATGTGCGGGTCGCCTGCCAGCGGCAGCGCGCCCGACCAGGTTTTATGATACGCCTGATGGTAGCGTTTTTCAAGGGGGATCCACTCGTTTTGGAAACGTGCCAGCATGGCCGCGCCGTTGCGCGCGAGGATGCGCGCCGCCTGGGCTTGCGGCTGGATGCGCAAAAAAGCCCGTACCGCGCCCAAACGGTCCAGCTGCGGGGCAAAGGCCGGGTGCAGCGCATAACTGCCCTCCAAAATGGTCACGGGTCGGGGTTGCACAGCGGTCGGCACGGTGCTGCCCGTGTGGCAGTCAAAAACGCCGTAGGAAAAGGCTCCGCCGCGCAGCAACCCGTCCAGCACCTCCTGCGCAAAGCGCTCCCGGTGCACATTGCCGCCCGGCTCCGCCATACGCTCTGGTGTGCGCATGGAGAAGGGCAGAAAAAAATCATCCAGGTGGATCACTGTGCTGGGGTATAGCCCAGCAATGCGCGCCGCAAGCGTAGTTTTGCCGGCAGCGCAATCCCCGTCCAGCACCAGGGTGGCGCGGCCGGTGGCTGCAAGGCTAGTCTCCAGAGCAGCCAGCAGCGGCAGCGTTTCGCCGTAGTGTCTGCGCACCACACGGTAGGCAGGCCGATAGGCCTGGCGGTATACTTCGCTGTGGCGCGGGGGGGCATAGGGATCGGCTGAGCGCGCTGCCATACAGGCATCCCACTGCGCAGTCGAGAAGGGCAGGGCGGGCGCATCCCCGGGGGCCGTCAGGCAATGGCGCAGCAAAGCAGTGCTGCGGGCATAGGCTTCACGCGCGGCGCTGAGGTCTATGCCCCGCTGGGTTTCGGCCATCATACGGGCCACGGTAGGCGCCGGCAGCGCGCGCACGGCCGGGCTGGCAAGGTGCAAGCGGCAAAGCCCGCCTGCCAGCAGGGTAAAGGGTGGCTGCCCGGCATCTGCGGCGATGGCGGAGCGCTCCGTGTGGATCGACGCGGCGCAGGCATCCGGCTCCGCCAACAGGTGCCCGCAGCCAAAGGCGCTCTGGTACAGCCACTTGAGCGCATCTTGCGGTTGCAGATGCGGGGTTTCGGCCAGGCATTGCAGCAGGAAATCAGCGTGCATGGTGCATCTCCTTGTGTGCGGTGCGTTGCGGCGAAACGCGGCCGCCGCGCGTGCCCCGGCCGCGCGGCGGTGGAGCGGCAGCCGTCAACGGCCGGCCTGCTTGGGCAGAGGGATCAGCCGGGCGCGTTCCAGCGCCAGCACGATC
>LVAR01000046.1 GCA_001604115.1 Clostridiales bacterium Firm_12 | reverse complement strand
TGGTATGCAATGGGTGTGCTGGGCAGGGTGTATCTGGCCAAGGAAGCCCCCAGCCCTGCCCCCACCGCCACCGCGACACCCACTGACGCGCCTACCCAGACGGCTACCGCTACCGCCACGGCTACGGCTACCGCCACGGCCACGGCCACGGCAGCGCCTACCGCAACCGCGACGGCCACCGCCACCGGCGCGCCCACCCCCACGCAGGATCCCAACATGTACATGGGCTATGCAGTGACCACCGTGCGCACCGCGCTGCGCACCAACGCCACCATGACGGATGCCTCCGTGCTCATGATGCTGGACGCCGGCACCCTGCTGTATGTGAACGGACAGGCCAGCGTGAACAGCGTGCTCTGGTCCAGCGCACAGGTGCGGCTGGGCTCCACCGCCAGCGGCATCGTGCAGGACGGTAACCTGAAACACATTTCCCAAGCCGAGGCCGATGTGCTGATCGCGCAGTACAACGCCGCGCACGCAACGGCCACGCCCACCCGCACACCCACCCCCTCCCCTGCGCCCCAGCAGGTAACGGGCTACTATATCACGCTGGGCAACGTGCCCTTGCGCACCGTGAACAGCAATTACGGCAACATTGGCGTTTGGCTGGGCACTGACACCGTGGTGTATGTTACCGGGCAGCTGTACAACGAAAGCTATGCCTGGCACATCACCAACTATGCGGACAAGACCGGCTACGTGCGTGCCGACCAGCTGCGCAAGCTGAGCAACGCCGAAGTACAGGCCTACCTTAGCAGCCTGAACACCCCCACGCCCACCCCCGCGGCCACCGCCAACCCCTATGACCCCAACGCGGCCTCCAGCTACGGCTACGTATCCGCCAGCTCGGTCAACTTCCGCGCCACGCCCTCGGCCTCCGGCACGCGCCTGAAAACGCTGCGGCAATACGGCTTTGCGCTGGTGCTGGGCTCCCGCAATGTGGATGGGCAGGTGTGGTACAACATCAACCAGAACGGTACCATCGGCTGGGTGGACGGGCGCTATTTCAAGGTGCTCAGCCTGGCGGAGCTGCCTACCTTCCTCAACAGCAGCAACTATCTGCAGGGCATCACCAACAACAACGCATCCACAAGCGGCACAAGCTCCGGCAACACCGGCAGTTCCGGCAACACCGGCAGCACGGGCAGCTCCTCCCAGGGGCAGGTTTCCTCCGTGGAGGATTGGAACCTGGGTGTATGGCAGAACCCCAACGCGGGGGTCAACGCCTCCTACGCACCCTTCAACCCCTACGCCACCCCCACCGCGCCGCTGGTGTCGGTATCGCCCACGCCTACGGCAACCTCCACCTTTGTGGTGGGCACCATGATCCCCATCGAGTACCCGGACGAGACCACCGAGACCCAGAGCGATAACGGCTGGGTCGGCCTGCTGGTCGGCGGCGTGGTGCTGCTGGGCGGCGCGGGCGGCGTGTACGCCTATGCGCTCAACCAAAACAAGAAACGCCGCCTGGCCGCGCGCAACGCCGCCGCCAACCGCCGCAACGGCACGCCCGGCGCAAACGGCACCG
>LVAR01000045.1 GCA_001604115.1 Clostridiales bacterium Firm_12 | reverse complement strand
CTGCTGTCACCCATCAGCCCCTTCATGTCCGTGACTTGATCGGGGCCGTAGCCATAAATCTCCCGCACACTTTCAGGCGTGAGCAGCAAGCTTTCGCTGATGCCCGTCTTGGTCAGGATCACCTGAGTGTGGCGGCTCACCAGCTGCAGGCTGTCCCGATCGCCGGTCAGGATGTAGGCATGGATTCCCTCTGCATTGGCCAAGCGGGCGGCGGTGCCGAGCAGATCGTCCGCCTCGTAGCCCTCCAGCTCACAAATCTTGACTCCCATGGCCGTGAGCAGCTCACGGATGATGGGGAACTGCGGGCGCAGCTCTTCCGGGGTCGGCTTGCGGCCGGCTTTATAATCATCATACATGGTGTGGCGAAAGGTGGGCGCGTGCAGGTCAAACATCACACACAGGGCATCCGGCCGGTACTCCGCCATGGCTTTGAACAGCATGGCAAAAAACCCCTGCACGGCGTTGGTATAGACGCCGCCGACCGAAAGCGGCGGCAGCGCGTGAAACGCACGGTGGATCAAACTGTGCCCATCCACCAAAAGTACGGTTGCGGGCGGCTGTTGCATAGGCGCTACCTCCTTATGAAAAGCGAACGCGCTGCTGCGCGGAAGGGTTGGCTGGAATAGGGTCGGCCTGATGGCAGTATACCATAAACGGGAAACGAAAACAAAGCGCCGCAATGCAGCGCGGCTCCGCCTGACCGGGGGTGAACCCTCTGCGGAGCCGCTTGGCTATGCTTGCGCCGCCGCGCACGGGGGATGGCTACTGCGCATCCTCCGTGGGCAAAGTGCGGAGCTTGTTCTCGGTGACCAGTTTGTTCAGCTCCTCCATGAAGCTGCCCACATCGGTAAATTGGCGGTACACGCTGGCAAAGCGCACATAGGCGACTTCGTCCTGCTTTTTGAGCTCCTCCATGACCAGCTCGCCGATGCGGCGGCTGCTGATCTCGTCCTCGCCGCTGCTGTAAACCGCTTTTTCCACCTTTTCGACGATGGCGTCAATATCCTTGACGCTCACGGGGCGCTTTTGGCAGGCATGCAGCAGGCCGATCTTGATTTTTTCGGGCGCAAAGACTTCCCTGCGCAAGTCCTTTTTGACCACCATGACGGGGGCGGTCTCGATTTTTTCGTATGTGGTAAAGCGGCGGCCACAGCGCATGCACTCGCGCCGCCTGCGGATGCTGGTGGCTTCCTCCGTGGGTCTGCTATCGATCACGCGGGATTCCAGGTAACCACAATATTGGCATCTCATGGCTTGGCCGCCTTTCTGAACAAGGGTCGCATCGCTACCATTATAATCCAACCGATCGTCAATGGCAATGTGAGCGCATCAAGCCTGCGCGGCCTGCGGCTCGCGCAGCAGCAGGGCATAGGTCAGGCACACCAGCAAGGGGATCTCCCGGGAATAAAACACCGTGCCCAGTGCCAGGCAGGCCAGCAGGAGCAGTGCCTGCAATACCAGATGTGGCGCGGCGGGCAGCCTTCGTGCGCCCAGTGCGCTGCCCCGGCCGATGCCATAGGCGCACAGCGCAAAGATCAGCGTGCCCAAAATACCCAGCCCGCTGAGCAAATCCAGCAGATCGCTGTGCATACCCAGGTAGCGTTGCCCCCCGGCCAGGGAGCCGATTACAGGGGATGCAGCGATGCCTTGGAGCGGGAGGGTATAGGTGGCCAGGCGGCTGCCCGCATCCACCACGGTGCCGGTGAGCAGGTTGAGCAGCTGTGCCAGGCTGTACTGGGCATTCTGAAAGCCGATGCCGGCCATCAGCCCGCCCGCCCAACGGATGAGCGGCAGGCGCAAAAGCCACACCACCGCCACCACAGGCAAGGACCATAGAAGCGAAGCTTGGACCGATACTCTCCGAAACACCCTGCGCAGCAGCGCGGCAAACAGCTCCACAGCCGTGACGCCAAGGGCAAATATAATGGCGTAGGTGTATTGGGACAGTGCGATCATGCCCAGCTGGAGCGAGTACAGCGCCACAAACGCAAAGCGTTTCCACCCCCGGGCCTGCCCGGCCAGGTAAAAGGTGACAGGCAATGCCAGCACCGTCATATATACAAAATCATACCCGCCGATGTTGCGCCCCATCAGCTCCTTCAGGTATGCCTCGTTGCCCGCGGCGCCGGAGCCCAGGGATCGCGCATAGGCATAGACCTTATCGCCGCGCAGCAAACCCTGCACCAACCATCCCGTGGTGGTTAGGGTAGTGATAACCACCAACGCGAGCAGAAGCGGCAATACCAGCCGATAGTGGCGTGCATCGCCAGCCTTGCGGGCGAAGGCGCACCACAGCAGCGGAAACCAAAACATGCCCTGCTGCACCAGATAGGCCGGCAGGTTGCCGCCCCCCCGCTCCAGCAGGAAAAACAGGGCAACTGGCAGCAGCACGCACAGCAGCGCACGCGGCGCAAGCCAACGGATGCGCCCACCCAGCGTGCCACCGGCCAGCATTGCGCCCACGCCAAACAGCCCCACTGCCAACACGCCGGTCACGGCGCGCAGCGTGGTCTGCACCGCCGGCAGCAGCAGCCAAGTCATGTACAGCAGCATGGATAGGTTTACCAGCGTGCCGGATACCGCCTCGCGCTTCGTATGCGCCATGCAAGCGCCTCCTTGAACGATGTAAATCGGATGATTCATTATACATGCACAGCGCCTTCAGGGCAAGCAGGGCACATAGGGGAAACGCGCGTAAAACCTGTTACAAACGTGCTGCTGGCATGCGCGAAACACTCCGCGCGCGCCGTTGACAACCCATGCGCCGGATGGTAAGATAGCACCACGGAGAGATGCTCCGCCACAGATGAAAGCGAGGAAACCTTGATGGCCACGATCAATAAGGATATGTCTATCGGTCAGGTGCTGAACCTGGACCGCAGCACCGCAAGCATTTTTATCAGCCATGGCATGCACTGCCTGGGCTGCCCCCACGCTACTGCCGAGTCCCTTCAGGATGCGTGCGCAGTGCACGGCGCGGATGTGGATGCGCTTGTGGAAAAACTGAACGCCCATGTGGAAGCCAAGGCCTGAAAATCCAGGCCAAGGTAGTTGCAAACCCTTTACGGAACAACGTTTTCAAGGGTATCCACATATGGCGCCGCAAGGGTGTGGATAACACATGGGAAACGTGTGGAAAGGAACGCACATGCAAGTCAAATCAACGCAGGAAGCACTCTACATCGCCATTGAGATGGAACGGGGCGCTGTGCAGCTGTATGAGCGCGCGCTCAAGCTCCTGAGCAACTTGGGTCGCGAGAAGGAACCTTTGCGCGCGCAGCTGTCCAGCATGCTGGCGGACGAGCGGCAGCACCTGCTGCAGTTTACAGAGCTATATACCGGGCTGTCGGTAGAGGTGGAGCGGAGCCTCGCGCTGGGTGCTGTGGCTGCGGACATCCTGTTTCCGGGCGGGTTGATGGGTGCGGTGCGGGAAGGGCTGCTGGCGGATGAAAGCAGCATGATTGCCTTTGCGGCCCGTGCCGAGGAGACTGCAGCGCGCACCTACCGCTCCTTTGCGGCGCAAAGCGCGGACCCGCGTGCTGCCGAGATGCTCATCGGCATCGCACTGGAGGAGGATAAGCACCTCACTTCCCTGTGCGAGCACCAATCGGTGCTCTGATGCAACCACCCGATAGCTGAAAAGCCGCCAGACGCACGGCGCGGAAGGCGGCTTTTGCCTACAATGGCGGGGGCGGGGCGCATGGCCTGGCAACGGGCTGCCGTGCCCCACGCCAAGGCGTATGCACGGGCACCCGCCAAGGGTTACCCAGCCGCGCAGGCGCGCGCAAACAATATACCGCGCTTTGGCGCCGGAAAGGGGTTTGATCCCATGGCAGACCATACCCGTGAGATGCGAAAAACCAACCCGACAGCGAGGCTTGCGCTGTGTGGCATGATGGCTGCGCTCATTTTTGTGGCAACGTATTTTATCAAGCTGCCCATGGCCATGACCAACGGCTATGTGCATCTGGGGGATGGGTTCATCCTGCTGGCGGCGGCGCTGCTTGGCTGGGCGGCGGTGCCCGCCGCGGCCATCGGCAGTATGCTGGCGGATCTGCTGGGCGGTTATGTGACCTACCTGCTGCCTACTTTGCTGATCAAGGCGGCGGTGGCGGCAGTGGCTGTGCTGGCTGTGCGCGCCAAAGCCGAATGGTTCAGGGTATTGGGGTTCATCCTGGCGGAGGCGGTGATGGTGGCAGGCTATTTTGTGGTGGAATGGCTGTTTCTGGGCTACGGGTTTGCCGCGGCCAGCGCCAGTGTGCTGGGCAACACCATGCAGGGCTTGAGCGGCGTGGTCATTGGCCTGCTGCTGATCCCGCTGATGAAGCGCATCAAAGTGTAAGTGACGCTGTAAATTTGCGGAATCTCTTGCATTTTCGGGGCGCTGATGGTATTATGAACTGAAAAATCCGCAAGGAGGGTAAAGCATGAACTTTGCGCAATCGATCGTAGCGATTCTGCTGACGCTTTCGGCGCTTGTCATGATCGTGACGGTGCTGATGCAGAGCAGCGAACGCACCGGCATCGGCGCGGTGAGCGGCGCGGCGGAAACGTTTTTTGGCAAGAGCAAGGCGCGCGGCATGGACGCGAAGCTGGCGTTGGTCACCAAGATCTGCACCGGCATTTTCGTGGCCATGAGCATCCTGATGATGCTGATCGGCTGAGCCTTTGCCTTGGAAAGATGACCTTCCGCTTGCGTGGAAGGTCTTTTTCTATGCCCAAAATGCATGCAACCGGCAGTGTGCAGCACACGATTGGCCGGGTGCCTGGCAAACGCCGCTATATCTGAAGAAAGATACCTCCGCCGGCGGCACGCCCGCAGCGCATGCCCTGAACTGAGAGGAGTTGACCCCCATGGATAACCCTGTTTTGACCCTTCGCCCAGAAAGCCCTGCCGATTACCGCGCAGTGGAAGCGCTGACCCGGGAAGCCTTTTGGAACCACCATGTGCCAGGCTGTGATGAGCATTATCTGGCGCACACCTTGCGGCAGCACGAAGCTTTTGTCCCGGAACTGTGCTTTGTGGCAGAGGAAGCAGGCACGCTGGTCGGGAGCGTGATGTATGCAAAGGCACACATTGCGCTGGATGCCGGCGGCCGCATGCCAGTGCTCACGTTTGGCCCCCTGAGCGTGCTGCCGGCGCGGCAGCGGCAAGGCATCGGCAAACGGTTGGTGCAGCACACCCGGACGCTGGCGGCAGCCATGGGCTATGCCGCCATCCTCATCTACGGGGATCCGGCCATCTACCGGCGCATGGGCTTTGTGCCCGCCGAGCGGTATGGCATTGCAACAGCCGACAACCTTTATCACGATGCCTTGCAGGCGTTTGCGCTTCAGGCGGGCGCACTGGATGGCGCGGCGGGGCGTTTTGTTGAAGGCGATGCCTATGCCGTGGATGCTGAAGCCGCCGCAGCATTTGACAGCCAGTTTCCCATCCGCGAAAAGCGGGAAGGATTGCCGTCCCAACTCCGCTTCCTGGAAACCCTGCGGATGCATAGACCGCGTTAGCTTTGAAGCGGGCTTCGCGCGCATGCGCCCTTGGGAGGTACATGCCGTCGGCTTTGCCTGGAATCCAAACGAAAGCCGTGGGAGCGCATAGGATAAGGCGCGTTCCCACGGCTGTTTTGGATGCGCCGAGAACCCCAGCTGCATGCAGGAGTCGCATGGCAGCAAGCTCTCAGCCTTTACATCCGGCTGGATGTGCATTATAGAGGGGGATGTGGCAGGCACACTCCGTTGCCAGCCAGGCGATGCGGGCGGCATGTGTTTTTGGCTCAACGCAGGGGCCGTTTACCGCAGCTTCGGCAGCCAATCGCCGTGCGCGGCGATCAAATCATCGCACATGGCGATGATATCATCGATGCTCAGTTCCGCCGCAGTGTGCGGATCCAGCAACGCAGCCTGATAGACGTAATCCCTGCGTCCGGTGCGCGCAGCTTCCAACGTGAGCAGCTGCACATTGATGTTGGTGCGGTTCATAGCGGCACACTGCTCCGGCAAAACCCCCACAAAGGTGGGGCATATGCCGCTCTTATCCACCAGGCAGGGCACCTCGACCACTGCGTTGGTGGGCAGGTTGGGTATCAGGCCATGGTTGAGCACATTGCCGCCGATTTTGATGGGTTTGTTGGTCTCCATGGCTTCCATGATGTAGCTGGCGTACTCCAGGCTGCGTTCGTGCGTCAGCTGCTTGTTGTGCACCAGCGCGTCACGCTGCCTGTTCCATTGGTCGATCTGTTCCACGCAGCGGCGGGGGTATTCGTCCAGCGGGATGTTGAAGCGCTCAATCAGCTCCGGGTATTTGCTCTTGATAAAATAAGGCATGTACTCGCTGTTGTGCTCGCTGGATTCCGTCACATAGTACCCAAAGCGCTTCATGATTTCATAGCGCACCATATCATCATGCTTGCCGCTGCGGGCAGCGGCTTTTTCTTTGACCAAAGGGTATAGATCCTGCCCGTCCCGCGTCACGTCCAGCAGCCAGGCCTGGTGGTTGATGCCCGCGATGTTCCACTGCACCTGCTCGTCATAGGGGATGTCCAGATCGGCAAACAGTTTTTTGCAGCAAGCCTGCACACTGTGGCAAAGGCCGACAGTACGGATGGGGGTCATGGTGAGCATCGCGCCGGTGAGCATAGCCATAGGATTGGTGTAGTTGAGAAACCACGCGTCTGGGCACACGGCCTCCATATCATGGGCAAAATCCAGCATGACGGGGATGGTGCGCAGCGCACGGAAAATGCCCCCGATGCCAAGGGTATCAGCAATGGTTTGCCGCAGACCATATTTTTTGGGAATTTCAAAATCGGTGATGGTGCAAGGATCATACCCGCCTACCTGAATGGCGTTGACCACATACTGCGCACCGCGCAGCGCCTGTTTGCGGTTCTCCACACCCAGATAGCTTTCGATGCGTGCCTTGCCCCCTTGATTTTGGTTGATGTTTTTCAGCATGGTGGCGCTCTCCTGAAGGCGCGCCGCATCGATGTCGTACAAGGCAATGGTGGCTTCAGCCAGGGCGGGGGTCATCATGCTGTCCCCCAAGACGTTTTTGGCAAATATGGTGGAGCCGGCTCCCATGAATGTGATTTTGGGCATGCTGATGTTCCTTTCCTTTTTGGATTGCATAGGGGAAATGATCTGCACGATTATGGCGCCAGCGCCGCCTGCACCAGCGTAGCAATGGCCGCGCCCGCGTCGCGCACCTGGGCATCCTGCGCCAGCTGGTGGTAGGCCTGCGTCATGGGCAGGCCGTGGCACGCCTGCGCAACCAGCTTGTACCCCAGCGGAAAGGGGAGGGCATCCGCCGCGGCAAGCACGGGCATCATACGCTGCTGGAAGGCTGTGGCGGTGGCCAGATCGCCTTGCGCATACGCACGATAGACCCCCACGACCAGCGCGGGCAACCCCGCACCAAGCGCCGTCATGCTGCCATCCACGCCCGCGGCCAGGGCAGGCAGCAGGCAATCGTCCGTACCGGTGTAGAGGATGAAATCTTCCCGCTTGGCATGGAGCTGGCACAGGTGTGCGATGCGCTTCATGTTGGCGGACGAGTCCTTCATGCCCACGATGCCGGGGACGGTCAGCAACCTTTCCACCGTGCCCAGATCAATGCCGGTGGTGAAAAACGGCACATGATAGAGGATGAGCGGCAGGGGCGAAGCTTGCGCCAGTTCGCGGTAAAAGCGGTACACTTCATCCTGGGTGAGCGGATAATAGTACGGCGGGCAGGCGACACAGGCATCATAATCCAGTGCGGCGGCCAGCTGCGCATAGGCAACTGCCTGCCGAAGATTGGGCGCGCAGGCGCCAGCAACCAGAGTTTTGCTGCCAGCCAAACCCCGTTTGGTGGCCTGGTAGATGGCCTCCTGTTCCGGAAAACTGAGGTGTGGAAATTCTCCTGTCGATGCACAGGGGAAAACCCCTGTCACATCGCTTTGGGCAAGCCGCTGTGCCTGCGCCTCCACCGTAGCCAGATCGACCTGCCCATGGGCACAAAAGGGTGTCACGGTGACCCCGATCGCGCCGCGTAATGTTTTCAACTGTACGCCACCCTCTCTGCTTGCAGCGGCACGAAGGCGCGGGGCGCACCCTGCCGCATTGCTGTTATCAGTATAGAAAGGCAGGCGGAGCATTGCAATCCGCGCTTTCCGACATCCGGGGCACATGGATCGGCAAATGCCTGTTTCCCAAGCCAAGGTCAAAAAACCTCGATGGAATGTAGGAAACGGCGAATTGTATGCGCAGTGTGCCGGGGTATAATCGAGGTACAGCGATGGACCGAGCTTTGTGAAAGAGGTGGATGGCATGCGCCGACCCACGGCGGCAGCAGCTTTGCCGATGCGCGCCTGTGCGGATTGCGCGATAGCGCTCCGCCAGGACGAAATTGCCATTTCACGCCGGCTCATCGGGCGGGGGATCACGCAGTTTTGGTGCATCGGCTGCTTGGCGCGCAGGTTGGCTGTGCCGCCATCCGTGATCCGGCGAAAAATTGAGGAATACCGTGCCATGGGATGCGCGCTGTTCCCGATGAAGCAGGAGGATTGAACCTTGGAATATTTTAGCGCGGACATGCCCTTTTGGAAGGGAAATCTGCACATGCACACCACCGAAAGCGACGGCTGCCTTGCGCCTGCCGAGGCCATCGCGGTGTATCGGGAGCAGCGGTATGATTTTGTGGCGATTACCGATCATGACGTGGTAGCTATGCCCACCCATCGGGATGGGAATATGCTCGTCCTCTCCGGCATTGAATTGGCCTATGAGCTACCCAGTGAGGAGCTGCACATGGTGGGCATCGGCATCCCGCAAGGATTGGAACCATCTTTGGAACCGCGTTTTGGCCCCCAATATGCCATTGACGCCATTCGCAAGGCGGGCGGGCGCGCCATCATCGCGCACCCCGCATGGTCGCTGCTATCCTTGGGCACGTTGACGGGGCTGCACCATGTGTCGGCTGCGGAAATTTACAACAGCATGTCCACTATGCCGCGCAACTGCCTGCGTGCGGATGCCTCCTCCCTGCTGGATGTGGCGGCCGCGCACGGGAAGGCGCTTCCCCTGGTGGCGGTGGATGATGCGCATTTTTACGATGGCGAGCACTGCCGCAGCTACACCGTTGTGCAGGCGGAGGCGCTGGATCAGGAAGCCATCCTGCGCGCGTTGGACGAGCGGCGTTTTTATGCCAGCCAGGGGCCCGCGATCCACCGCCTGCAGGTCACGCGCGAGCGGATCCACATCGAATGCTCACCGGTTTCTGCCATCCTGTTTTACAGCAACCTTTCCTGGGTCACAGGGCGCTGCCGGCAGGGAGAAGGGCTCACGCAAAGCACTTATGACCTAACCACGCAAATGGGGGAAACCTATGTGCGCTGCCAGATCATCGATGCGCAAGGGCGCAGCGCGTGGACCAACCCGGTGGTTTTGGCAGAACTTGAGGCCGTGTGAAAGGGGAAAGACCGATGTATGTACAGACGCCCCCCATGGGCTGGAATTCCTGGAACACCTTTGGCCCCCAGATCAGTGATGCCATCGTGCGCGAGACGGCTGCCGCGATGGTCGCGCAGGGGTATCGCGATGCGGGGTATACCTACATGATCCTGGATGATGGCTGGACGTTGCCCCAGCGCAGCGCGGAAGGGTTGCTGGTGCCAGACCCGCAAAAATTCCCGCATGGCATCCGCGCGCTGGCGGATCATGTGCACAGCCTTGGGCTCAAGCTGGGCATCTATGCCTGCGCAGGCACGCGAACCTGCGGGCGGTTTCCAGGGTCGTTTGATTATGAGTACAGCGATGCGCGCCAGTTTGCTGCGTGGCACATCGATTATCTGAAGTATGATTTTTGTTATTTCCCCAAGAGCGCCAACTGCCGCCAACGCTACCAGACCATGTCCATGGCATTGCGCGCAAGCGGCCGGGACATTTTCTTTGCGGCGTGCAATTGGGGGCTGGAATTCCCGGAGAAATGGATGCGCTCCCTTGGCGCCAACAGTTACCGATCCACCTATGATATTTTGGACAACTTCCCCTCCGCTGCGGGCATCGCTTTGGGGCAGCTGGAGCAGTTTGCCGCCAGTGGCGCGCCCTGCTTCAATGATATGGACATGCTCACGGTGGGCATGTTCGGCAAGGGGCATGTGGGGCTTGAAGATCCCAACAACAAAGCGGATGAAGCCTGCAAGGCGCAGGACTATGTGACCCAGTTTGTGCTGTGGGCATGCATGGGCTCCGCGCTCATCCTGGGGGCGGACATCCGCTCCCTTTCGGACGAGATGCGTTTGCTGGTGCAAAACCCTGATTTGCTTGCGATCCATCAGGATACAGAATGCCGCGCCCCCTATGTCGTGTGCCGGGAAGATCAGCAGTTTTGCTTTCTCAAACACCTGAGTGACCGCACCGTGGCACTGATCTATGCCAACCTTGGGGAGGAAACCGCGGAGGTGGACTGCATCTTTGCCGACATGGGGCTTCCTGTGACCGCGGGGGTATCGCTTCGGCTGTATGATGTGATGGCCAAGCGGGAGGAAGGCGTTTTCCGCCAGCACTATCCGCTGGAAATCCCGCCGCATGGCTGTCGGGTGTTCAAGGCCAGTTTTGTGAGGGACTGACGTAGCCGGTACCGCAGGTGTCAGCCAAAACAGCACGCGCAACTTCCGCGCCCTGACGGGACGGAGCTGCGCGTGCTGTTTTTAGCGGCCACGCTGGCGAGGACGTGCGCACATGCGCGTGCCCCTTGGCTGAAAAAGGTGGGGTAAGGGATGAAATCCCTTGTCAGGTTCCAAAGGTGAAACCCTTTGCTGGGTCTGGGGGAATCCCCAAAGCCAGATGGCATAGCCTATTGCGCAAGCGTGGTAACTGCCTGCAGGGCTATGCGGCGAGCGGTTGCAGTGACGATCCGGGGTTTTTGGCAGCCCGTGTTAATACAGGATGGTCAGATGACCCTTTTCCGCAGGCGAGGTCAGGGTGAGCTTTTCGCAAGCAAGGGCTTCCAGACCCAGATCCGCGCCACCCAGAAGCACTTTGCGAGGGGTGAGGCCATCCGGTGTGCGCAGGCTCAGCACCAGCTTTCGGGGGGTATCGCGCCATTGGGCATCCCAGTGTACGTCAATCTGCCGGCCATCGGCTTGCACAGCCATGCGCAGGCTCACGCGGCCAAAGTAGGTGGCCATGCCGGTAAAGGCCAGCGTTTGCCCGGGCGCAAACCAGCCGCGTGCAGCGCCTTGCAGCAGGCAGAGCGATTGCCCGTCCTCACGGATCAGGTGGTTGCGCAGGTTGTTGATGAACTGCGCTTCATCCGGCGTTTTGAAGAATGGGCCAAAGCCCTTGCCAAAGTCGGTAATAGGGTGCTCGCTGAAACAGTTCACATCCCGGTACAGGTTTTGCGCAAAGTTGTTGAACAGGCCACGGATCGCGCGCGCGGGCTCATCCCGCTGCAGGTAAACCAGGTCGTTGAACAGCAGGTTGGATTGAACGGTCATGCCGCCGCGGCCAAACCAGTGTGTTTCCCGATCCACCGCACGGCCATAATCGCGGGAGAGGAACAGGTTATCCTCCTGATCGCGCAGGATCCAGGTGGTCATATCCTCATCCGGGTCAAGCACACGGCCTGTGACCAGGTGCAGCGGCCCGTAGGCCACCTCGCGGAACCAACCCCAATCCCGACCGCGGATTTCCGCCTGTGTAGGCACATGGGGCATATAGCCGCCATTGCCGGTGGGCACGGCGGGGGAGCGGCCCATGGCGCGGGTCACGCTTTCCCGGATATCGCCGCGGTAAGCCAGTGCTGCCAGCCGGATGCGTGCTGCCTCGGGATGGGCGATTTCCGCCAGAACCTCTGCGCTGCTCAAAATGCCGCCACATGCGTGCGCGTTGACAGCATACCAGCAACGCCACTCGGGGTTATCCTCCAGATGGCCGTGCGGCATCAGGCCATAGTAGCTCACCTTTTCCCCCTGGTCGTCGAGCACCATGGTGGCCTTGCGCTCCGTAAAAATATAGTCGCAGGCCTTGACCAACGTGGGCGCGATGCGCGCCAGCCAAGCCCGGTTGCCTGTCAGGCGGTAATGATCCACCAGGCAGGTAAGAATGTAGCCGTGATCCAGGTTGTAGGCAAACAGGGAGGTGGTGTTGTCCGAATAGCCGCCGTAGTTATTGGCGACCAGCGCGCCATCGTTGCTGCGGAAATTGCCGTCCATGCTGCCCTGTCCCTGGCTGGCGATAAAGGTTTCCAGGTATTTTTCCGCATAGTCGTGGTAGCCCAGATAGTCCAGCATACGGATCTGCAGCGAGGCTTCGTTGCCGCAGGAGCCATAGCCGTAGGTGCCGGCAGGCACCATGTAGTAGCCGGTGCGAAGGTCACGCATGGCGGTCATCACCACATGCCAGGGCACCGCGCTGGCAAAAGCGTTCAGCTTGGTTTCGCCGGGCAACGCAATATGTGCGCCGCGCGCCGCCAAGGCATGCCATACGCGGGTCACGCGCGCCAGCTCCGCATCAAAGCTCCGCGCCGATATCGCCTGCAGGTCCTCAGCACTGGACAGCGAAGGGTAGGGCAGGATCACGTCGATCGTGTGCACGCCATAGGGGGCGAGATCCACCTCGTAGAGCACGGCGGAAGCGATGCTGGAGGCAGGCTGCATGCGCACGGGGTTGCGATCATACCCTTCAAACCCGAACTGCGGCTGCATGGACAGCGATGTGGTGCCCGCCGCTGTAAAGGGAACGGTGCGCAGCGTGCCCTGCCCGTTAGCTTGGAACTGCGCGCGCAGGTATGCGTCCGGATAGGGCTGCACTGTCCAGCCATAAGTGGCGGTATCGCCGGGCCGCACACGTCCGTCGGCCAGCAATGCGCTGCCCTCCAGATGCAGCCGTTCCCCGGGGTACACCTCGATGAACAGCTTGGCAGTGCGGGTTTCCGAGGAGGCATTGCGCAGGCGGATGCGGCTCATGACCATGATGTCCTCATCGCCATGGATGGGCGCATCCTCCGGGGTCAGCAGCGTGGCAAAGGATGTCTGGCAATACTCGATTTCCCGATCCAGCCACCGGGTCTCATAGACTGGAACGCGGGCATCGGGCATGGATTGCTCGGTATCCTGACTGCCTTCGTGGCGGTTGGGCGGATCGCCCGTGGCAAGGCGGAAGTGCAGCTCGTTGGCTGCCCAGCGTGTTTTGGCCGTGTCCCGCTGGGAAACCTTTTGGTCGATCTTATTGGCGAAAATATCGCCGTTATAGCGCAAGGCAAACTTTTGGCGCACGCCCTCCCAACCCATGAGCACATAACGGCCGTATTTGGGTTGCATGTTTTTTTCCATGGGCGGCACGGCGGCCATGGCAGCGGCCACCGTCTGCTCGGCATGCTCCGCGACCCGGTCATACAGGGAGCACTTGTCGCCTTTCAAACGCTGTACGATCAGTGCGGCATCGCCGCCCATGCCCTCCGGGGCAAGCAGCAGGTCATGCGCCTCCATGTACACCCCATTTGCGATGTCCTCCGCGCGCACGGCAAAGCCAACGCCATCCACCGCAAAGTTCAGCAGGGACTGATCGGCCTGCGTTTGCGCGCCCTGCGTGCGGGTGTAGGCGAGCCTGGCGCTGCCCTGGAGAGCGCCCTGCCCGCTGTGCAGCACGCCGTTCCAAATGCCCGTGACCGCCACCTGCTTGCCGGCGCCCTTGCCCGTTGCGTTGGGGTAGGCTATGCAGGCATCCTCGGTCAGGGTCGCATCGCCCAGCAGGCGGATGCCTGCCACAGCGGGGGGCTGTTTGCCCTCGAAGATGATCCGGAACTTGAGCGCCCGGCGGAACATCGCGTTATAATCATCGCTCAGGAACAGGTTTTGCGGATATTCCCCTCCGATGCACAGCACTTCGTTCACATCAATGTGGTCAAAGACGATGGCGCAGCCCTGCTCGCTTTGGGTTCGCTCGCCATAGGCCGCCAACCAGCGGCCGTGAAAGGGATCATCCGTCAAAAGCCAGCCCTTATGAGCCCCCGCACGCCGATCTTTCTGCTCATTGGGCCAGGAGTAGTGCCAGTATTCCACATGCCAGTCTGTGGGCAGGCTTGCCCCGGGTGCAAAAGCCACCGTGACGCCGAGGATGTCCCGGGGCATGTCCCATTCAAAGCCGAGCTGCCACCGATTTATGCCTGCAGGCGCGCACAGCAGCGCTCCGGCGGCATCCCGCGCCACTGCGTTTGCCTGCATGGCCTTGCCGGTACCCTCCCCATATGTGCGCAGCCGCGCATAGGGCATCGGGTCAAAGTGCTTCACATCATTTTTCATTGCGTATCCTCCTTTTTTCAGTAAATACAGCATAGCCAGCACGCGATGGGGGTGTCAAACAAATATGGACGCTTGCCATCGTCAGTTTCAGCCTTGGTTACAGGCAGTTTCCGTGGTGCATCGACCGTTTCTGTGATTTGGGGGCAATCCGGCATCGACGCAGGATTTCGTCTATGGTCGGATGCGTCCATGTTATGTATAATAAAACGGAAGGAATGCCATGCGCCCGACAGCCGGGCGCGCAGTCATGCAGGAGCGATCAAGGCACGGCGGCAGGCAAGACCGCGCCCACGAAAAAGGGGGCATCGCGTTTGAAAACAACACGATCTTTTTTTCACAGTCCGGTGTTTCGCAAGTTCATGCTCTCGTTTTTGGCGGCATTCATGCTGCCCATCAGCCTGTTGTTCGGCTATTTGGACTACACAAACCGGGCGCTGCTCACCCGGGAAATATACGATATTCAGGACGCCAGCGTGAACTATATGCGCCGTACCATGGACTTTGAGTATGCCCGCTACCGCACCTTTGCCGCCATGCTGCTTAACAATGCGGACATCAGCCGCCTGCGTCGCATGGATTATGCCAGCATGACCCCCGCCGACACCCTCCGCCTGAAGGACGTGCGCGGGGTGCTGAGCAGCTTTGCAGCCGACCCTTCCGTGGTTTCGCGCATTTTTTTGTACATGCCCACTAACGGCATGTATGTGGATGCGGTGCGTGCTTTGCCTATGCAGGATGCCCTTTACACCCTGGAGGATGCGGCACTATTGCCTGCGGATGCGGCGCAGTGGAAGGCCATGCTCACGCAGACCTATCCAAGCCAGTGGCTGCGCGCCACCAACAAGCGTGGCAATCCCCTGCTGTACTACATCCAAACCATCCCTTCCGCCTTTGACGCGGATCCATGCAACGTGCTGGTCGCGCTCAGCCCCACCTATCTGCTGGAGGTGTTTGACGCCAGCGCCCTGGCGGACAACGAGTGGATCGGTATGCTGGCGCAGGACGGTTCGCTGATCTATTCCCCCATGGGGGAGGTTCCCGCGCTGGCGCTGGAGCAGGCGCAGGGCAACAGCGGCCACTATATTCAGGACAGGCATCTGGTCACATTTTCCCGGTCTACCCTCACACGCACGTACTATTTCAGCGTGGTACCGCTGAGCAACATCAGCAGTGCGCTGAGCGGGGCGCGGGGCCTGTCCTATGTGGTGCTGCTGATTTCATTTTTTATCTGCACAGTCATTACCTACCTGACCACGGTGAACAACTTCAAACCCATCGCCTACCTCAGCGCCCTGGCCAAACCGGACGCGGATGATCCGGATATTGATGAATTCACACGCCTGCGCATTTCACTGATGGAGGCGAGCGATGAAAAGCGTTTGCGCATGGACCGTGCCCGGTATGCCCAGGATGTGCAGGACGACCAACGCCTGATTCAAACAATGCTCAAGGCAGGCAACCAAACCGCGCTGGAAAAGCGCCTCCAGCGGGAACAGCTGTCCCTGGTAGGCAATGCCTGGACGCTTTGCACCGTGACCATGGTGGATTATTCGGACGAGGCGGCAGATGCGGACACCGCCTTCCAGCGCAGCATGACCCAGGTGCACGACTCCCTGGGCAGTGTGGTGGAACAGTTTTATACCGTATTGCCCCTGTACGATGAAAAACAGGTGATGGTGCTGATCAATCTGCCGACCAACGAGCTGCAACACCTGGCGTATCTGGGCACAGCCTTTACCAACTGGCTGCACCTGATGCGCAGCAACTTCCTGATCGACTGCCAGATTGCGATCAGCGCGATCCATGCCCAGCCATCGCTCACGGGCGAGGTGCTGGCCGCCATGCGCACCGAGGCGCAAATTGCCGCCGAGAGCCCATCGGATGGCGAATCGATTCTCTGGTACGCCACGCAGGCGGTGGACAAGGTCATGCATATTTCTGTGGAGCACACCATGCACCGCCTGATGCATGCCTACCTGCGCAGCGCCGCCGAGGAAACCAGCCAGCTGCTTGCCCAGCTCACGGAGCAGATGCAAACCATGACGGAGCAGCAAGCCCGCGCGGAGCATGATATAGACCCGGACGAGGAGGATACCACCGAAATGCGCCTGAAACGCAGCATTTTGGAAATCGTGAAAAACGAATACCCCAATCCCATGCTCAACGTAAGCGCGATTGCCGATCAGTTGGGGAAAAATGTGGATTATATTTCCCGGGTGTTCAAACAGACTACCACCATCGGCCTTTTGGACTACATTCACCATATGCGCATCAAAGCTGCCAAAGATTTGCTGCTCAACCAACCGGGGCTTTCTGTAGCGCAGATCGCCCAGCGCGTGGGCTACTTCGGCGCGGATTCGTTCATCCGCTCTTTCAAGCGAATCGAGGGCATCACGCCGGGGCGCTTCCGCACCCAGAACAAAGGAGACTGAGCACGCATGGCATGGGATGTCCGCGAGGCGCTTCGGCAGGGCTATATTTCCCGGGAGGATCCGCTTGTGTATCAGCAGGAGATGCTCATGGGGCAGGGCGATGGGCGGCTGCTGCGCTGCCACGAGCTGGCGCTGCCCAATTTGTTGGGCGCGACGGTACTGTGGGATCGCTGCATGGATATCACCCGGCTCACGTACCGGGGCATCCCTCTGGCGTTTGCGGGGAAAAGCGCTGAAAGGCTGGACGCGGCTGTGCCGTTTGAACAGCGCTTCAGCGGCGGCATGCTGTATACCTGCGGCCTGCTGAACGTGGGGCCGGGCGATGCGGAGCAACCGACGCATGGGCGCATCCACCTGCAAAGCGCGGCCATGCGGAGCATCCGCCGGGACGGCGATGCGCTGGTGCTGCAAGGGCAAATGCGGGAGAGCGCCCTCTTTGGGGAAAACCTGCTGCTGGAACGCACCCTGACTTTTCCGCTGGACAGGGCGGAGGTACAAATACGCGATGCGATCACCAACCAGACGCAACAGGAGCAGCCGTATATGCTTCTCTATCACATCAACTTGGGATATCCCCTGCTTAGTGAACACCTGCGCCTGCAGTTGCCGCAGGGCACGCACACGGTGCCGGCCACTGCGCATGCCAGCCGGCATAGGGCAGAGCTGACCTGCGCCACAGCGCCCCAACCCGACGCGCAGGAGCAGGATTTTTACCACACCCTGCCCATCCGGGACGGGTACTGTGCCGTGGCGGCGGAAAACCCGGCGCTGGGCATCGGGCTGAGCATCCGCTACCGCGCGGATACGCTGCCCTACCTGATCCAGTGGCGCTGCCTGCGCAGTGGGGATTATGTGCTGGGGCTGGAACCTGCCAACCATCAGGTTACCGGCCGCGCGCAGGCGAAGGCGTTGCCACAGATCGCGCCATTTGAAACCATCACTACCGAAGTGCGCCTGCAGGTATATGACTTACCGGGCGGCACATCCGGATAAACGGTATGGCACGCCGGGCAGCAAGGTAACGCGGCGGCGCAAGGTATCAGCGGGACGAAAGATCGGCGTGCAGAGGGCAGAGTCTGCACGGGGGTCTGGGTTTGCATACCCAAAATACAGGAGGGGTCACACGATGTTGGAACCTTACTCATTGGCCAGCTTGGCAGCGCTGCGCCAGGGGCGCTCGCGCGCCGTCAATGCCGAAAACCCGACAGGCGCCAAGGGCGGCGGCGGCATGGCCAGCGGCGCGCTGGGCGCCTCCCGCAAGGGAGCGCCCTGCATCCCACTGCTCAGGGCTGGCGAAACCGTAACGCTGGCGAACATCTGCGGGGCGGGGAGCATACAGCATATCTGGTGCACAGTCACGGACCGGACGCAGGCAGGGCGTTATGTGCTTCGGGATCTGGTGCTGCGCATGTATTGGGATGGCGAAGCTGAACCGTCCGTGGAAACGCCGCTGGGCGATTTTTTCCTCAACGGCTTTGGGCGGGGGTATCCGGTCAATGCCATGCCCATTACGGTCAATCCCAAGCGCGGCATGAACTGCTACCTGCCCATGCCCTTTGCCAGCGAAGCCAGGATCACAGTGGAAAACCAACATGGCGGGGATGTGCAGGGCTTTTTCTACCAAATTGATTACACCGAGCTGGATGCCCCGCCGCAGGGAGTTGGGCGCTTGCACGCACAGTGGCGCAGGCAGCGGCTCACCGCCCTGGGGGAAGATTATCCAATTTTGGACGGTGTGCGCGGCAAGGGGCACTACATCGGCACGTTCCTGGCGCTGCAAACGCTGGAGCGTGGCTGGTGGGGGGAAGGGGAGATCAAGTTTTACCTGGATGGCGATGGTCAATACCCGACCCTTTGCGGCACAGGCGCAGAGGATTATTTCGGCGGCGCTTGGTCCTTCGGGGGTAAGGATGCCCAGGGCAATACGTTGGAGCAAACGTTTTGCACACCCTTCCTCGGCTACCCTTTTTACAGCCGTGATGATGATTTCCGCAATGATTTTTTTCATAGCGAGTGCCCGCCGATGCGCGCCTTATACCGATTCCACATCCCGGATCCCATTTTGTTTGACGCTGACATTCGGGTGACGCTCCAGCAGATCGGCGCAAACGAGCATGGCCTGTTTGAACGTCAGGATGATGTTGCCTCCCTGGCCTACTGGTACCAGACGGAGCCGCACCAGCCTTTTCCGGCGCTGCCGAGTGCCGCAGACCGCCATCCGCGCTAAGGCGGGTGCGCAAGGCAACCCGCGCAACGGGCGAACACGCCACGCCGGTGCTGGGATGTTCCAGACCGTCAACGATGATGGGGCAAGGGCGAAGTTTTGGGCAGGTTTCCAAAGGGTGAAACCCTTTGGTGGGTATAAGCGCAGTCCAGCGCGCCTGATCGATCACCTTTCCCGAAAGCGAGCAAACAGTCCGCAGCGCGCGGCAGCGTGAGGCTGTGGCATACGGCATCGGTTCTTTGAAAGCCAAGGGCACCCCCGCATGTGCGGGGGTGCCCAGACTGTCGAGCCCCCGGGTCGCCGCTGCCATCGCCTCATAGCCCTGCAGGCTGTTTGCTCGCTTGCGCTGTGGGTTTCGCCATAAGGTTTTAGGTTTCACCCCCGATCCAACCAAAAGTTTCACCCTTGGAACCTGACCAGGGATTTCACCCTTTGACCTACCGTTTGACAGCCAAAAGACAAGCACCCCCGCGAGTGCGGGGGTGCTTGTCTTTTAGCTGACGCCGCTGTGTTCACGGCGAATCCTGCCGCTCGAAGTAAGGCATATCCTCCAAGGTGACGGCATAGGTGCGGCATTCGCCCATCTGGGTGGTAAACACCTTCCCGCGCCAATCCCGCCATGTGCCCTTGGGCAAAGGGAAGGTGGCTTCGGTTTGGCCTTTGTGCACGGTGGGGTACACAATGTAGCGATCCCCCACGCAAAAGGCCTGCGTCAGGCGGCCCAACCCCTGATGGGGGTAGTACATTTCCAGCGGGGCAAAAATCGGCTGGTGCCTATGCGCGGCCATTGCGACGCGCTCCAGCAGATAGGGGGTGAGTTGCCTGCGCACCGCCAGCGCCTTTTCGCATGCCTGAAAATGCTGCGCATCCAGCAGGCGATGCGGCGCCATGGAAAATTGAATAATGGGGAACAATACGCTCGCCTGGGTACAGCGTACAAACAGCTCCTGATCCAGCGGTTTGTGGATATCCACCACACCCAGATCGCCCCCGCCGACCATGTCGGGGCAATGGTAATGGTAGCCCATCAGGCTGAGCGCCAACCCGTTGGGGATCAGGGTGCGCAGACCCGATTCATCCCAGGTGTGCGCTTTGTCCTGTTGGCGCAGCATCAGCGGCGCGCCGCCCATGTTCCAGCTTTCCCGGTATTCGGCCAGCCGATAGCCAAGGCCGATGCGGCTGTAGCAAGTATCATCCTCGTTTTGTGCGATCGGGTGGTGAAAGGCGAAGGTACCATCCTGCATGAGGGGATCGCCCGCATCAAATTTGAAACCGTCAATGCCGAACTCTGCCACCAGCGCATCCAGCTGATCCGTCAAAAAGCGCACGGATTGGGGGTTGCTCATATCCAGCAGGCAGCTGGTACCGTTCCACCAGGGCGTCAGCTTTGGGGTACCATCCCGGTTCATGACGTACAGGCGCTCGTCCTTCAGCTCGAGATACGGGTGCCCGGAGGCCACCGTGTAAGGGATGACCCATAGCATGACGGCGAAACCCATGCCGTGCAGCGCGGCCACCATTGCCTTGGGATCCGGGAAACGTTCACGGTCAAACTTCCATTGGCCGTAGCGTACCATCCAGTTATCATCAATGATCAGGATGCCGGGCTGCGCACCGCTGTCGATCAAGCCCTGCGCATAGTCCAGCACCTTTTGCTGCGTAGTATCAAAGCCGACTTCGATCCAGCTATTGTACTGCGGCGCGGAAAAACAGAGCGGATCCGGCGCGCTGCCCGACTGAAAATGGGTTTGCGCCACAGCGAGGTAGGCGTCCATCAGGGTGTTGCCCGCGCGTTGGAGGGCGAGCGCCTCCTGCCCCTGAACCGTGATGCTGCCATGTGCCATGGAGACGCAAAAGGGTTGGGTGCCCGCTACATAGCGGCCGTGGCTGGACAGCATGACGGCCGCGCCCGCGTTGGGTTTTACGTGGCGCAAATCCACTTCATAGGTGGCGGTCGCGTCCAGCGGCATGTGTACGCCGTCAAAGGTACGGCCGACCCACCAGAGCTCGCCGGGTAAAAATTCAAACGTCATGGCTACGCTTCCTCCTTGGGTTGTGGCTCACACGCGGTAGCGTGCCACGGTATCCATGTTCAGTTCCACGCCCAGCCCCGGCCGGTCGGGAATCTCCACATACCCATCCTGCACGACCACCGGCTCGGTGATCAGACTGCGGCTGAGCACGGTTTCCTGCCCGCAATACTCCAAGTACCTGGCACCCGGCAGGCTGGCGATGTACTGCAGCGTAGCGGACATCAGCAGCCCGCTCTTAAAGTTGTGGGGGATGATAGGCACTTGGTGCCGCTTGGCCAGATCCGCAATTTTCTTGCCAATCGTAAGGCCGCCGCAACGGCTCAGATCCGGCTGGAGGATGTCCACACACCCCTTTTGCAGGTAGGTTTCAAACTCCTGCAGCGAGCTGAGCTCCTCCCCGGCGGTGATGTTGAGCGGCACGGCATCGCGCAGCTTGGCAAACAGCTCCGGCTGTTCCACCCGGAAGGGTTCCTCCACCCAGTACACACCCTCCTGGGCATAGGCGTGGCAGGCATCCAGCGCGGGTTTATATTCCCGCCAGTTCATGGCGATATCGATCATCAGCAGCTTGTCCGGCCCCAACGCCTTGCGGGCGGCGCGCACCAGCTTCAAATCATGCGCCATATCTTCGCCCAGGTTTCCCCAGCCAAACTTGATGCCGGAGTAGCCCTTGACCATATGGTAATCCACCAACCGCTTGACCTCATCCTCCGTCTGTGGCATCAGGATGCTGATGTAGGCCGGGATGCGCCGCTGATAGGCACCGCCCAGCAACTGAAACACCGGCACACCCAGCGCCTTGCCCTTGATATCCCACAGTGCCATATCGATGCCGCTGATGGCGTGCATGCCCGCGCCACCGCGCGCGTAGTAGTAGGTGCAAGCATACAGCTCATCCCAAATCACTTCGGTCGCCAGGGGGTCCATCCCCAGGAGCACGCTGCGCATACCGCGCTGCGCGCTGTGTGAATCCGGCATATCGATGGCCTGCTTGACCAGGTAGGGCGCCGAATCGACCTCGGCCAGGCCGTAGATGCCCGCATCCGTATCAATGCGGATGATGACTGAATCCTGTGTGCCATCCCCGATCAGGGAAACTTCCGGCTGGCGCACGATATAGGCTTGTACGTCGGTAATCTTCAAAGGGTAAACCACCTTTCTGTACTGCGGTAACAGGGCAAAAACCCAGCATTATGCCCAAGGGTGCACTACGGCCTTGATCAGATCATCCGGCCTGCGTGATACCAGCTCGATGGCCTGGGGCAACTGCGCAAGTGAGAAGCGGTGGGTGACCATGTCCCGCACGTTGATATCCCCCCGCGCGACCATGGACAGCAGCGGCGCCCACCCCAGTTCATTGTTGGTTAGTCCCAGCACGGTGAGCTGCTTCATGATGATGCGCGTTACCGGAAACGGCGGCAGGGACTGTTCATTTGGCAGACCGTAGAGCAGCACACGCCCGCGCGCGGCGCACAGGGTCACGGCATCGGCAATGGATTGCGGAGCGCCCGCCGCGTCAATGGAAAGATCCACCCCCCGGCCTTCGGTTTCGGCCAGGACGCGCGCGTGCCAATCCTCAGCAGCTACATTGACCACCACATCCGCCCCATAGCGCAGAGCCAGGTCGCGTTTGCTTTCGCGCGTGATGGTAGCGATCACCTTACCGGCGCAACAGGCGCGCACCGCCTGCAAAAAGGAGAGCCCGGCAATGCCGACCCCCTGCACAAGCACGGTTTGGCCAAAAGCAAGCCCGATGCGCCTTATGGCGCCTACCGGGCAGGCGATGGCTTCCAGAATGCCGCCTTCATCATAGGTCATGGTGTCGGGCAGCACATGGGCACAGGTGTATGGCACAGCCACATATTGAGCGTAGCCGCCCGCATAGGGCGGAAAGCCGATCTCGCCACCCTGTGCGCACAGGTGTTTGTTACCGCTGCGGCAATGCTCGCACACGCCGCAGCCGATAGCGGTTTCCACCACCACGCGCCGGCCGATCCAGGCGGCCAGAGAGGGATCGCCAACCTGCACAACCTCGCCCGCGATCTCGTGCCCCAACACATGGGGTGGCTCGCCGTTGAAAAACGTACCATGAATGATGTGCGCATCCGTGGCGCAAACGCCGGCGCTCATCACCTTGAGCAGCAGCCAGCCCGGTTTGCATTCGGGCACGGGCACATCCACCAGCCGCAAGGCATCGCGGCCTTCCCACATCATTGCTTTCATCATTTACGCCTCCTTTGCGCATCGTGCGCATCGTGGCCACCCCTCAGCGTTCCGGCCATGGCAGGATTACCTCCGTCAGAGTTTTGGGGTAGTGCCATAGGCTTTCCGCGCCTTCCGGCGTGATACAAAAATCATCTTCCACACGGATGCCAAAGGCACCGTCGAGGTAAACGCCGATTTCCACCGTGACCACATCGCCCAGGCGCAGGGTATCCAGCGAGTGGGCGACGGCCACCGGCGCTTCAAAAGGCGTGCGCCCGATGCCATGCCCGGTGTGGTGGCGCAGCCAGCCGGAAAGCCCCCGCGCGGCCAGAAAGGCTTCGGCCGCGGCGTAGATCTTGCTGGCGGCTACGCCATCCCGCAGCAGCCCCCGCACATGGGCGGAGCAATCCAGCACAGCCTGATAAGCGGCGGCCATGGCGGGCGCGGGTTCGCCAAGAAAATAGGTGCGGCACACATCGCACCAATGTTGCCCGTGCTTCAGGCACAGGTCCAGGAGCAGCGCATCCCCGCGCTGGAGCATCCGTTCTGTGGCGCTGCCCTCAATGCCCGCTGTACGGGGACCGCTGAGCATATCAAAGCTCACGGCGCTCATGCCTGCCGCCCGCAGGACGGCAGCGTGCAGGGTCATCTCGCTGGCGCCCGGTGTGGCGGCGGCGGTAAAGGCATCGTAAACCTTGGCGGCGGTTTGCAGCGCCGCGGAAATATCGGCTCGCTTCTCGCTCATGGGTGCCTCCTTACCCCTTGATGGCGCCGATCATGACGCCTTTGACAAAGTACTTTTGCAAAAAGGGATAGACGATCAGGATTGGCACAGTGGAAACCACCACTGTGCAGTATTTGACCAGCTCCCGCGTGTAGACCTCGGAGACCATCTGCTTGCCGCTGGCGGACTCCACGTTTTCATTGAGGATGAGCAACTCACGCAGGAACATTTGCAGCGGGTATAGCTTGCGCTCGCGGATGTAGAGCAGCGCCGGGTACCAGCTGTTCCAATAATCCACCGCGTAGTACAGGGTGATGACCGCCAGTGCCGGCAGCGAGAGCGGCAGGAAAATCTTGAACAGTACCTGGATATCGTTTGCGCCATCCAGCACGGCGGATTCCTCCAGACTATCGGGGATGCTCATGAAAAACGTGCGCAGGATGATCAGGTTGTATGTGTTCAGCGCGCTTGGGATGACCATGGACCAGTAGCTGTTGTACAGCCCCACGCCGCGCACCACAAAGAAGGTGGGGATGATGCCGCCGCTGAAGAACATCGTTAGTAGGATAGCCTTCATGAGAATGCCGCGGGGCTTGAATTTTTTGCGGGTGAGGACATAGGCGCCCAGCATGGTCATCAGTATGCCCAGGGCGGTACCGCTGACCACAATACCCACTGTGTTCACAAAACCTTGGAGAATGTTGGGGTTGGTAAAGGTCATAAAGTAGCCCTGCAAGGTGACCGGCCCCAGCGGATAGAGCAGCGCCCCTTCGTGCGTGAGCAGTGCGCGCGCATCGCTGAAGGAGGCAAACACCGTATACAGCAAGGGGTAGATGGTCACGGCCACCAGAAAAAGGATGAATGTAATATTGAACCCATCAAAGAGCCGTTCCCCAGCGGTGCGTTTCTTGCGCTTGCGGAGGGTCGGGGCGGATTTTACCAAACCGATATTCATGCGGACTCCTCCTTACCACAGGCTATTTTCGCTCACGCGTCTGGAAATGGTGTTTGCGGCCACCAGCAGCAGAATGTTGATGCCGGAATTGAACAGCCCCACCGCTGTGGCAAAGCTATACTGCATCTTGGTCAAGCCGATGCGGTACACGTAGCTGCTGAGCACATCCGCCGTTTCGTAGGTCAGGGGGTTGTACAGCAGCACGATGCGGTCCCAGGAAACGCTCATCATGGAGCCGATGCGCAGGAGCATCAGCACCACAATGGTGGGGGCGATGCCCGGGAGGGTCACATGCAGGATCTGCTTGAAGCGCCCTGCGCCATCCACACGCGCCGCATCATAGAGCGCGGGATCAATGCCTGTGAGCGCCGCGAAATAGATGATGGAATCCCACCCGAAGGATTGCCACACGATGCCGCCAATAAAAATGCCCTGGAAATACTCCGGCACGGACAGCATGTTGATACGATCCATGCCCAGTGCCACAAACAGGTTGGTCAGCACGCCGGTGCTTTTGGTAAAATCAACCAGCAGACCGCAAATGACCACCGTGGACACAAAATGCGGCATATAGGTGATGGATTGGGAAATGCGCCGGAAGCGTGTGCTGCGTACCTCATTGAGCAGGATGGCGAAAACGATGGGGATGGGGAAGGAGAAAAGTAGCTCTTTGAGGTTGATGGCCAGCGTATTGCGCAGCAACCGCGGAAAGTACGTGCTGGAAAAGAAGGTTTGGAAATGCTTGAACCCCACCCAGCCGCTTTCCCAGATGCCCCGCGCAGGCACATAGTCTTTGAAGGCGATGACCACGCCATACATGGGCAGGTAATGAAAAATGATATAGTATGCGATTACCGGCAAAGCCATGACATACAGCCATGGGTTATGGATCATGTTACTGATGTAGCCGGATCGCTTGCGTTCGACAGTGCGTTTTTTGGCCGCTGCAACCACCGCGGATCCCCCCTTATGTGTGTCAGGTACCGACCCATATGGGTGGCCGGCCCCCAAAAAAGGTGAAAGAAATAACCGGAGGAAAGAGGAAGCCTCTTTCCTCCGGTTTAGGTGTTTCTATGACTGGCTGTTCAAAAACCGGGATGGATCAGCGTTGCAGCCAACGCTCATAGGCGGCTTGCTGGATCTGCTCGTTCTCGGCAAGCCCCATCTCATACAGGGAAGCCACAAAGGAATCCCACTGCGCATCCACATCCAGGCTGCCGGTGATGAATTTGTAGATCATTTCATCACTGTAGGTTTCGATTTCGACCTGATTGCGGGTAAAGACGGTATCCTCCTCCACCGTGCGGGAAATGGATTCCGGCAGGCGGCCGTCGCGGTCGGTCTTGTAGCCCCACTCGTCCCAGGCGATCTGGCACAGGGGATCGGAGTATTCAAACCGCTCCGGCTCTTCCAGCAGTTGGCGCTGGAAAATTTGCAGGGTGTACTTATGGCGGATGGTCTCATAAGGCCAATCTGGATTGCCGACGATCGCGTCGCCATACTCATGCATGCCGTCTGCATTGATGATGTAGGTGCTGGTGCCATCCTCCAGCTCGCCGACGCCCCAATAGGCCAGCTGAGCCAGATCCATGTTGTAGAGGTAATCCAACAGCTTGACGGCGGCTTCGGGATGCTTGCAGGTAGCGGAGATGAGCATATCGCCCACACCGCCCTCGGCCAGCGGGTTGCCCAGATGATAGGGCGCTTCCGGATCCGTCAGGCGCGGAACGCGCACAGGGTAAATGGCGAAATCCGGATTTTCCGCTGTGCCCAGCGAGACGATCTCGGTGGTCTGCCAATTGCCGATGGCGCAGAACGCGGTGCGGTCGTTGTAGAACATCTTGAGCGCGTCCTTGACATCGCGGTTCACAAAGTCGCGGTCAATCAGCCCTTCGTTGTACCAGGAGGCCATCTGGTTGAGGTAAGCCTTGTAGCCTTCGTTGGCACGGCTGTAGAACACTTTGCCGTTTTCATCGACCTGGTAGCCGTTCATCACCACGCCAAAGGCGCCGGAGAGGAAGTTGCTGTCGTTGTAACGGTAATTGTCCAGCGTGCCCAGCGCCATGGGCACCTCCACGCCGTTTTCCTTAAGGGTGCGCATCACGGCGGTCAGCTCGTCGATGGTCTTGGGCACGGCGAGCCCGTAGCGATCCAACATGTCTTTGCGGGTGATAAAGCCCATGTTATTGATCCCGCGGATAAAATCGCAGGCAAACGGGGTGCCCAGCGTGAGCATGCCGTTATCATCCGCGGTGTTGCGGTAGGTATTTTTGTCCGCGATGGACATGTAGTACAGGTAGTTCTTGGCGTATTTGCGGATCAGGGCGTCGTTGTCGGCCAGCACCTTGTCCTGCACGGCGCCCTGAATGCCGCCGGGATAGATCTTGTCAAAACGGGAACTGTCGGTAGTGGCCATGAAGATGTCCGGATAATCGCCGGAGGCGATCGTCATGTTAAAGAAGGTGCCATCGTCCCCTGTGGGCGGATGGATGAACTTGAGGTCGAGTCCGGTGATTTCCTCCACGCGCTTGACGATGGGGTGCTCCTCGTAGGATTGCATAAAGTTGGCGGCGTATTCATCCAACTCCGTGTAGATGGTCAGCGTGATCTCGCCGGGGGCGCAGATGGGCATCACGTTATCCTCGGCGGCGAGATACAGATCATATATCTCCTGGTTGGTGATTTCGGGTTGCGCCTCCGCGGCGGCGAAGGTAAACATGCCCAGCGCCACCATCAGGGCCAGCCATAAGCCCAGCAGTCTTCGCATCCTGGAATTCCTCCCTTACATTGATCGGCGGACTGCGCCGCAAATCCGGTCTTTGCGGGCGCAGACGCCAGGGTCCCTTTACGATTCAGATGATCGAGCTCAATCACTACCCCGATTGTAGCGGCATGCCCGACAAAAGTAAATCCACAATTCCTGCCATCCCGTATGCCATTTCCGCGTTGCCCAGCCCTATCGATGATTTGTGCGGATCGAGGTTTTCCGACATCACAGGCGGGGCGTTTGGGGCAGCGCGGCGGGGTGGGCGCGCCCCCTTGATGCAGGGGTAAAATCCATGCTATCATGAGGGCGCCGGCGAGCGCGCCGGGCTTGATACAGGAGGTGCCGCCATGAAGTTTCCCAAAAGCAGTTGCATGAAAATCGTGCAGGAGATCAGCGATATCATCGGCGAGCGGGTGAACATGATGGATCATGAGGGCATGATCATCGCCAGTACGGACCCCGCGCGCATCGGCACCTTCCATGCCGGAGCCAAGCGCGTAGTGGATGAGAAGCTGGAAATCCTGACCATCCATGACGATGAGGAGTATACCGGGGCAAAGCCTGGCCTTAACCTGCCTATTGAGTTCCAAAACGACATCATCGGCGTGATCGGCGTCACGGGGCCGGAAAAGAAAGTGGGTAAGTACGGCCAGATCATCAAAAAAATGACGGAGATCCTGCTGCTGGATATTTCCATGCGCAAGGAAATGGACGTGGAGCAGCGCATCCGCGCCCGGTTCCTGAACGACTGGATCCATGGGCTGCCCCAGGAGATCAACCGGCAGATGGTGGAAAACGGGCGGCAGATCGGCATCGACATCACCTTGCCCCGGCGCATCCTGCTGGTGAGCATCATCCCTCGGGAGGGTGCGGCCACGGTAGCGCTGCAACGCGTGATCGACGCGGCGGAGGGCAGCGTGCGCAAGGTGCTGGCCGGCTTTACCGAGGCGATCGTGTTCAAATCCGGCAGCGCGTTGGTGTGTCTGGTGAGCCGCGCCGAGGATGCGCGCATGCTGGAGTGGGCGGGCGTGCTCAAAGCCCGTATTGAAGAAAACCAGGCGCTTTGTGTATGCATCGGCATCGACGATCCGGTGGCGAACTTTGTGCACATCAATACCGCATACCAGCATGCGCAAAAGGCATTGCGCACCTGCCTTCGCTCCCCAAGCAAGGACATACGCCTGTATGACAGCATCAATATGGAAATCTTCAGCGGCGAGATCCCGGATATGATCAAGCTGGAATATGTGCGGCGTATTTTCCGGGACTGCACCTGGGAGGAAATCGCAGGCTGGATTCCCCTTTTGGATACCTACTATGCCTGCGACGGTTCCATCGCCCGCGCATCGCAGGCGCTGTATATCCATAAAAACACGCTGCAATACCGCCTGCGCCAGCTGTATGAGAAAACGGGCTACGATCCCCGAAGCATAAGGTTTTCATCCCTATACTACAACGCCATCCACTTTTATCACGATCTGGGCGGCAAAATGGCCTTGGAAGGAGAAACCGAGCCCGCAAACCTGTGAGATGTTCCGCAAAACGGAAATATGCCGCCATATTTGTGCTCCATACCATGGCATTAACCCTGCCGATCGGTATAATAAAAACCAACAAGGAGCCATAAATGAATAAGGGGGCATAACCATGACAGGTATCGGACTCATTATCGTTTTCGTACTGGCCATTGTGCTGATGATCGTCGCCATCAGCAAGTTCAAGGTTCATCCTTTCCTCTCCATCATGGGCGTGGCGCTCATCTTCGGGCTCATCGCGGGCATTCCGCTGTATAAGTATACCGCGGCGGACGGCACGGCGGTCAGCGGTATTGCGGACGTGATCGGCGCGGGCTTCAGCGGCACGTTCAGCAGCATCGGCATTGTGATCATCTTTGGCGCACTGGTCGGTACCTTGCTGGAAAAGACCGGCGCGGCGCTCAAAATGGCGGACAGCGTGGTCAAGCTGGTGGGCAAAAAGCACCCCGAGCTTGCCATCCAGCTCATGGGCTGGATCGTGTCCATCCCGGTGTTCTGCGATAGCGGCTTTGTGATCCTCAACCCCATTCGTAAAGCGCTGGTCAAGCGCACGGGCGCAAGCAGCGTGGCCATGACGGTGGCGCTGTCCATGGGTCTGTACATCAGCCATTGCTTCATCCCGCCCACGCCGGGCCCCATTGCCGCCGCGGGCGCGCTGGGTGTGGAAAACAGCCTGCTGCTGGTCATTGGGCTGGGCGTGCTGTGCTCCATCCCGGGCTTGATCGCCAGCTATTTCTTTGCCAAGTTCATCGGTAAAAAGGTCAAATCCACCGAGGATCTGGAAAATGAGGAGAATGTCAAGACCTACGAGCAGCTGGTGGCCGAGTACGGTAAGCTGCCCAGCGGTTGGCTGGCGTTTGCCCCCATCGTGGTGCCCATCCTGCTTATGGGTGTGGCTTCCGCCTTTGCCATGGCCAAGATCAACCTTCCCTTCCTCGCCTTCCTGGGCACGCCCATCATCGCGTTGGCGGCAGGCGCGGTCATCGCCATCATCAGTCTGTTTGTGGCCGGCAAGGGTGAGGACTTCTATGAGCTGACCAACGAGACCCTCAAGACCGTTGGCCCCATCCTGTTCATCACTGCTGCGGGCGGCGTGCTGGGCAAGGTGATCGCCTCTTCGGATATCGTGAACTTTATCAAGAGCAACGCGCTTGTGTTGCAGACTATTGGATTGTTCTTCCCCTTCCTGCTGGCGGCGATCCTCAAATCGGCGCAGGGCTCCTCCACGGTGGCCATCACGACCACAGCGGGTATCGTGGCGCCGCTGCTGCCCATGCTTGGGCTGGCTAGCCCGGCCTTGGCTTCGCTGACGGTCATTGCCATCGGCGCGGGCGCGATGACTGTGTCCCACGCCAATGACAGCTACTTCTGGGTGGTGACCAACTTTGGCGGCATGAGCACCCAGGATGGTTACAAGACCCAGACGCTTGGCACCTTGGTGGTGGGCATCGCCTCCATGATCGGTGTCTATATCGTATCCCTGTTCCTGCACTGAGTCATGTCCGGCCGGACTGTTTGCAGAGCAGTCCGGCCATCTTTATGCCATGGGGTATCCATGGCGATGCAAGGGAGTGTGGTACCATGCCCATGCGGGAGGATTGCGATTCCATCGTCCGCCGGGCGATCGCGGCCGTGCAGCCGGATGCGGCTGTGCAGCGCGCGCTGGCAGGACGGGTGTTTCCGGGGCGCGTGATCCTGATTGCCATTGGTAAAGCGGCCTGGTCGATGGCCTCGGCGGCTCGCAAGGTGTTGGGGGATAGCATCCGGGAGGGCATGGTCATCACCAAATACGGCCATGTGATGGGGGATTTGCCCGGTATGACCCTCTTTGAGGCGGGGCACCCTGTGCCGGACGCCAACTCCTTCCGCGCCACGGAAGCCGTGCTGGCGGCCACAGAACACCTGACGGAGACGGATACGGTATTGCTGCTCATCTCCGGCGGCGGCTCCGCGCTGTTTGAAGCCCCGCTGATCCCGCAGGCGGACAGCGCACGCCTGACCGAGCAACTGCTGGCATCCGGCGCGGGCATCGTGGAGATGAACACCATCCGTAAGCGCTTTTCCAAGGTCAAGGGCGGCCGTTTTGCCATGCATTGCCTGCCCGCGCGGGTCTACTCCATTATCCTGTCCGATATTATCGGCGATCCGCTGGATATGATCGCCTCCGGCCCTGCGTATCCGGACAGCAGCACGGTGGAAAACGCCGTGCACATCGCGGAAAAGTACCGCCTGACCCTCACCGCCGAGATGCAGGCCATGCTCCATGTGGAAACGCCCAAGACCCTCACCAATGTGGAAACCGTAATCACCGGCAGCGTGCGGGAACTGTGCCATGCTGCGGCGGAAGCAGCCCGCGCGCTGGGCTATGCCCCGCAGATCCTGACAGACTCCTTGGATGGAGAGGCGCGGGAGGCGGGCGGTTTTCTGGCGGCGATGGCGCGGTACCACCAAAGCGTGACGCAGTCCACAGCGCTGATCGTTGGAGGGGAAACGGTGGTGCGCCTGACGGGCAAGGGGCTGGGCGGCCGCAATCAGGAGCTGGCGCTGGCTGCAGCGCAGGGCATTTCCGGACTGGAGGGCACAGCGATTTTCTCGCTGGGTTCGGACGGCACGGACGGCCCCACAGACGCAGCGGGCGGCTATGTGGATGGGCAAACGCTGGCGGCGCTGGCCGCCAAAGGCATCGACCCTTACGCGGTCCTGCAAGAAAACGATGCATACCATGCCCTGGCGGCGTGCGGTGGACTGATTATGACAGGGCCAACTGGCACCAATGTGAACGATGTGTCCGTTTTGCTGATCCGGCGGTGATGCCGGAACGCCAGGCACACAAAAGGCGCTGCGATCGCAGCGCCTTTTGTGTGCCTGATATCCGCCGCCGGCGGCCGGGTTACCGTTTATAGACGCTGTAAATCGGCACGCCAAAGCTATGGATGTGGATAAGCGGTGTCATGGAGGGGGTGGGGCGCCAATAGTTGAGCAGCTGATAGGTAGGATTCACAAATGTGTAATTTGCGCCCTTGCTGCCCTGCGGGATGAGCCGCAAACGCGCTTGCTGCTGCGGGGGCAGCAATGCATAGGCCGATTTGAGCCCTTGGTGGGAGCTGTAATCGCTGCCGGCCACAGAAACCTGCCCGCCCTCCGGCACACTTGCGACCACATTGCGCAGTGCATCCAGCGCGGACACATTCCAATAATCCAGCTCCAGATAACTGGGCAGATCGCTGCGGTAGGCCAGCGCATTATAGTAGGTGTATTGATAGGGGTGGGCAAAGGCAATCAACACACCCGTGCCCAGCATGCATAAGCAAAGCGCCCCGGCGCACAGGCGCTGCGCCATTTTGGGCAGCCGTGCCCTGACCCACGCGGCAAGGCTTTGCAGCCCCTGCGCCGCCAGCACCAGCATGGGTGCGTACAGGAAATAGAAATGCCGCCAGCCATTGTAGGTGGTGGGTTGCGCTACCACGGAATAGCCCAGCGGAACCAGCCAGAGGAGCGTACAAAGCAAGAGTGCCATGGCGCGGTCGTCCGCAAGCGCAGCAGTTTTGCGCCTGAACCAATGGCGCACTGCCGCCACTTGCCCTGCCAGCAGAAACACAAGCACCCAAATCGGCGTGGTCACCAGGATCATATAAGGCAGATAGATGCGGGGCAAAGGCCCCTTTTTGAGGTGAAAGACCGAACCGCGGAACAGCACATAGTTTTGCCAGCGGGTAAAATCCATGGCTGATTGCAGCACATAGCCGAGGTAGCCCAGCGGATCACGCCACATAGCCGGAGTGAGCAGAAAATAGCACAGTGCAAAGGAAACCAGCGCCACGCCTGCCGCCAGCCAGGCACGGCCATCCATGCGCCTGCCCGCAAGCAGGCGCACCAACACAAACAGTGCGCAAAGCCCCCATACCAGCAGGCCAATGATCTTCGTGTTGGCGGCCAGCGCACCAGCCAGCGAAAACAGGAAAGCGCGCAGCGGCGCGGGGCGCTCCATCAGGCGCAGAGTCAGCCAGAGCACGAGCAGCACCAGCGCGAGAAGAACCACATCCTTGTTGTTGTAATGCCCTTCGGCAAACATCCGCGGGCTGAGCACCAGAAACATTGCAGCCACGCTGCTGAGCAGCCGCGACAGGCCAAGCCTGCGGCCAATGAGCCACAGCGCGGCCACGCCACCCATGAACAGCAGCCAGGTGTAGCCATGCCAGAGCACCATGCGTGCCATGGGCGTGACGGAAGTATCCGCTAGCAGCCCAAGTAAAGGATAGTAGGCACTTTGGCCATGGTCACGCTCCACGCTGTCCTCAATGCGCAGGGAGGGTGGCGCGGGGATGTCCGATTGCATAGCCATTTGCCCGGGCAGGCCAAGGTACAGCGCATATTGATTACCGTTCATGCGCAGGATATCCTGCTCCCAAGGTTCATCCCAAGGCTGGCCGTAATCCGCGCTGGTGAGCAGACCTACCAGCGTCAGGGCGATGAAAAACAGCGCAACCAGCCAGTTTGCACCCCGCTTGGTCATGGGTTTGATGTGCAAGGAAATGACCCGCCTTCCCATACCCGATATTTTTGTACCGCTATCATACCATACCCACAAGGGCCAAACAAGAAAAGGAGGAGCGCACAGCTGCGTTTTCGTTGGTTTCGCGCAGGTTTTCGGGTTTTCGGCCGAAAAAGAGCGCACTATGCAGGCGCTGCTAAGAAGGATGAGGACTGCCATCCCCTGCCTGGGTTTCAACAGGGCATAAAGGAAAGCCGAAAGTGTGAGCCCCAGGGCAGGCAGAAACTGCCCTGTCCGGGGTTCACAAATGCGAATGACCCTGGGCAGGGCGATGCCCTTTTCTCAAGGCCGAACCCTTTGGCGGGGGTGCGCCCTATACCAAAACAAAGGGGTCAGGCTGGCAACATGCTGCAGGCTGATGTGGCGTGCGCGCAGCCCAGCAACAAGAAACGGCGCACCTCACTGCTGGGAGGTGCACCGCCGAAGGGAAACGCTGCTGTTTGTGTGGGGAGTGCGGGTCATTTCACCTGACTGCGCTGCTGCGCCAGCCAGGACTCCGCGCGTCGGATGCTATCCTCCACGGCGAGCGGGGCAGGGCCGCCGCGCAGGCTGCGGCGCTCCACACAGGCTTTCAGCGAAATCGCTTCGTAGACATCCGCATCAAAGGCAGCACATTGCTCGCGCAGTTCTGCCAGGGACAAATCGCCCAGATCGCGCTTTTCCCGCACGCACTTACCCACCAGCGCGCCGCTTACATGGTGCGCATCCCGGAAGGGTATGCCTTTGCCCACCAGATAATCCGCCAGATCAGTGGCGTTGGTAAAGCCCATGGCCGCACTTTGCGCCATCCCCTCCGGGTGGAAGACGGCGGTGCGCATCATCTCGGTAAAGGTCGGCAGGCACTTGGTCAGCGTATCATACGCATCAAAGAAGGCCTCTTTATCCTCCTGCATATCTTTATTGTAGGCAAGGGGGATGCCCTTCATCACGGTGAGCAGCGCCATCAGGTCCCCATACACGCGGCCAGTCTTGCCGCGTGTGAGCTCGCAGGCATCGGGGTTTTTCTTTTGGGGCATGATGCTGGATCCGGTCGCAAAGGCATCATCCAGCGTGAGGGTGCCAAACTCGTTGGTGCTCCAGAGAATCAGCTCCTCGCTGAGGCGGCTCAGGTGCATCATGCAGGTGGCAGCTGCTGCCAGAAAGGTGATGAGAAAATCCCGGTCGCTCACGCCGTCCATGGCGTTGTCCGTCACGGCGGCAAAGCCGAGCAGCTCAGCCACGCGCTCGCGGTTGAGGGGGTAGGTAGTGCCTGCCAGCGCACCACTGCCCAGCGGCATCACATCCGCCTCGGTATAGGCATGCCCAAAGCGGGTCACATCCCGCATCAGCATTTGCACATAGGCCATCAGGTGAAACGCCAGGGTGACCGGCTGCGCCTTTTGCAGGTGCGTGTAACCTGGCATGATGGTGTGAGTGTGCGCCTTGGCAAGGCTGAGCAGCACCTCCAGCAGCGCAAGGAGCAGCGCCTGCACATGCGCGCAGGCTTCCTTGGCATACAGCCGCACGTCCAGCGCGATCTGATCATTGCGGCTGCGGCCGGTATGCAGGCGCTTGCCCGCTTCGCCGATGCGTGCGGTCAGCTCGGCTTCGGCAAACATATGCACATCCTCGGCGGTCAAATCAATGGCCAGGGCGCCCGTGTCATAATCGCTCAGCATGGCGGTCAATCCCTGCACGATGGCCTGGCTGTCCCCCATGGGGATGATGCCCTGCTCGCCCAGCATGGTGGCATGGGCGATGGAGCCGAGCAGATCGCAGCGGATGAGTCGCTGGTCAAACAGGATGGAGGATTGGTAATCATCCAAAAGTGCGCTGGTGGGCTTTTCAAAGCGCCCCGCCCAAAGTTTCGCCATGGGGGATCGACCTCATTCCTGCGGCATGGCCGCGTGCGTGCGCCCAGTTGGGCTGGGTTGATTATAGCACAGGAGAGCCCTGCGGGGAAAGAGCTGTGCCGGGCGGGGGGTTGGCATGCGGGAAGATTAACAGGGATTGATCCGTTCCATGGGCAGAAGGCAATGGATGTAAGGAGGGAGCGCTTTGAAACGCTGGGTTGCGCTCGGTTTACTGGTTGCGATGACCTTGCTGCCGGCGTGCTGGCCAGCGGCCGCGCTGGCGCTGCATGCTGCAGGGCGCGCGCCCGCCATGGGGTGGGCAACGGTTGCGGGCACAGGGTACCGTATCGGCGTGCCGGAGGGGTGGTCAGTCACCGTGCAGCCTGACCCCGCGCAAGCGGTGCTGGAGGCGACCAATGCTGACGGCAGCCAAACTATGCTGGCCTTTGTACAGGAGCAACCGGGCTGGGATCTGGTGCGCTGGCAAAAAGCGCTGGAGAAGGCAAGCCGATCCAATAGCGTAAGCGACATTGCGGAATTGTGGATCGGGGAGCGGTGCTTCATCGGCTATACGCTCGCATGGGAGGGCATAGCGGCGTGGGCGGCGGCAACGCAGGTGTCGGAAGGGCTATTTGTGACCCTGGAATTTCGTGTGCAATTGCCGGGCGTGCCCAGAGCCGATTTTATCCCGAGCCCGGATTGTTTTCTGGCTACGATGCAAGTAGAACCGTGACCAGGAGCCAATCCCCGCCGATATGGCAAAATGATGCGCTCTTACTGTTTTCTTTGACAAACGCTACCATCCGTGATACCCTTAAACGGATTATGTCAAGGGGGTAGACCAAGGGATGTTAACCATTACCAACGTGAGCCTGCAATTTGCGGGCGACCTGCTTTATAAGAATGTGGATCTGATCTTCCAGCGTGGGCACTGCTACGGCATCATCGGGGCCAACGGTGCGGGCAAGAGCACGCTGCTTCGGATCATCTCCGGTGAGCTGCAAGCCTCTACAGGCACGGTGAGTATCACCAAAGAGGATCGCATGAGCGTTTTGGAACAGAACCACTTCAAGTATGACGAGCACCCAGTGCTGGAAACCGTGATCATGGGCAATCCCAAGCTCTATGAGATCATGCAGGAGAAAGACGCGCTCTATGCCAAGGCGGATTTCAGCGATGCCGATGGCGAGCGCGCCGCTGTGCTGGAGGGCGAGTTTGCCGAGATGAACGGCTGGGATGCGGAAACGGAGGCAGCGCAGCTGCTCAACGGCCTTGGCGTGGCGACCGACCTGCACCAGAGCCTGATGGGCAGCCTGGATGGCCGTCTGAAAGTCAAGGTGCTGCTGGCTCAGGCGCTGTTCGGCCGCCCTTCCATCATCCTGCTGGATGAGCCGACCAACGGCCTGGATGTGGAGAGCACCGAGTGGCTGGAGGAATTCCTGATCGACTGCGACGCCATCGTGATTGTGGTGAGCCATGACCGCCACTTCCTCAACGCGGTGTGCACCAACATTGTGGATGTGGATCACCAGACGTGCAAAATGTACTCCGGCAACTATGATTTTTGGTATGAGTCCAGCCAGCTGTTCCAACAGCTGCTGCGCAACCAGAACAAGAAGCGCGATGAGAAGATTCGTGATTTGCAGGAGTTCATCCGCCGGTTCTCGGCCAACAAGTCCAAAAGCAAGCAAGCTACCAGCCGCAAAAAGATCCTGGACAGCATCCAGGTGGAGGACATGCCCGCCTCCAGCCGCAAAAGCCCATATGTAGGCTTTGAGCCGGAGCGCGAGGCTGGCAAGGACATCCTGTTTGTGGAGGGGCTATCCAAGACGGTGGATGGCGTGAAAGTGCTGGACAATGTGACCTTTACCGTCAATAAGGGCGATAAGATCGCCTTTGTTGGGGAAAACGAGGCGGGCGCCAGCACGCTGTTCCAGATCCTGACCGGGGAGCTGGAGCCGGACGCGGGCAGCTTCCGCTGGGGCGTGACCATCACGCACAGCTATTTTCCCAAAGATAACACCGCCTATTTTGAGGGCTACGAAGGTAGCCTGATCGAGTGGCTTCGCCAGTACTCCATCGACCAGACGGAAACCTACCTGCGCGGCTTTTTGGGACGCATGCTGTTTTCCGGCGATGAGGTGTACAAGCCCGCCAAGGTGCTCTCCGGCGGTGAGAAGGTGCGCTGCATGCTCAGTCGTATGATGATGAGCAAAGGCAACGCGCTCATTCTGGATCAACCGACGGATCATCTGGATCTGGAAAGCATCACGGCGCTGTCCAGCGGGTTGGTCGCCTATCCGGGCAACCTGTTCTTTGCCTCGCACGACCATCAGTTTATTGATGAGGTGGCCAATCGCGTGATCGAGATTCCCGTGGGGGGCAATGGTTGCCTGGATCGCGTTGGCACGTTTGAAGAGTTCCTGGCCTGGAAACGCGGGCGCTGAGGGGAGGCGGGCGGATGCAGGAGCCGGAGGCAGGCGTTTACCGCCATTTCAAGGGAAACCTGTACCAGCTGCTGATGATTGCCACGCACAGCGAGACGCGGGAGCGCATGGTCGTCTATCAGGCACTGTACGGCGAGCGGGGCATCTGGGTGCGGCCGCTTGCCATGTGGCAGGAAACCGTGCAGCATGACGGCGTAGCAACGCCGCGTTTTACCAAGATGGTTTGAGGGCACGGGCTGCCAGGCCAATGCAATCAAAATCAGCCGACTGCGCTTGCCAGATGCACGCAACAAAACCGCCCGGGCATGCTCGGGCGGTTTTGTTGCGTGCGGCACCTACGGCTGGCAGGCCGCAGGAGACCCTTCCCCGGCGGGAGCGCGCTACACCGTGTTGCCCAAGCCGGATTTTGACTATGGCGGCATAATGACCCGTTGTGAACAAACCTCACGGTGTTCATCGCTTTTGTATTGGATTTAGTACAATAAAGTGCTCCTTGCAGCGGCCGTGTGGCAAACCCTTGTGGCATAGCGCATTTGGATGCCTTTCCATGCCAATATCGGGACAAAATTAGCCCTGTGGGACGGATTTCGCACTTGCATGCAATGTGAACTTGTTGTATGATACCCAAAACCGGTACGGCATGCGCCCCATAGGGCAAAAAACGTCCCGGAAATAGGCGGCGATGGGAACATTATGGCCGTCTGATACCTCATCATAAGGCTTTATCCCTGCGTTGGCAGGCATTACAAAGGAGGTTCATCATGGAACGAGTGTACAACTTCTCGGCTGGCCCCGCGGTCATTGACGAAAGCGTGCTGCAGAAAGCGGCAAGCGAGCTGTTCTGCTACCCCGGCAAAGGGATGAGTGTGCTGGAGATGAGCCACCGCACGGGTATGTTTATGGATATTTACAACAGCGCGATTGCCTTGTTCCGCGAGGTCATGGGTGTGCCGGACACGCATGAGCTACTTTTTCTGCATGGGGGAGCGACCATGCAGTTTGCGGGTGTGCCCCTGAACCTGCTCACGGGCAGCCGTGTGGCGGACTATCTGGACACGGGCAATTTTGCCCATCTGGCGGCAGAGGAAGCCAAGAAGTATGGCACAGTGAACACCATCGCCTCCAGCCGCGCGGACAACTACACCTACATCCCTTCCCTGGCGGGTTTGCTCTTTACACCGGAAGCAGATTATGTGCACATCACCACCAACAACACCATTTACGGCACGCGCTTTGTGGCGCTGCCCGATACCGGCAGTGTGCCGCTGGTGGCGGATGCCAGCAGCAACATCCTGTCTGAGCCGATGGACGTGAGCCGCTTTGGCGTGATTTATGCCGGCGCGCAAAAAAATATCGGACCCGCGGGCGTTGCGGTGCTCATTGTGCGGCGCGATCTGCTGGGCAAGGCTTCGCCTCAGTGCCCAAAGGTGCTGGACTGGGCACTCCAATCCAAAAACGAAAGCATGCTCAACACCCCCAACACCTTTGCCATTTATATGGTCAAGCTGGTGTGCGAGTGGATGAAGGAAGCCGGCGGCGTGCCAGCTTTTTACGAGCGTAACCTTGCCAAAGCCAAGCTGCTGTATGACGCAATCGACGCAAGCAAGCTGTTCACAAACCCCGTGCAGCCGCAATACCGCTCGCTGATGAACGTGACCTTTGTTACCGGGGACGAAGCCAAGGACGATGCGTTTTGCAAATTCTGCCAAAAGAACGGCGTTGCCAATATCAAAGGGCACCGCAACGTGGGTGGCATGCGCGCCAGCATTTACAACGCCATGCCGATGGCCGGCGTGCAAAAGCTGGTCGATCTGATGGCGCAGTTTGAAAAGGAAGCACTGTAACGCCAACCTTTAGCTTCACCCAAGACAAAGGTTGGCGGCACCAAAGAGAAGGAGCGAAACGCATGTTCAAAATACAGACCCTCAACGCGATATCGGACATCATCCATGCGCATCTGAGCGCGGAGCAATACCTCATCGCCAAGGAGGAGCCCGTGCCGGATGGCATTTTGGTTCGCTCGGCCGATATGCATAGCCTGGAGCTGCCTGATAGCCTGCTGGCCATTGCGCGCGCGGGCGCAGGCACCAACAACGTACCCATCGAGCGCTGCAACAAGCAGGGCATCGTGGTGTTCAACACCCCCGGCGCCAACGCCAACGCCGTGGCGGAGCTGGTGGTGTGCGGCCTGATGCTGGGCAGCCGCAACATCGTCGGCGGCATCGAGTGGGTCAAGACCCTCCGGGGCAAGGGGGAGGATGTGCCCAAGCTGGTCGAAAAAGGCAAGGGCGAGTTTGTGGGGCCTGAGGTACGCGGCAAAATCCTGGGCGTGGTTGGGCTGGGGGCGATCGGCGCGATTGTCGCCAACACGGCCGAGCTGGGGCTGGGCATGGATGTGATCGGGTTTGACCCGTTTATCAGCGTGGAGAGCGCTTGGGCGCTGAGCAGCACCATCCGGCGCTGCACCACGCAGGATGCGCTCTATGCTCAGGCGGATTATATCACCCTGCATGTGCCTCTGGGGGACAAGACCCGCGGCCTGGTGGATGCAGCCGCCCTCTCGCGCATGAAGGATGGCGTGCATCTGCTCAACTTCAGCCGTGCGGAGCTGGTGGATACCGCCGCCATCGCCGCCGCGTTGGAAAGCGGCAAAGTCGCCAGTTACGTGACGGATTTCCCCACCGAGGCACTCATCGGCGTGAAAAACGCTGTGGTGATTCCGCACTTGGGCGCCAGCACCCCGGAAAGCGAGGAAAACTGCGCCAGCATGGCGGCCAAGCAGCTCAAAGACTATCTGGAATTTGGACAGATCAAGAACAGCGTGAATTTTCCGGAGTTGCAGCTCAACAGCTGCACCGGGCACCGCATTCTGGTCATCCATGAAAACGTGCCCGCGATGGTCAGCGCTATTTCCTCCGCAATCGCGGATAAGGGCATCAATATTGACAACATGCTCAACAAGAGCCGCAAGGAAATGGCAGTGACCGTTCTGGAGACGGACGACCATCCGCCTGAAGCGCTCATTGGCGAAATTCGCGCGCTGCCGGGTGTGATTCGGGTGCGCACCTTTGAACCCAACTGCGTGTGACATGCGGCCCGCCTTCCGGCCGTGCTGCCTTGCGTGCCAAGGGGAAGGAGGCATGCGGATGCTTACATCCTCGCCGGCGGAAACCGTTCGCTGTTATGTTCCGGGCGGCGTCGAAAGCCGCATAGCATCCATGGCGGCACACATGCGGCGCGGGCGCAGCAGCACTAGTCAAACAGGGTCACAGGCAGCTGCCTGTGACCCTGTTTGACTTGCCAAAGAACCTAGAATCGTCGCTGCCACCGCTTGCCTCATAGCCTTGCGGGCTGTTCGCCCGCTTGCGCTACAGGTTGGGCATGAGGTTTGAGGTTTCACCCCGAACCGCGCCAAGGGTGAAAGACTTGGTACCTGACAAGGGATTTCATCCCATGCCCCACCCTTTATGACTGGTGCTGGGTGTTGGCCTTTAGATTTTGGCCAGATAGCGCCGGAAGTTTTCGCCGGCAAAATCCACCACGGCCTCCTCGCTGAAGCCGCGCCCGCGCATACGGTCCAGCAAGCCATACACACAGCCTGCATGCTCCAGCCCGGCCGGGTGTGTCTCGATGCCGTCAAAATCCGAACCCATACCGATGTATTTGGCACCGCCAAGCTCCGCCATGTGCTGGATGTGATCGACTACCGTATCAAGATCAGCGATGCCGGTGGGGCTGAGGAAAGTCGGATAGAAGTTGATGCCTACATATCCGCCCACCTCAAAAATAGCCTTAAGCTGCTCATCTGTCAGATTGCGCGGGTGGGGGCAAAGTGCATCGCAGCAGCTGTGCGTGGCGATCAGCGGTGCTTTGCTGTACTTGAGCACATCCCGAACGCCTGCGGCGTTCAAATGGCTCACATCCACCGCGATGTGCTGCTCGTTGAGCCGCTTGACCAGCTTCTTGCCAAGGCCGGGCAGTCCGTGCGTGTTGCCGCCTACCGCCGGATGCCCGAAAGGATTTTCATGATTCCACACCAGGGAGGCGATGCGCACCCCCCACAGGGCAAACGCATCCACGGTTTGCAGGCCGCTTTGGAACACCTCGCCGCCTTCGATGGTCAACAGAAAGTTGGGAACGCCGGGCCTGGCATCTTCCAGCTTGGACACCTGATGGAAGCCTTCGCTTTCCAACCTTTGCAGCGCTTGCATTTCCCGGTCAATAATGCCCACGTCCTTGCCGCGAAGCCCTTCCACGCCGGTCCACAGCGCCAACGCCTGAACGCGCACATCGTCCGCGGGGCCGCTCGTCAGGTGCGCGGCGGTCACGTCAAAGGGTTTGGCAGCATCGCGGGATGCATCCTGTAAACCGTGCAATGTGTCGGCATGGGTATCGCAGATGAGCATGGGTAATACCTCCAATTAGATTTTGCGGTTCATGATGGATATGATCAGGTTGCCGTTTTGGAATATGCCCGCCAGCGCGCTGCCGTTCACCAGTTCCTGAAAAGGTTCCAGGCGCACCACGCTTTCCAGCAGCGGCAAGGCAGTAAAGAGGATAAAGCAAAGCACGCACCCGATGGCAAATCCAAACGCGCCGCCGGCCAGCCAATCCAGATGTTTGAGCACAGGAAAGCGGAACACCGTACGCAGCAGGTTGATCAGAATGGTCAGCACCAGGAAACAGACCAAAAAGCTGAGGATGAAGCACAGCACGTTGATGCTTACGGAAAGGATGGTTTGGTTCACATAATCGCCCACGTTGGTCGCCAGATTGCCAAGGGGGCTGAAGACCTTGCCGCTCAGGTTTGCGCTGAGCAGACGGCTGATGGAATCCGGCAGGGCAGCTTTATCCACAATGGCTTGGATATTGCTTTGGCTCAGGGTTTCGACCGCGCGGCTGCTCAGATCCAGATCGCCCAGGATGCTGCCGGAATCGGTGTAGCTGGATACCAGACGCACAAACTCCGGGTTGGCGCTGAGCGCATCCGACAGCTTGGGAAACAGCCAAAAAGCACCCAGGAAGGAGAGCAGCGAGCCCGCCAAATTGAGCAGGGTCTGGATGAACCCCCGGTAAAACCCAAACAGCGTACAAAGCACGATCACACCAATGATCCCGTAGTCGATGATGTTCAAAGGGCATGCTCCTTTCCGGGGCGAATGCGCGCGCTACCTTCGTGGCGCGCGGGGGAGGGTGCAAACATACACCTCGGTGCCGCTGGCAATGATCATATTGCCGTTTTCCATCACGCCAATGAAGCGGGTGGCCGGGTTTTGCAGCGGAAGCGGATATTCGGTAAAGCGGCTGTCCTCCATGGCGGCGCGAAACAACGCAGAACCGCTCACAGCATAAATATCGCGGTTCCATACTGCGGCGCCGATGCTGGTGTCCGGCAGGCTGTAACGCCTGTCCGTGGTGCCTTGGATGAGCCGCAGCTCACGGATGTCAAAATCGCTGTCAGTCTGCGCGGTAGGCGCAAAGAGAATCTGCGCGCTGCCTTTTTCGGGAATATCCGCGCCGATAAGCCGCCAGCCATACACCAACACGCTGGAGGCGGTATCCTCTGTGCCGCGGTAGTTAAAGGAGAGCATCTTGCGGGTGTTGATCACGCGCAGGATGCTGTTTTCAAACAGCACGGCGTAGGTAATGGCGTTGCCCAGCGACACTTCGCCGGTATTCATCTTGCCGACCTCAAAAGTATTGAGAATGGTATTGGCCGCCGTACCGAACACATCCAGCGAGAGCGTCCACATATACTCGCCGTTTTGGCCGTAAAAGCCAACGTCCAGGATCAGGAGCTTTTTATAGGCATCGGCTTCTTCATCCATATGCGCGCCCAAGTGATCCTTGACCACCAGCCGGGATGAGGTGTCATCCCCAATCACGGCGGCCACGTACTGCTTGCCTGCGCGGGCAAATTGGATGGGGGCACCCAGGTTGTCGTTATAGGTGGAGTTGCCGTTGCGGTCAATGATATAGATGGTATTGCCCGCCCAGGCGGCCACCACGTCGTTGGTCGCGTCAAAACCAGCGTTTGCGCCCAGCTGGAAGCTCCAGCGCACCGCGCCGGTGCTGCTCATGCAATGGATGCTCACGCCGTCATAATAGAGCACACTGTCGCCAAAGGGGGTAATGCTGTCGTTATAGTCACAGGGGAGGCGATAGGCCGTCACATTGGTCACAGGGCGAAAGGCAAACAAAGAAACAAGCAGGATAATCACCCCGACGATGCCCGCCAGGATGCCTGCCAGAATAAGAAGCGATTGCCAACGTTTCCGCTTGGGTTTGACCCTCTGCATACATACTCCTTGAGCGCCCGGCTGCGGCGCTGCGCCGCCATGGGCGAAAGATTGCCGCGCGGGGATTTGCGCGCGCAACAATCTTTATTATAGCGAAAAGGTGGACGCTAGGCAAGCGCGATATACGGGCAGGCTGCGGCAGATAAACCAGGCGGCACAGCCCTGCGCCGTCGGGAGGGAAAGTTGTTACAAAGGTATCCATGGGAAAGGGGCCGCACGCTAGGGCGCGACCCCTCAGACCGTTCCA
>LVAR01000044.1 GCA_001604115.1 Clostridiales bacterium Firm_12 | reverse complement strand
TGGTGCTGGCGCTGCTCCGGCGCGGCGTGGTGTGCCTGACCGCCAAACAAAAACTGCGCCTGCTGCCCCCCCTGACCATCGGCTGGCCGGAGCTGACGGAGGCCGTGACCATCATCAAGGAGGAGATCATCAAATGAGCGAACCCATCAAGCACCTCAAAAAACTGGGCGATCTTTCCACCGAGCAGATCATGAGCATCCTCAACCTGGCGGATCAGCTCAAGTATGAGCAAAAACACGGCATCAGCCACCCCCTGTTGGCGGGCAAGACGCTGGGGATGATTTTCCAGAAGGCGAGCACGCGTACCCGCGTTTCCTTTGAGGTAGGCATGTACCAGCTGGGCGGCAACGCGCTGTTCCTGAGCAGCCGGGATTTGCAGATCGGCCGCGGCGAGCCCATCGCGGACACCGCGCGCGTGCTCAGCCGCTATCTGGACGGCATCATGATCCGTACCTTTGCCCAGCAGGAGGTGGAGGATCTGGCCGCCTACGGCAGCATCCCCATCATCAACGGGCTCACGGACTACGCGCACCCCTGCCAGGTGCTGGCGGATCTGATGACCATCCGGGAGCGCAAGGGGAGTTTCAAGGGGCTCAAATTGTGCTTTATCGGCGATGGCAATAACATGGCCAATTCCCTGATCGTGGGGTGCATCAAGGTGGGCATGCAGGTGAGCATCGCCTGCCCCGATGCGTATCAGCCCGATGCCGGGCTGATGGCATGGGCCAGCCAGAACGGGCAGTTTGCCGTGAGCAGCGATATTGCCGCCATGGTCAAGGATGCCGATGTGGTCTATACCGATGTGTGGGCCAGCATGGGCAACGAGGGCGAGGCCGAGCAACGCAAGCAGGCTTTTGCCGGCTATCAGGTGAATGATGCGGTCATGGCGCCGGCCAAGCCCGACGCCATGGTGCTGCATTGCTTGCCCGCCCACCGTGGGGAGGAGATCACCGCCGCAGTGTTGGAAGCGCATGCCGACGAGATTTTTGAAGAAGCTGAAAACCGCCTGCACGCGCAAAAGGCCGTGCTGGTTATGCTGATGAGGTGAGCAGGGCACGGGAGCAGAGCACTGCCCCATCCGCACAAGGGTGAGCCCTGTGCCATGCAGCGCCTGCTGCCCGCACCCCAGCCAACGCGATGCCCCGGGATCAAAGCAGCCGCCCGGGCAGCAAAGAACGCCCCCGCCCGATGATTCAGGCAGGGGCGCTTTGTTGCCCGGGCGTTTTACGGCTCCGCTCCGCTTTGCCTTGGTGTGCCCACGGGTGTAGATACGATTGCAAATCCTGAACGCTTCTATCTCGCGAGCGCTTTGACCCTCTGTTTTCGTGGCGAAAGCTTGGCATTGCCCCGCCCCGCCTTCGCTTCCGCGCCTCGCCACAAAACAAAATCGCTCGCGATCTATGAAAAGTATGCGGCGCTGCCCGCGTGCTCAAGGGCTTGCCGCGCTACCCTGTGTGTTCACGGGTGCTGCACTGCGCTTTCCCACACGCCAAGGAGGGGCAGCCGTGCGCCCCATTGCGTTTCCTCCGACCATTGACGTATACTGGTGCTGTCATAAAATGCGGTGTTGTTTCGTTATATAGGCATGCCGCCCGCAAAGCGGATCGCCTTGCGGTGGCATAGTTCGCGACAAAGGAGCATCTTCATGCCTGCATTGATGGAATACCTGCAAGATTTTGGTCACCTGTCCTTTGCGGAGCGCCCGTTTGCCCCGCCGGACAGCCTTGCCCTCACCCAGATGGTCTACATGCCCATGGAAGGGCTGCTGGACGAAGGCGGCAGCGTTACGGTGGCAGAGCTGTGGGCGTTTTTAGCCGCCACCTACCCGGATAACTTCGCCGATCCCTTTCAGCGCAAGCGCTACCTGATGACCAAGGCCTGCGCGCAAACCGCCCGGTTTGCGCAACTGCGCATGATGGATTATGTGAATCACATCGATTTTGATCTGGAAACCCAGTTTTGCGCCGCAACCTTTGCCCTGCCGGATGGGTCGCGCTACATCGCGTTTCGCGGTACCGACCTGACCCTTGCCGGTTGGAAGGAGGATTTGAACATGTCCTTCATGGCGGTGCCTGCCCAGCAGGAGGCTGTGGCCTATACCACCCGGGCGGCGGGGGCGTTTGCGGGGGCGCTGCTGCTGGGCGGGCACAGCAAGGGCGGGCATCTGGCGCTGTATGCCGCGGCGCACTGCGCTGCGGCGGTACAGCAGCGCATCCAAAGCGTGTACAGCTTCGACGGTCCCGGCATGGATGAGCAGACTTTGCTTAGCGATGGGTATGCGCGCATCAGCGCCAAGGTGGCAAGCTACATTCCGCAAAGCTCGGTGGTGGGGATGCTGCTGTGCTACCATCCGGTGTTTCAGGTGGTGCGCAGCAACACCATCGGCCTATGGCAGCATGATGCGCTCACCTGGCAGGTGACCGACGGCGCATTTGAGATGCTGGAAGGGCTGGATATCGGCACGCAGGTCGCGGATGAGGCTCTGCGCCAGTGGATCGACCGGTTGACGATGGAAGATCGCCGCTTCTTGACAGACACGGTATTCCGGGTCATTTCCGCACTGGATCCGGAAACCATAGACCCACTGGTGCAGGATTTTACCGCCAGCACGGTCAAGCTGTTTGCCGCGTTTCGCAAGTTGGAGCCGGAAACCCGCACCCGAACCCGCCGCATTCTAGGCGATTTGTTCTCCTCCGGCGCCAGCGAGGCGGTGCGCCACATCCTGCCGGGCACCTTCCGCCGCAGGGAAGCACCTTCGCCCCTGGCAGAGCAGGTCAAGCGCAAGCAAGAGGAAATGGCCGGGCAACAGGACGGATAGCCCGGCGCCCCCAGCGGAAAACTGGCTTTGGGCGAAAGCCCATGCGGCGTTTGGGGCGAAATCCCAAGCCTTTGCCGCAGCATCCCACACACTCAGGGGAGCAAACAACCGCGCAGCGGCATGCGCTCATCGCACACCGACTGCTTCCTGAACAAAAACACGCGGCAGGTTTCGACCTGCCGCGTGTGGTATATCCTATGCATATGGAAAACGTAGCCTGCCGTGCCCTAGGCGGTGGGTAACGCTTCTGAGGGTTGCGGTGCGGGTGCTTGGGCAGGCGCCGCATCCGCTGCGGGGGCAGTCGCGTCCGCCGCATCTTCGGCCGGGTGCTCGGCGAGCCATTGCACGCCGAAATCCACCAGCGGGCGTATGGGCACCAGTTTGCATTCCGCATGGCCGATGCGCCCCTGGGTAACCACCCCGCCAGCCTGCTCATAAGCCAGACCGATCTGCGGGAAACGGTCACTGTCAAACTCGATATCTTCCCAGCTCACCCAGCGGCGCACGCCATGCTCGCGCACCGCCGCGCCGGATGTTTTGCGGGCAGTGGCCGGGCACAGCGCCTCGGCCAGGTGCAGGGATGTGCAGTTGTCATACCCCACGCCCAGGAGCAGCGTTTTTGCGCCGCGGCGGTAAAAGCGCCCCAGCGGCGAGGCCATGCCAAAGCAAGGCTTGCGCCATGTGTGGCCGCGCAACACCCAGGCAGCCATCCAACCCTTGGCAGCCCAGCTGACGTGCGGGTGCGCCGAGCGCCGCGCGCCCGGGTAGGTGCGCACGCACTCCGGAATGCGCCCGACACCGCGCGAGGGGGTCACGCGGCGGTCATAGGCGGGCATGTTTTCACGCACGGGGGCAAACCAGTTTTCCGGTACGGGCGGGTGCTGCCAGTGGGATGGCTCGCTGTTGTCCCCGCTGTGTGTGGGCACCACCAGCAGGCCAAAGGGACCCACTGCGCGCAGCAAGGCGCGCACAATGGCAGGTTCCCGGCCGCACACCCAGCCCAGCTTGCTCATGGCGGTGTGCACGATCAGCGTATCCCCGCGCTGCACGCCCAGCGCACGCAGGTCGCGCAGGATGCTCTCCTCTGTTACAGGCGCACTGGACAGAGCAATGGCGTCTTGTTCAGGCATGGTTCAAAGCTCCTTCAGAAATTTTTCGAGGTTCAGGTGCGCGATGCGCTCGCGCTCGTCAGGGGTCAGGGGCAGCGCCTCAAAACGGTCGCGCTCCTCCAGCGGATCCCACATGGGGTAGTCGGTGCCAAAGAAAACATGCGCCCCGTCATAACGGCGGATGAGCTCCGCCGCTTTGTCCGGCGCAAGGGCATACAGGCTTGAGCAAGTGTCCACCCATACGTTGGGCAGATCCGCCAGCGACTTCCACCCCTCGTCCCAGACGGACCAGCCGCCCAGATGGGCACAGATCGCCTTGAGGGTGGGGTAGCGCCGCAGCACCTTGGCCATGCGCGCAGGCTCGCTGTAGGGGTGGCGCGTATCGCCCACATGCACCAGGGCAGGCATGCCGGCATCTGCCAGCGCGCCAAACATGGCCATGGCGGCGTCGCCATCCAGCAAAAAGCGCTGGAAATCCGGGTGCACCTTGACGCCCAGCAGGCCGCCCGCGCGGATGCGCGCCAGCTCGGCCGGGATGCCCGCCAGCTCCGGGTGCAGGGTGCCAAAGCCGATGAGCCGCTCCGGGTTGGCCTGTACGGTTTTGAGCAGGTAATCATTCACGCTGTGCACCCTGTCCGGGGTCACGCCCACGCTGTGCACCAAATGGCGGGTGATGCCCGCCTGCGCGCCGCGCGCCAGCAGGGTGGCCAGGCGGCCATCCTCCTTCATGGCGATTTGGTAAAAATCCGCGATGGAGTGCGCCGCTTTCAGCGCGATGGCGTCGGGGTAGATGTGCGCGTGGGCATCGAGATAATACAAGGCAAAATCTCCTTCATCCGGTCAGTGCCAATTTTCGGGCTCCTACCTATATACACCCGCAAACCCTTCCATGTCAAGGCTTGCACGGATTTTCGCGAACTGGGGAACAAAACGTGGGCATGGCTCGTCCAATGAGTATGCACATCTGGGGGAGGTGACAACGCGGTGGCCGATACGCTGCTGGAACGGGCGCAAAACGGGGATGCGGATGCATTTACCGCGCTGTGCGCCCCCTATGAGGCCATGGTATACCGCCATTGCCTGCAATTGCTGCGCAACCCTCAGGATGCGGAGGATGCCGCACAGGAAGCCATGGTGCGCGCCTACCGCGCCATGGGACGCTTTCGCGGGGGCAGCAGCATAGCAACATGGCTGTTCCGCATTGCCCATAACGTGTGCCTGGATGTGCTCAAGCGGCCGCGCACGCGCAGGGAAACCGCATCGCTGGAGGCGCTGGGCGAGGCCGGGTTCGACCCCGCCGCCCCGGAGGATGATCCGGAGGCAGCCTACCTGCGTCAGAGCGACCGGGAGCGGATCACCCAAGCCATCGGCCGTTTGCCCAAGGAGCAGCAAGCGCTGCTTTCGCTTCGCTACGGTCAGGGCATGAGCTATGAAGAGCTTGCCGGCGCCCTGCGTTTGGGGCTGGGCACGGTCAAGAGCAAGCTGAACCGCGCCAAGGCAAAGCTCAAAAATCTTCTGGGGGAATGGTAGCATGGCAGGGAACCTGCCGGCGCGCCCCTCGTCTAATCAGGTGAAAGGAGGTCAGCCCATGGAAAAGCAACCGTATGAGGATGCGCTGGATCGTGCGCTGACCGACCTGTACCGCACCGCCGTGCCCGAGGGTTTCAGCGCCCGCTGGCGCGCGGCTGTGCAGCGAGAGGAGCTGGAAATCATGCATCAATCCCCCAAAGCACGCAAACCGCACCGCCGTAGCTTCCTGCGCGCGCTGCTGCCCGCTGCGGCCGCGCTGGTGCTGGTGCTGGGCGCCATCACGGCGGGCAATCTGGTGCCTACGACCCTCAACCCCGTGACCAAAGAAAACCGGGCTACCTACTCGGCGCAGGGCGATATGGCGCCCACCGCCGAGCCCGCGCGCTACAGCGCCGCCTCCCCCGTGGAAACCATGATGTGGGACGCGGCCGAGTCCATGGCTGCCAGCAATGCAGACTACGCAGCCGGCAGCGAAGGCAGCATGAGCGCCGGCGCGGGCGGCACGCAAACCGGCACTGCGCAGGGTGCGCAAACCAAGGCTAAAATCGTCCGTACGGTGGATTTGGCCCTGGCCACCACGCAGTTTGACGCCGATACGCGGCAGTTGCAGAGCCTGACGGAATCGCTGGGCGGCTACGTAGCCAGCGTGAGCGTCAGCGGCGAGGCCTCCGCCCGCAGGGATCGGTCGGCATATTACAGCCTGCGCATCCCCAGCGATCAGTTGGACGCGTTTTTGCAGGGCGTGGGCAGCATCGGGCGCATCACCTCGCGGTATGAGTCCGCCACGGACATGAGCACCCAATATGCCGATACCACCATGCGCCTGACCACCCAAAAGGAAAAGATGGCGCGCCTGCAACAGTTGCTGGCGCAGGCCAGCGATGTGAGCGACCTGCTGGAAATCGAAAGCGAGATCGCCGATACGCAGTACAATATCGATTCGCTGGAAAGCTCGCTGCGCAGCATCGATCGGGACGTGGATTACAGCGCGGTCACGGTCTCTGTGCTGGAGCAAAGCGTGCAGGATACCGCTAACACCGTGGAGCTGACCCTGTGGGAGCGCATCCAGAGCGGGTTTGCCGCATCCATCGGCGCGCTGGGGCAGTTTGTGCAAAACCTGCTGGTGTTCCTGGCCATGGCCGCCCCGGTGATCCTGCCGCTGGCCGTGCTGGCTGTGGCAGCCTGGCTGCTGCGCCGCGCCTGGCGCAAGGCGCACCCCAAACACGAGGCCTTGCCCTTTGCAGCCGCCACGCCGGATGCCAGCGCCGATCCCGCACCTCAACCCCCCAAGCAGGGCGCCTGACGCGCATGTGCCCCGCACACCATAGACCCACAAAGGAGAGAATGATGATGAAAACCGTACTGGCAATCCTGATGGTTTTGATGCTAAGCCTGACGTCCCTGACCGCCCTGGCGGAGGAGGATGCCACCGTGACCGCCCTTGGCAGCGCGACTGTGACCCTCACCCCGGACATGGCGAGCTTCACGGTGGGCGTGACCACGCAGGATGCGCAGGTGAAAACCGCGCAGGAAGCCAATGCTGCCGCCATGAACGGCGTGATCGACACCATCAAGGCGCAGGGCGTTGCCCCGGAGGATATCCAGACCCAAAACTATTCCGTGAACCCGGTGTATGATTACCAGACCGGCAAGCTGGGGGATCAGCAATCGTTGGTCGGTTACACCGTCAGCAACACCGTCACCATCACGGTGCGCGCGCTGGATACCCTGCCCGCGCTGATGGATGCGGCCATCACGGCCGGCGCCAACCAGCTTTACGGCGTCAGCTTTGCCAGCAGCCAAACGGATGCGGCGATGGATCAGGCCATGACCGCCGCCACGCAGGATGCCCTGCGCAAGGCCAAGCTCCTGGCGGATGCCGTGGGGCGTACCCTGGGCGATGTGGAAAGCGTGACGGAAGCTAACGACGCCTATGTACCCTACGCCGGCGCACGCACCCTTGCTTATGACAAGGCGGCGGCCACCCCCATCGAGGCGGGCACGATGACGGTCACCGCCAATGTGCGGGTGGAAGTAAACCTGAAATAACACGGCCAACATTGCACGAAGGCAATGCCTATGGGCATTGCCTTCTTTGCGCGCGCGCCCGGCGAGCCGGGGCAAACGGCGCGCAGCGCAGCGTAGCCTGCACGGGCGCCGCAGGCTGGGCAATTCACCGGCAGCATGCCCGGGCGCGCCGGGCGACCCTCTTGCCCAAAGCCCGGCGGAATGATACAATACAGGCATGAACGAGCAGTTTGTGGCAGGAGTGGAAGGTTCGCTGGCACGCGCGGGCGTGTTGCACGCCGGCGCGACCTGGCTGGTCGCCCTGAGCGGTGGCGCGGATTCCGTGGCGCTTTTGCATGCGCTGTGCACGCTGCGCGCACGCCATGGGGCACAGCTGTGTGCTGCGCATGTGGAGCACGGCCTGCGCGGGGAAGCTGCGCTGGCGGATATGCGTTTTTGCGTTGCGCTGTGTGCGCGCCTGCACGTGCCCCTGACGGTGGATCATGCGCAGCTGCCCGGCGGTATGGACGCACCCGGGGCGGAGGCGCGCGCGCGGGATGCGCGGTACCGGCTGTTGCTGGCGCGCGCCAATGCCTGCGGCGCGGCGCTATTGCTGGCACACCACCGGGACGATCAGGCGGAAACCGTGCTGGCGCACTTGATCCGGGGCAGCGGGGCGCGCGGCCTGCGCGGCATGCGCGAGGCCACCTGGCGGGAAGGCGTGCTGCTGCTTAGGCCTATGCTGCGCTTTGCCCGCGCGGATATCCTGGCCGCACTGGACGGCGAAGCCTATTGCACGGACGAAACTAACCTTGCCCCTCTGTGCCAGCGCAATCGCCTGCGCGCACAGGTGATGCCGCTGCTGGCCGCCGAAAATCCGCGCGCGGCGGAGCACATTGCCCAGAGCGCCGCGCTGCTGGCCATGGATGATGCCTACCTGCAAACCCTGGCCGATGCGCTGCTTGCGGCCGCCCTGCTGGACGCGCCGCCGCTGATGTGCCTGCAAAGGGCGCCGCTACTGGCTGCGCCACTGCCCGTTGCCGTGCGCGCCCTGCGTGATTTTGCGCTGCGGGGCATGGCGCGGGTCGTCACCCCCGAGCCGGGTATGGGGGAAACCGCGCTGAGCGCAGCGGACACGCTGGCGCTGTACGCGTTCCTGAACGCCCCGTGGGGAGGGAGCCTGAACCTGCCGCATGCGTTGTGCGCGTGGGCGGGGCAAACCCATGTGCACCTGGTGCGTATGGAAAGCGGCGCACCCCTGACCCATGCCGACCCACCGGAAGCCATTGCGCTGGAAAGCATCGCCGCACGGATGGCCGCCGTAGCCAACGTGCCGGGGCCTGCCCCAGACCAGCCTGACCAGGGAAGCAAGGCTGGGAAAGGGGCCGGCTTGCATCCGGTGCCGCCGGCGGCCGCCCCGCAGGCACGGCCCAGCGCCTCTTCGCCAGCCGAGGCACGGCGCGCCCTTGGCACTGAACCCGATGGGCAACCCCTGCGTTTTGGATCAGCGCAGCTTTACATTACGCCGTTTGATCCACTGACTGAGCCGCTGCCTGATGGCCGAGCCGCGGTGTGTGTGCCCCTTGCCTTGCTGGCGCAGTGCACACTGCGCATGCCGCTGCCCGGCGATCACATCCATCCCTTTGGTGCGTCCGGCGGCAAGGCTTTGCGCCGTTACCTGACGGATCGTAAGGTGGATGCACCCTTCCGCCCCTGGATCCCGCTGCTTTGCCGGGAAGGGGAAGTGCTCTGGGCAGCAGGTATCGGCGCGGCGGAAGCGACCCGCGCAGGCCATGTGCCCATGGCACGGATCGTGCTTGCGCAGCCCCTGCCCTGGATGCCCGGCGCTTAGCCCTGACCCGTCCAGAGCCGAGTAGACTTGCGCGTTCAATTGGTTGATACGGCCATGGCAAGCCAAGCATAAATTGCCCCGCCCCCGTGGGCAGCGGCCAGCGTGTGTTGGTCGCCGCAATCCAAGGGGCGGCACACCGCACGGCACCCAAGCTGCATGCCGCAAAGCCGCGCCGCACTGAACCCTGCGGCAGCCGACCCGTACGCACCCTTATGCCTGCCCTCCAGTGACACTGACCCCGCCCGTTGCGCGGGCGTAGCCCGGCCAACCCAGCGTATATGAAGGAGTGAGCCCCATGACCCCCAACTCACAGCTGTTTCAGGATCTTTCCAGCGTGCTCTATGACGAGGCGCAGCTTGCCGCCGCTGTAAAAGCGCTGGGCGAGCGCATCACGCAGGATTATCAAGGCAAATCCCCGCTGATGATCTGTATCCTCAAAGGTGCAAGCCTGTTCTTTACCGACCTCATCCGGCAGATTGACCTGCCGCTGACCATTGAATTCATGGCCATCTCCAGCTATGGCGCGAGCACTGTGTCCAGCGGCGAAGTGCGCATGATCAAGGATCTGGATCGCCCCATCAAAGGACGCGATGTGTTGATCGTGGAAGATATCGTGGATAGCGGCATGACCCTGAGCTACCTCACGCGCCTTTTGCACAGCCGCGGCGCCAACAGCCTGAAGCTGGTGTCTCTGCTGGACAAACCCAGCCGCCGTACCGTGCCCCTGACGGTGGATTACAGCTGTTTCCAGATTCCGGATGCGTTTGTGGTGGGTTACGGCCTGGACTATGATGAGAAGTACCGCAACCTCCCCGTGGTGGGTATCCTGGATCCGAAGGTGTATAGCTGAGCGGATCCGCGCGGACGCCCCATACCCTGACCCGTGACTCGCTGGCATAACAGCCAAACAGCGCGGCGCACGTTGTTTTCGTGCGCCGCGCTGTTTGGCTGTTATGGCGGTGGTTGCTGTGCAAAGCCGCACGGCCGGGAAAGGCGGTGGGGCAGCAGCCCGGTTTGCGGCAGAGCCATGCCTGCGGCGGACCCGGAAGGCTACCGGCCCTTGGTGCGCGGACGGATCCCAACCCCATACCGCAGCCAAACCGGTTGCCCCAGCCGGGGTCAAGGGGCGGGGTGCGGGGCAGCGCCCCGCGCGTCCCTCAACCGTTCTTGCCCTGATCCCATTCCCCGTTACAGGCGAAGCTCAGCGCGGCTGCCGCCGGTGCGGGCTTTGGTGACGATAATTTGCCGATCGATGCGCTCCTTGAGCTGCTGCACGTGGGAGATCACGCCCACCAGACGGTTGCCTTCGCTCAGGCTGGCGAGCACATCAATGGCGCCGGTGAGGGATTCATCATCCAGGGTGCCGAAGCCTTCATCAATGAAGAGCGCATCCAGCCGAACACCCCCGGCGGAGGCCTGCACCTCATCGCTCATGCCAAGGGCCAGCGAGAGGGAGGCTTTGAACTGCTCGCCGCCGGAGAGGGAACGCACATCGCGCTCGCTGCCGTTGTAATGGTCGATCACGTTAAGCTCCAGGCCGCTTTTCAGGCGCAGATCTTCGGTGCCGGTACGGCGGGACAATTCAAACTGCCCACTGCTCATGCGCATGAGACGGGTGTTGGCGCGGGCGAGCACACGATCCAGATAGGTGGTTTGCACGTAGGTTTCCAGCTCGATGCGCTCGCGGCCGCGAAGCTCGCCGTTCACAGTTTGGGAAAGGGCGGTGAGCCATGCGCGGCGCTCCGCAAGCCGATCGAAGTCCCGGGCATGGGTCATCAGGGCGGCGTGTGCGGCACGGTTGCCGTTCAGGCGCTCCAGCAGCGCCTGATGGTCGGCTTGCAGGGCGGCACGTTCGGCCGTGAGCGCTTGCTTTTGCGCTTGCAGCGCATCGGCTGCAGGCAGGGGTGCATCGGTGAGCTGTGCGGTGAGCGTGTCGCGGCGGGCTGTCTGCTGCTGCACCTCACGGGCGCGGGCATCCAAAAGGGTCTGTGCATCGGCCAGTGCCCGGTCCAGTGCGGCGCGCTGCGCATCCAGCGCGGCCAGCGCAGCCAGGTGCGCATCCCGCGTGGGCTGGGCAAGCTGGCGCTGCAGGGCTTGCAGCTGCTCCGATAGGGCATCGGCGCGCGCCTGCTCGCTGGCGGCGCGTTGCATGGCGCCGCTGTGCTGGGCGGTCAAATCCAGCAGGAGCGCTTCGGCCTTGGGGATGCCCTGCTGCACCTGCTGGGCGCGCTCGGCCTGCTGCCGGGCGGCGGTGGCGGCGGCTTCCAGCGCGGCTGCCTGCTCGCGGGTCGCGGCCAAAGCCATGGCCAGGGCGCCCGGGAGCGTTTCAAGGTCTTGCAGGGGGAGTAAGGAACGCGCATCCGCCAGCAATCGTGTTTGGGAGCGTGCCAGCGCACCGGTGTGCTCGGCGGCGGCGGCGCTCAGGCGCGCGGCTTGGGCATCGCAGGCGGCGGCCTTGGCCAGGAGCGCGTCCAAGGTGTCGCGGGTGGGCGCATCGCCGGTTAGGTGCGCGGGGGCGGGGTGCTCCGGTGAGCCGCAAACAGGGCAGGGCTGCCCGTGCACCAAGGTTTGCGCCAGCACGCCGGCCTGCGCGTCCAAAAAGCGCCGCTGGGCGCTATCCTGCGCGGCATGCGCCTGCATGGCTTGCTCGGCGGCGGCGGTGTAGGCGCTGCGGGCGGCGGCGAGGGCATGTTGCTCGGCCTGCAAAGCATCCCAGGCATCGGCAAGGGCTTGCAAGGCATGCAGACGCTCCTGCGCACGCTGTGCCTCCGCTTGCAGGCGCTCGGCATCCCCGGCGGCGGTTTGCAGGGAGGCCAGCTCCGCCCGGGCACCGGCCAGGCGCGCGGTCAGGTTTTCGTGGCTTTGGCGGTGCGCATCGGCCTGATGCCGCGCCAGGCGGGCGCTCTCCAGTGCGGTGCCGTGGCGCGCGGCCAGGTCGGCCAGCTCATCATACCGTGCCAGTTCGGCCCGCCCTTGCGCCAACGCACCGGTGAGCCGCTCGCGCTCGGGGGCGCGTGCCAGCTCCGCTTGCAGGGCGCTTTGCAGGGTGGCCAGGCCTGGCTCGTTGGCGGTAAGCCAGGTTTGGCAGACGGCAAGCTCCGCGGCGGTGCGCTCGCGCTGCTCCGCCTTGCCCAGGAGCGCATCCACGGCGCTGATGTGCGCATCGCTCACGCCCAGCGCTTCGCTTGCTTGCGCAAGGCGCGCCTCGTCCGCGGCGATCAACTCCGCCAGCAGCGCCAGCGCTTCGCTGGCAGCGGGCAGCTCTTTTTGCATGGGCACAAGCTGCGCCAGCAGGGGATCATCCGCCGGGGCGCGCACGCCGGCCATGCGCTGCTGCATATCATGGGCGAGCAGCTTGCACTCCGCATCGGCACGCGCCGCATCCGCCTTGACGCGCATCTGAAAATCCTGATAGGGGCGTGTGGCGAAGATTTCCCGGAAAATCTCACTGCGATCCTTGGTGCCAGCCAGGAGCAGCTGCTGGAACGCGCCTTGCGCGATCATGGCGATGTGGCAGAACTGCTCCTTGTTCACACCCAACAGGGCGGTGATAGCGCGCGTTACCTCCGTCGGTTTGACGATGGGGGCGCGCCCATCCGCAAAGTTCAGGGTGGCGGTGCCCTCATCGCGCACGGTGCCCTTGCCCCGCCTGCTTTCCCGCTCGCGGGGGAGCGTGCGCTCCACGCTGTACTCCGTGCCCCGATGCACAAAGGCCAGCCGCACGGAGGCGGGCGCATCCGCCGGGGCATATTTACTGCGCAGCATGCCCGCATCGCGGCTCTGCCCGCTGGGCTCGCCGTACAGCGCAAAGGTGATCGCGTCAAACAGGGTGGTCTTGCCCGCGCCGGTGACCCCCGTGACCAGGTACAATCCCCGCTCCCCAAGCTGGGCAAGGGGCAGCGATGCCTCGCCCGCAAAGGGGCCAAAGGCGTTCATGACCAAGGAAAGCGGCCTCATGCTTTGCCCTCCCATACGCGCTCCAGCAGCGGCAGGGCATAGGCGCGTTGGGCATCGCTCAGCGGCGCGCCGTACTGCCCCTGGTAAAAATCGGCCAGCATCATCAGCGGGGTGCGCCCCTCCGGCGCGGCGGCCAGCGGCGCAAGCGCTTCCCGCGTGCGCACGTTGTCATAGTCCAGCCGCAGCAGGTTGGGGTAGATGGATTGCAGCTTGGCCAGCGCATCGGGGATGTCCGCCTCATCGGTCAGGGTGATGTGCAGATAATCATCCACATGGGTGTCTGCATAGTTTTGGCGCAGGGTGAGCTCCGCATAGGTGCCCCGCAGTGCGCGCAGCTCATGCAGGGGCGTCAGGGGAAGGGTTTCGACGGCCACCGCGCCCTTTTGCCCCAGGGTTACCAGTGTGGCACTCTTGTGATCCCGTACCTCGGAAAACGAGTATTTGAGCGGGGATCCGGCATAGCGCACGGTGGGTCTGCCCACGCTCTGGGCGCGGTGCAAGTGTCCCAGCGCCACGTAATCAAACGAATGGAGGATGCCCGCGTCCACATTGTCCAGCCCGCCGATGGAAAGCTCCTCCGAATCGCTGCGCTCGGCGCCTGTCATGTACTGGTGGCACAAAAGCACATTGCGCTGCGCTGTGTCCAGGGGCAGGGTATCCAGCACGGCCGCCACGGCTTGGGTGTAGGTTTCTGCCTTTGCGTCCGGCAGGGCGGCGCGCACGTGCGCGGGCTTGATAAAGGGCAGCGGCCACAGGCACACCTCGCCGTGCTCATCCGCAAGGCGGATGGGCTGGATGGCTGCATGCGCCCGGTCAAACACCGGGGAAATGTGCACCCGCTGGCGGGCAAACAGCGCCGCGCCGTAGGCAAGCCGCTCGGCGGAATCGTGGTTGCCGCTGATGATCACCACCTGCGTATCCAGCGCGGCCAACTCGGTCAGGAAGGCATCCAGCAGCCCTACCGCCTCGGCGGAGGGGGTGGCTTTATCAAACACATCGCCCGCGATGAGCACCGCATGGGGCGCATGCGTTTTGACCAGCGCGCACAGCTGCGCCAGCATGAACCGCTGATCCTCCACAAGCGGCGCCTCGCTCAGTTTTTTGCCCAGGTGCAGATCGGAGATGTGGAACAGCCGCATGGTATGCACCGCCTCCTCTTTGCATTGATTGTACGGTGCGCCAGGGCAAACGTCAAGCGCAGCGCGGGCAAGCCCGTCAAGAACAGTTGGAAATCCCGCGCAAGCTGTGCTATACTAATGCAGGAATTCCCAACGGTGAAAAAATCTGATCCCGCGGTAGGGTACCGCCAGCGCCGCATGTCGGCCGCTTGGCCGCCAAAGGAGGCAGCGCATGAACCGCAGGAACCTCTTGAGCTTTTTATTTATTGCCGCCACGCTGGGGCTGATGATTGTGCTGGTGTTCAGCAACAATGAGCTGGGTAGCGCCTGGGATGCGCTGCTCACCTTGGATGTGGGCTGGACGCTGATCGCGCTTTTGTGCATCGTGGTCAACGTGTTTTTTGACGCGCTGGGCTTGCACTATTTTTTGCGCAAGCAAAAGTATCCCATCACGCTGCGCATGGCGTGCTATACCTCGCTCATCGGGTTTTACTACTCCAACATCACCCCCGGCGCAAGCGGCGGGCAGCCCATGCAGGTCTATGCCATGAGCAAAAGAGATGTGCCGGTGCCCATCGGCACATCGGCCATCTCCATCAAGTTTCTGGCGCAGCAGCTGATGCTGGTGGTGGTGACCACCGCGCTGTGGCTTACTAACCAAGGCTTTGTGGAATCGCAGCTTGGCGGCGCAAAATGGGCGATTTACATAGGCTATGCCATCAATTTTGCCTCAATCCCCCTCATCCTGCTGGTGGGGCTGCACAGGCCGCTGGTACAGGCCGTCATCACCTTTTTTGTGCGCCTGCTGGCCAAACTGCGCCTGGTCAAGCATCCGGAGCAGCGCATATTGCGCATCAGCGCTGGGCTGGATGTGTACCACGCTAGCATCCTGCGTCTGGCTAAGGATCCCTGGCAGCTGGTGTGGATGTTGCTGCTGGCGATGGTCAGTACCCTAGGGCTGATGGCTGTGCCCGTTGCGGTCTATTTTGCGCTGCACATGAGCGGCGCGCAGCTTTCTCAGATGCTTGCAGCCGCCTATCTGCTGTTTGTAACGGCCAGCTACACCCCGCTGCCGGGCGCCAGCGGCGCGCAGGAAGGCGGCTTTCTGGCGTTTTTCCGAGGGTTTTTTACACCGGGCACCATGGGTGTGGCCATTTTGGTATGGCGGTTTTTCACGTTCTACCTGTTCCTGATCATTGGGGCGGTCATGAGCATCGTGAGCAGCATCCGCGGCGGCAGGCGTGGCGCAGCAACCGCGCCCGAGGCCGAGCCCACTGCGGATGGGACGGAGGGCGGCACCCCCAAGGCTTGAGACGCCATGATTGTAACAGTTGCGCCCCTAGCACCGTTTATTTACATTCTGTTCACCAGGGCGGTAGCCGCTCTGTTGTACAATAGGATGGTATGGACCGTTGCCTGAAAGGAGCGAATCCCCATGAAAAAGCTGACAGCCCTGACCCTGGCGATCCTGCTTGCGCTTTCCCTGGTGCAGGGAGCCGCCGCCGCCACGTATGTTGCGGGCGAATATTACACGATCGACTATCCCGACACCCTCACGCTGGACGATACCACCTACAGCGATGAACATACCGAGGATAGCCGCTGGCTGTTCCTGCTCTACGATGATGATTACCTGATTGACGCAACGCTCAACCGCGTGACCGACTACGAGGGCGAAAGCCTGTACAACGCCGATCAGGCGGAGCGGGACGCTTATGTGGCGGATACCCTGGCCGCCTTTGCCGATGACAACATCGAGCTTGTGCGCGAGATCACCACAGTGAGCGGTTTCCCCTTTTACATTTACAGCCGGGAAGGCACCGACGGTGTGTTTTACTATGCCGAGACCATCGCCAACGGCACCAGCGTGAACTTTACCGCCTACTATGCCGATGCCGCCCGCCCCCTGGACAATGACCTGCTGGAAACCCTGACGGAAGTGCTCATTACCCTGCGTCCCACGGAATAGGCAACCCTTTTCCCGGGCAAATAGCGCGCTTGCTGATGCACCCCAAACGCCTGCGGTAGATGTGCCGCAGGCGTTTGGCTTTTGATCAACCCGCTGCAGCGGGGATAGAGCACGGTGCAAGACCCTTGCGCAAGAGGTCAGCGCTCCCAAGCCTTGCGCTACGGGCTTGTGTTGAGGCAAACGCACAGCGGCCAGGCGGCAATCAGGCGAGCCACAGCCCCCGCCTTGGAATCGCTTGATGGACAAACGCCTGCGGCACTTTTGCCGCAGGCGTCAAACTGCCGAAAAAAACCGGATGGTCGCTGCCACCGCTCGCCCCATAGCCCTTCGGGCTGTTCGCTCGCTTGCGCGATAGATTGTGCCATCAGACTTTGGGGGTTCACCCCAGACCTCACCGAGGGTTTCACCCTTGAAACTGACAAGGGATTTCATCCCTTGACCCAACTTTTTTGACAGCCAAACACCTGCGGCACTTCTGCCGAAGGCGTCAAACTGCCGAAAAGCCACGGATGGTCGCTGCCACCGCTCGCCTCATAGCCCTTCGGGCTGTTCGCTCGCTTGCGCGATAGATTGCGCCATCAGACTTTGGGGTTCACCCCAGACCCCACCAAGAGTTTCACCCTTGGAACCTGACAAGGGATTTCATCCCTTGACCCAACTTTTGGCGTCCGCACGGCCGCCCTGCCTGGTGCCTTGCGCTGCCCGCCGGATCAGTCGCAGCGCTGCACATGCGCCCGGAGCGCACGGGTCTCCTCTGCCAGCGCGTGGCGCGCGGCCGCCAGATCGATCAGCCGGGTCAGGATGCGGTGCATCGGCGCACCCTGTGCGTAATCCGCGGGGGCAAAAAAATCTATGCGCCTGTCCAGAAACAAATCACACATGCGGCGGTGGCTGCCCGCCTTGGGGTCATACACGCCGATGGCCACGCCGCCTTTGCGCTTGACCACCCGCATGCTGGGGATGTCCGTATCGCTGTCGCCGATGTAGATCATATTTTCATAGGGCACATGCAGGGCATCCGGCTGGGTGCTCTGGTTCACGCGCTCGTCATTTTCATCAAAAGTGCCCTTGGCAATGCGGTAGATGAACTGCGTTTTGTTGGTGTAGTTGACCACCTGCGCCGGCCACACGGCCTGCCCGGCCGCGTCATAGAGGAAGGTGGAAGCGTAGATGCGCGCAAACTGCCGCGCAATGGAGGTGCCTTCGATCATTTCCTTGAGGCCGGAGGAGATGATGTAATGCTCCACCGTGATGCCCCGCGCCGCGCCGTAGGCATTGAGCGCGTCAAACCACGTGGTAAGCCCGGGGTACAGTTCCACCGCCTGCCCTTGTGCCATGAAGGATTCCCGCCGGATGGATTGCCCGGTGCGGATGGCCTCATCCAGCATTTTTTTCATCCAGGCGAGATTGCGGTCCATGTGGTGCCGCAGGGCATCGGCGTTGGACTGCGCCCAGAAAGTCTCCTTGTCAAACGCCACGGAGGGGATGAACGAATACGCCTGCATATCATCCGGGCTCAGCGTATGGTCAAAGTCATAACAAATGGCGATGCGCTCGGTATTTTGCATGCAGGCGACCTCCTTTGACTGGCAGGGGCGCATGGGGATTTGGCTAGGCATAGCGTAGCGCATTTTTCGGTTTCCGGCAAGAGGGTCTGCGCATTTTGCGCCGCGCTGTTTGTCCGCAATATGCCTATCACAACGGAAAGTTTGCCGGCGGCCTGCCTGTCGCAGCGGGCAGGAAGCCTGGGCACCAATCCGGACGGGCTGTTGGGTAGTCCCCCAAACCGCACCTGGCCGCAAGGTGGCCTTTCCACAACCTGAAAGGGACTGTGGCTAGCTTTACCGTACCCGGTTGGCGCAGGAGGAACTGCCAATCAGGCAAACCAACGCGAAGCGGCTCTGCATGAGGCACGTGGGAGTGCGGCTGCATGCTGCCGCGGCGTCTGGGCAAGCTCAGCAAAAACGATGCGCCGCAGGCACCGCCGTCGCGGCACCCTTACATGTCAAGATGGCAGGCAGGCTGCCGCTTGTTGGTTGCAGGCTGCACGCCTGCCCAAGATCGCCGGTGCGCCGCAGGGGCCAAGGGAACACCGCACCCACAGCGGCACCCCGAACCAAGCCCGCATAGTGGGCGAAGCGACTGGAAAGCGGCGTAACCGTGCCTGTATGGCGTCCATGCGATGGGCACGCGGATTCTGTGGCGCTGGCGGCTCTCTGCCTGCGGCAGGGCAACCCCGAAAGTACTTGCCGGGACTCTATTCTACTTTCATGGTGCCCATGCGGTAGGGCAGATACACCCACCCCGTGCCATCAAGGGGCAGCGTCGCGCGCAGCAGCGCGGCTTCGCCGATTTGCACATGCGGGCAAAGAAAATCCCGCGCGCCTGCGATCCGGTACAGGCGCTCCAGCATGGTCACGCCCCGGTCATACCAGATATCGTTCACGGGGTAGGGCAATGCGGCAAAGAGCATATCGCCGCTATCCAGTTGTCCACAGCACAGCACAAACAGGCGACCATCGCTCTCCCGCACAAACTCGGCATAGGAACTGTCCATCAGGGCGCGTGCGTGATCCCGAAATCCAATCACACAGGCATTGATATCGGAGGCGATCCGCCGGCGGATCCCATCCAGGATGGTACGCTGCTCCGCGCCTTGCTGCCACAGCGCATTGAGCCACTGCGTGATCTGCTGGGCATTTTGCAGTGCCGCATCCTTGCCGGGGGTCACCACAGGCGGCGCGGGCGTGGGCGGCTGTGCCGGGACGCCGGGCTGTGCGGCCAGCAATTGAGCCAACATCGCCTCAATCCGCTGCAGTTGTTCGGTTACCTGTATTTCAAAGGCATTGCGGCTGTGTAGCGGATCCATGCCCATCCTCCCTTTCGGCAGCCCATCAAAACATCATGGCTTGCTACCTGCAGTGTACCACAGGCAAGGCCAAAACGCATCCCTGCAGATGCGTAAGCATTGTTACACTTGCCGTAAGAGGGCGAATGCGGCCGCGCAGGGCGCGGCTTCGGTTGCCCGCCGGCATAGCCTGCATGCCGCCACGCACAGCCTGCCCTCCGGCCTGTGCCGCGCGCAGGGAAAACCCAAAGGGCGCATGGCGGTGGGTCTGCCGCATGCGCCCCGGCTACATCAGCTTTGGCGGGTAAGCAACTCCTCCAATTGATCAAAGATCCAATTTTTGAAACCGACCAGATGACGGTTCAGCATGTCCATGTTGATTGCCTTGCGCAACAAATCCTGTTGCAGATTGACGATCAGCTCCTGCTTTTGCAGCACGAGCGCCAGCGCTCCGGCCACCGGATCGTGGATGGTGTCGGTATAGATTTGGGCATAGTGCGTGAGCATTTCCAGTAGGCTTTCCCACACCTGAGCGGCATCCAAGGTGCCAAAGGGGCTGTTTTCATCCGTTTCAGGTTCCTTGAAAAGGGAATCATCCAGGAGCAAGCCTTTGACCACTTCGGTCTTTTGCTCGCCGCGATCCTTCTGCTGGTGAATGATCAAGGGCGTGCGGCAGCGCTCAAATACCTGCCGGAGCGCCTCCTGCCGCGAAGGGCTGAGAAAGCGGTAAAAGTTTGCGCCATTGCCGGCCAGGCACAATGTGAGAGTTTTGGGAGTGCCATTGGCGTGCGGGTCGCTCAGTTGGTGGAAAACCAGGCAACCGACCCAGAACAGCATGGCCAGCTGCAGGTTGATCAGCCCCAGCAGCCAGGCGCAGCGCACCTCATTGAGCGCGGCGTGCATTTGATCGTAATACTGCATAAAGAGCTGATCCAGCCACAGATCGATCTTGGATGTTTCACTGGTGATTTTGATCCCTTGCAGGTTATCGATCAGGCTTTTGAAATGGGCAATGGACTTTTGTGCGGGCAGCAGCTGGGCGCGGAGTACCTCCGGCAGGGTTTGGATGGCGCCGGTGCGCTTGAGCTCCCGCAGCAGCTGCGCGCCCAGCAGTTCATGCCCGGCCAGGCGGTTGGAACAGCATATGGAGGCGTTGATGTCCGTCTTGTCCCGCTCCCAGAAGGAATAATCCGAAGTGCCCCCGCCAATATCCAGCGTGAAAATCCCTTCATAATCCACACTGTTGACCAGGGCGTAATCCTTGAAATAGGCGCCCACCGCGCGGGATTCCGTGGTAATTTCCACATGCACATCCGTTTCGCCATAGCCGGCCTTGGCGCCCACGGTGCGCACGGCGCTTTCCAGGATGCCCCGCAGGCGGGTGCGTTCCTCCCGGGAAAGCGCGATGGGTGTGGCAAAATACACATCCACATGGCTGGCATGGTTCATCCGGCACAGCAGCAGGTACATGTGCAGCAATTGCTTGATAAAGATGCGGGTATCGTTGGCCTGCTCCTCCACGGCGGAGCGGTCGTTTTCGCTGTCACAGTTGAGCATGATCTTGAACCCGGAGCGTGTGTGGTGGGCGCTGTCAAACTCGGCGTTGGTGTCGCTGAGGTAGAAGATGCTGCCATCAATGTGCACCTCATCACCGGGCGCGCCATGCTGGGCACGCAGGTGGTCAAACAGCTGCACGACCGAAGGCACCAGCGTTTCCACACCTGCGCCGCCGCACAGCGCATTGGGGATGAAATACCGCTCCGCATAGGGCGTGCCATCCTTTTGGTTGAGCAGCCACGTGATACGGTTTTCCTGCAGGCCGCGCACGATGGTGCCCTCCCGCCCCATCCGTGTGGCGGCAATGGAGGCGGTGGTGCCAAAATCGATGGCAAGCTGCACGCGCGTGCTGTCCCGGAACAGCTTGTGCGGCAAACCGTAGGGGTTGTATTGCAGTTTGAGCATCCCCGCGCTGAGGCTGTTGTGCTTGAACAGCACAAAGCCCGGCCTGTGCTTGAGGCGGTAGTTGCACCACCACATGGGCAAGCTCTGGCGGACGGGCTGACCCGTGACCTGGTCGGCAGGGGGTACCTGCTGCCCGTCGCAATCGAACACTTCGGCGCTGTAGTTGGCGCTGTGGCGGTCATAGGGGAAGCAAACAAACACATAATACAGCTGCCAGGGGAGCTGGTTGGGCAGGGGAGCATCCTCCACATCCGCCCAGAGCGCAACGCTCGGCAGTTTTTTATCGTCCAGCAGGCGCAGCTGGGCATCGCTGTACTCCCGGTCGATCTTGTACAGGATGTTATCGGCTTTCACATGGAATGTCGCGCGGATGACCATGTGGTTGCGCCCGTCCACACTTTGGCAGGTGATGCTCGCCTGCCTGTTTTGCACCAGCGCCTCGCCGCCATAGGTATCCGCGGGCAGGAAGGTATAGATGTGCTTGCCGCGGTAGCGGCCGATCTCCAGCAGGGAGCGCGCCATTTTTTGCTGAAAGTAGCTATCTTCCGTTTGCAGGTACAGGATCTCCTCGGAAAAAAGCTTCCGTGGATCGTTTTGCACCACCGCGCACAGTGCCAGGGCAACAAAGGGTTCCTCCAGCAGGGGTACCTCCGCCTCATGCGCGCGGATGGGATGCCACGGCAGCTCGATGGGCTTGTTGGCGTACTGCGGCGGGTATTGCAGCGCCAGATGGCGCAGCACCGGGGCATCCGGGAAATGCGGCTGCAGCCTTGCCAGCTGGTTCTGGATCAGGCGGATGCGCTCCTGGATCCACTGTTGCTCGCTGGTTTGTGCAGCGAGCACGGCAGACTTGTCCTTTCCGGGCGCCTCGGCCTGCGCGGCGGGTGTCTGGTTCAGCAGGGTATCCAGGGCACCCAGCAGGCTCTGATAGGCTGGCTGGGGTTTGCCGGATGGGTCGATCAAGGTCGAAAACGGGTTGATGGCGCACAGGATGGCCTGATGATCCAGAAATGCCACGGGCTTGCCGTGCAACAGCACCAGCCGGGTGGCCTGCGCGCACAGCTCGCTTGCCATGCTGCACAGCGAGGGCGCCTCGTTCACCAACACAGCGCTGGGCGCCTGCACAACGTGCAGCCCCAGTTGCGCGGTGTTGCGCAGCAGCAACGCCAGCAGCAAATTTGCCTCCGGCTGCGTGCACAGGTTGTTTTGGATGCGGCTGCGCAGCGTTTTGTCGATATCATTGCGGAACTCGGTCATGGCTGTCGGGACGTTTTTGGGGTAGAGGTCGCTGTACTGGGTGAGCCCTGCGTGCAGCAAACGCAGCTGCCCATCGCTCAGGTAAGGGATAGGGTCGCAAAAGAAGAGGATCCGCAAACGGTTGCTGCTTTGCAGCGCCGGCGTGGCCTCGCTGCGCGGCAGGTCGGCCGGTCTGGCCGCAAGCCGGGGCTGGAGCCACGGCAAGTCGCAAATCCCCTCCTCCACGCCAAAGGCAGTGGGCACTACGCCGCACTCCGGGCTGTAATACAGCAGGGGGTAATGGTTGCCGCGGTACTGCACGCACAGCGCGTACAGATCCATCGCGTGGTTATCCTTGCACTCCTGTACCAGACGGATGAACAATGTCTTATCCGTCACAATGCCCCGGTACCAGTAAGGCGCCTGGGCGCCGCAGAACAGCGTGGGGTAGAGCAGCGCCAGGCACATGGCGCCGCGCCACTGCTGCACGGTGGCCTGAGAGGTGTCCCGCAGGGGATAATCCCGCAGGGTGATATGAAAAGCTTCCGTCTGGGAAAAAGGGCTGGGGATGCTTTCGCGGTTGTCCGTGGTGCCTTCCATATCCCCCAGGATATGATAGATGTCGCCAATATCGTTTTCTGTGGCGGTGAACATGCCCGGTTCTCCCTTGGTTGCGCTCAGCCCCCTGCGCATGTCGATGCCCGACAGCAGGGGGTAGCGATCCTGGCCGCCTTCCCCGTTGCCATTGTGGCTTATGGGTTGCACGGCGTGGTGAGCGCCGCGACGGAAGATGCCGCGTCTGGCCATACTGGTTGCCCTCCCTTTCTTCACCGCTGGTAATGATCCAGCGCGCCGAACATGCTGCGCACAAAGCGCCGATAAATGCGGGCCTCGTCCGTGTCGTTGAGGCGTACCTGCTGGCGCATGAAATCAACCAGATTATCCACGGTGGTATCCTGCTCCAGATAGTGGGAGCCGACGATTTGATTGATACAGTAGCCCAGCGGCTGCTCGGTGATATCCTGCGGCTGATCCTCCGGGGCGGGGGGATGGGGCATCAGCACATCGGGAGGCACGACCTGGCGGATCTGATCGTCAAAAGGCCAATAATCCATGCGCTTATGCTCCAGCTTGCACAGCAGGAAGGCATTGAAAAATTTCTGGCGCAGCAGGGAATCCCGCTGCCGTGCGCGGTACGTCAGCAACTGCTGCTGCAGGTTGCCCGGGTTGTTATCGGCCACCTGAACCGGCGGGAAAATTTCCTCAAAAGCATGGTTGATTTGGGACGGATCGGTTTTGTGAAACGCGATAAAATCCGCCTGTGCCGCTTGGGGGTGGGGCGCAGTCACGCCATCATCCGGCAAATGCGTGATGATTTGAAAAAACCAATTCACAAAGCGGGCAATATAGTCGGTAAACAGGGTCATTTTCGCGGCAAACAGATTGCACTGGTGCGCGCTGCAACCATAGAGCATGTTGTCCAGGAAGGAGTAGGGAGGCAAGTTGCCCGCCGACAGAACCGGCTTGTGCAAAACGCTGATGTAGAGCATGGCCGCCTGCATCATTTTGGCGCAATCGCGTTCCAATGTGGGGAAAACCAGTTTGTGAAAATGACTCCAATCCCAGGGGGCTTCCTTGAGCCAGGCAAGGTGCAGCTTGGTATGGGCGGGAAACAGCGCATCTTCTGTTTGGATGGTAAAAAATTGTTTGATGGCCACGCACGCAAACCAGGTAATGAAATTCGCCGGATTCTCCTGTGTATTTTTGCCGGAGCTGTTGACCGGAAACAGCATGCGTTTGGAGGAGCCCAGCAGGTACACATGGTTGTACAGCGTCTGTTGGCCATCGCTTTGCAGCACGGATTGGGGGTAGTAGTTCAGCACCGTCATCACCTTATTGGCAAACAGGCTGCTTTCGATGGGCAAATCTTCCTGCGGCGGGGCGGGCAGGTCAAAATATGGTTGCAAAGCCAGCAACGCAAAGGAAAAATCATGGTCGGACAGTTCCCGGATCCGCTTGCGCAGGTAGCGGCCAAACACGGGAATGGAGGCCGCGCCCGTGCCGCCAAAGCAGGAGCCCACCAGCATCAGGCGGTTCGCCTTTTGCGTGGCAAAGACCTCCATAAAGCGGTCCAACTCCCCGCGCACCGTTTGGTTGGAAAACAGGTTTTGCAAAAACAGAACACCAAGGTTAGGGTGCCCCTTGAAACCCACCGGCACTTCGTGGCGGATCTCCTCCTCGGTGTAAAGCGCATGGGCAAACCAGGTGGCGTTTTTATCCCCGGCGATCATGCCTGCCATGTTGCGGTTTTCAACGTTGTTCATTTGGTAGGGGGTCCATACGTACAAACGGATCTCGCTTTGGAAAAAAAGACCCACGGGGCGCTGGTTCATGCTGTCCCGAAAGGCGTTGTAATGCTTGACGGTGGTCAGCGCCCGCGCCAGGTTGCCATTGCCGTGATCCACGTCCATCATGAGCACATGCATCACGTTACAATCCAGCGCGCCGATGGCCGCCATATGCACCAACGATTCCAGTACCATGCTGCCACTACCGCCGGTAAAGACCACAAAACAGTCGGTCATGATCAGTCACCTTTCTCATTTGGCAGTATGGGGTAGGTCGCCAGCGTGTACGCGCTATGGAGGGGATGCCCGTCAAACCCGGGAGGATCGCCCAGCAGCGGGGGTGCGTTGTACTTGAGGTTCAGGTATAGCAGCGCAATGGCTACCAGCGGCAGCGCCATCACAAATGCGTCGTAAAAGGTGCGCACCACAAAGGGCTGCGGGAGCATCGGCATGGAAAACATCTTGCGAAGAAACGGCTCGATCACGTTCATAAAGTTCAGGATATCCGCAATGGACTGCACCAATTGCAGGAGGGTATACAGCAGGGAAAGCAAACCCATGATGGTGGTGGCTGTGCCAAAGAACGTGGGCGGAGCAGCATCGGCAACGTCCTCGTTACGTTTGCGCAACTTTCGCAGGCGTTTGGCGCGCCACGTTTCCGCCACCAGGGAAAGGAGGAACAGCACGCCGAAGCCAGCCTGCAGGATGGCAAGCGCCAGCGTGGCGGTATCGCCAAAAAAACAGTAGCGCAGGTATTGTATGTAGAACATCGCCATCATCATCATGCTGCTGAAGCGAAGCGTTTTGGCGCAGCGGCGCACAAAGTTCTGATCTTCCTTTGATTTTCCAAGGTTCCAGTAATACAGGTATACGACCAGCCACAGCACCAGGAAAAGCAAGCACCAGATCAGAAAACTGGAACGGTACAGGGCGATGAAGTCCAGGTTGTAAGGCTCCTCCATGGACACCACGCCCGGCTCCCCAAAGCGCATGGCATTATCCCAGGCAAAATGGATGCCCAGCACGACCAGTGCCAAATATGCGCCCATGCTCACAAGGGCGTACCATACGGTGCCATTTGTGCGATACCTGCGGTGTTGATAGCTCATGTAACGCTGCCTCCTTTATTGCACGCGAAGGTCAAAGGATATTTGACCCAGCAGCACGGTACGGCCTTCTTCCGACTCGATGAACGCGCGGCGGATGGAACGTTCCAGATTGTCCAACCCAAAGGTCTGCAGCAGCGGCGCGGTGGAAAATTCTTTTACTTTATTGATTTGCGCGATGATCGCCAGCGCCTGATCCGCCGTGGCGGAAAAAGTGTCCACATTCTGCCCGTAGGGCAAACGGTTGACGGCCACATTGGGCTTGGCCTTCAGGAGCAGGTTGATGCGGTATAGCCCGGTCGGCACATTGCGCGTGGCGATGGTAAAATCGACCGTAGAGGCTGCGCCGGGCTCGCCGCTTGCCTGAAATGAGAAGGATTGGTTCTCCGGCGGCAGTGTGGCCAGCCCCATTTTCAGGTAACGCGGGCCGCGCGCCTGCAAAAACAGGGCATCCTGCGCGGGATCATACTGGCGGGTCGGGGTCTGGGTCACCGTTTCATACGTGGCGGCAAAAGGATCCCACAGCATGCGGTAGTCTTTCCCCAACCGCGCAACGGCGGGGCTTACAGAAAAGCGGATGGTGGCTTGCGCGCCTGCGCTGGCGCGATCCAGCACATAACCCTGCACCCCCTGCGCCCCCTGCGGCTGCTTGGCAATGGCGCTGCTCAGCGGCAGGGACGTGATCCCTGTGGGCAACTCCACGCCTGGCTGGGGCGAGGGCGCTGCACTGGGCGCCGCACTGGCCGTACCCGAAGCGGCCACAGTCGGCAAGGCGCTGGGCGTGATCGACGCGGTGGGCTCACTGGTCTGGGTGGCCAGGGTCAGTGTGGCCAGCGAGAGGGGGAGCGGCACTTCCAGCAAAAAGACGTTATGCGTCTGGTACAGCGCCAGATCCAGGTTTTCATGGCTGCCCCTGTCCCGGACATGTTCATCGGTGTAAAAGCGCTGCATGCTGGCGGCCAGGGCATTGCCTATGGTCTCGCACTGCAGCGCGGAACCGATGGTGATCACGAAAAACGGGCGGGGCTGGTGGTGGTTGCCGGTTTTCCAAACCTGCACCTGTTTGAGGTTGGTCTGGCCGCGCTGCTCCTTGCCATACAAAAATGAACCGCCTTGCCCGGCATAGTTGCTGATCACGCCGCCAAACGCACTGATGAAGCGATCAATGCGCACGGTATAGCCCTGATCAAACAGCGCTTTGGCGGCCTGCTGCAAGGCGCTGAGATAGTCGCTGGTCTGGCTTTGTTCCAGATCCGTAAAAATGACAGTGGGCACCCCGGGGCTCACGGCACGGAGCGCCGGGAGGATGCCCTGAGGGCTCCTGGCCATCTTGGAGCGGGCGATGTACAGCGAAGTATCTGTGGGGCTGCCGTTTTCCAATGCCTCGGAGTAGGCATGGCTGAACAATTGCCAGTCCACGATGGGGGCGGCGTTGGTGCCGTCCAGCAGAGCGGGCAGGTTTTGCAGCATATCCCTGTACAGGCTGGCGATGCAGTTGCCTTTGGGAAGTTCAACAAATCCGAGCATGTTTTCGCTTACATCCGCCCAGGCATGGATGCGCTGCAGGGACGCGGGCACCTGCGCAATGGCCGCCTTTTGCACAGGAAACCCTTTGGTGTGGGTGCTCTCCTGCGTATGATAGTGCATGCCATCGGGCACAAAGGCAATCAAACCCAACACTAAGGTCAAAATAATCACCCCGAGCATCAGCCAAAGCGGTCGCTGCTGCTTGCGCGGGACATTGATGGAACGCTGGGTGGGCGGGGTGTGTGCAGTTGTGTTCATAGAAGATTCCTTTCTGAACGTTGGAATGAGCACCCAGGGAAACGAAAACGTTGTCGTAAATACGCTCGCGAAAGAAGATTGCAGCGGGCAGGGAGAACGTTGTGGTGCTTTGATCAGGAAGGGAAATGTACGAAATAATACTTTCGGGCATATTATAATTCGCTGGGATGTATCTGTCAATGCTAAAAAGCACCCAAAATAGACTGTAAGCAGTATGTACGGTAAAAAATCCCACCCTGCGCCATCCAAGGCATAGCGCAGGGTGGTTTCAGGCTGCCAAACGGAGAGCGGCGAGCGCATGACAGGCAACCGGACTGTGGGAAACGGTTTGCCGCACACCGCGGCACAAAGGGGTTCATCCCGAAACCGTTACAGGGCAAAATCCCCGATCTGCCCCAGATGCCGGCCTACGGTAAAATAGTGCCATGGTGCGTAAATCACAGGATCGACCTTGCGCAGGTCGATAAAATCCAGCGCCTGAATATCCTGGCGCACATTGACCTGCCGAAACGCGGCAAAATAGGTGGTGCAGCCGCCGATGGGCACAGTTTGGATCACCTCGCACTCATACGACCAAACCGCATCCCGCAGCAGGGGAACATTTAGGGTGTTCCCGGGCAGCACATCCCACGCCGCATTGGCGCCCTGGCGCATGGTGGCGTCATTGTGCTGCTCCACATAAGGCAGCATGTCCGCGGTGACCACCGTGGCGGAGAGCAAGCCGGTGCGCTCTATGTTCAGGGCGGTCTGCTTTTTGCGGGTGTTGCCGTCGATGCTGATCACCAAGCAGCACGGGGGGCCGCCGGTGAAGCTGATCCACGAGATGGGCGCGAAGTGCGGGCTGCCATCGGCGTTCTGCGTGCCGATGAGGAACAGTTGCTGGGTAAAGAAGCAAGGGGTGTCGGTGGTGATGGGTTCCATCGTGCATGCATCTCCCTGTCTTGCGCCGCGCCATGGCGGCGTTGCTCGGATCCCGCAGGTTGGGTGTTTTGCGGCGCGCCGGAGGTCAGCCTTCCGTGGCGGCCCCCAGCAGAAAGGTGACCGGACGGATGCCGTCGGTGCAGCACTCCACACGGATATGGCCCTGGGCGTACCACTGATTGTCAAACCCGCCGGCGCTCAATGTGGCGCAGGCACGGTACAAATCAATCCATGCCCAAGGGCAAAAGCCGGCAGGCATCTCCGCCGCGCCTTCATACAGAAAGGTTTGCCCCTCGGTCAGCAGCGGACAGGGCCCCACGGAGCGGCCTTCCGCCAGAAAACGCCCGGCCAGCTCCGGGTAAAAGGCGCGGTGCAGCACGGTAATGTGTACAGGATGCGGCATACGATGCCCCCTATGGTTTTGGTACAGAGCGGCCAGCGGATCGCAGTGCGGCCGTTGTTACTGGTAACATCCTATCACATTCAAGCCAGAATATCCAGCATTTTGGGGAACATTTGTGTGGCAATGTGGGCGGTTGCTCGGAAGCCGCACAGGCAGCCCGCAGCAGGCAGTGCAGGCCGAAATTCACAACCATCACACCAAAGCGTAAACACCGCGCGGGTGAATTACACCCGAGCAGGGAGGTGAGCGTGCAACCCCAAGGCCTGACGGTTGATTTCGGCGATGCGCCGATGCCTGCGCTACTGCCTGCAAGCACAGGCTTCATGGGCGGCGTTCTCGACTGTGCCAGCAACCGCCCTGGATGAGCCTTTGGATGGCTCGGGAGGGCAGGGTTTCATGGTGAATCGCACCAAACAGGCAAGCCGTCCAAGCATTTTGCAAAAGCAAACCAACCGGCAGAAAAAGCGCCCGATGATACAGCCATCGGGCGCAGTGCAGGCTTGGAGCCTTTACGCGTCGGAGCGGGAAAACGCGTTTTTCATGCGGTTGCTTTGTTCGTTCAGCACCTTGAGGAGCGTGTCGGCGGCTTCCCGCTGCACCATATCCGCCACGGCCTGGTTGGCTTCTTCCCGCAGAGCAGCTTGCCTGGCTGCGTCCGGCTCCTGCGCCAGCAGCGCATCGTAACGGCCGATCAGCGCATGTCCCTGCGCGTGCACGGCCAGCTGATAACGCTCGATGTGGTTGATGGATTTGCTGTACGCAGCATCCGCCAGCGCGGCGATCAGGCGGCTGACCCAGTAAAAGTTTTCGGTACTCACAGCCTGCGCCGTATTGGAAAGGTAGGCAGGCGTGGCGGATATATTGGCGTAGAACGGCACCATCGCGTTAAAAGCGTTGGAAGCAAACGCGAGCCACTCCACGGCGCAGTATGCTTCCGGCACCTGCGGGCGAAGCTGCAGCAGCGCCATAAAATCGTTGCGGTTGATGCCGATGGCGCGGTAGGCGCCGCGCTGCAGCGGGTCGGCGTGGGTATCATACGGGTCGAACGGCGTTCCCTGATAATGGGCGGAAAGTGCGTACTTGACATCCTCCGGCGTGATCTTCTTCTCCGGCACCATGCACCAGGGCAAATCGTCTGAGCGGGGGGTGTAATCAGCGTTGGGGCCATCCCACACTTTGGTGCGGGGGTTGAAGTAACGCAGCATGAACCAGGCGCGCGGCGTGTTGTAAACATGATCCGCGTCCTCATGGCTGCCGAAAGCGTCGCGCGGGTTCAGCCAGCCGCTTTGCGACAGGTTCAGATGGTTGCGCTGGATAAACTCCCGCAAGTCTTTGGAGCACAGAAATTCTCGCTGCTCGCCGAAAGCATCCGCAAGGTCGAACTGATCCAGCCCCAGCTGATTGGGCATCACGACGTAGCAATCATCCGGCACGCGCCGGGCGATCCAGTGGTGGCCGCCGATGGTCTCCAGCCACCAGATCTCATCCCGGTCCTGAAAGGCAATGCCGTTCATCTCATAGGTGCCGTAGGTTTCCAGCAGGCTGCCCAGGCGCAGCACACCCTCGCGTGCGCTGCGGATGTAGGGAAGCACGAGGCAAACGATATCCTCCTCGCCGATACCGCCTACGGTTTCGGGGTGCCCGTCCTGCGCCGGTTGATATGTCACCAGCGGATCGGCGCCCAGCACCCGCGGGTTGGAGGTGATGGTTTCCGTGGCCGTCATGCCTACATTGGCCTCGTTCACGCCGCTGGCCGCCCAAATGCCCTTGCCCGCAACGGCGTTGGGCACCGCGGTATAGCGCATGGCGTTGCCCGGCAGGGGAATCTGCCCATGCGACAGGACGGATTGATACGGCCCCGGCTGTTGCTGTGCAGCCACCACCGTAAATTTTTTGGGGGTAAAGTTGCCGGAACCCGAATCATCGTTCCGGGCAATCATGGTGGAGCCATCGTAGGTAGCCTTTTTCCCAACCAAAATCGTTGTACAGGCCATAACCAAACCTCACTATCCATCTATTGCCATTCGCCGGGAAGCGCAGTGCGGCGCGGCAGGCGTTCAGTGCCCGCAGGCGTATGACTGCATTGTATCGCTTGTGGGGCGCAGCGTCAATCTTGGGCAGGGGTGTATATCGGCCACTGGGCTTGCGAAACAAGATCCGCGAACTATGTGTCATTTTGTCCGGAAATGCATGCGCTCCATCGGTTTCAGTTTGGAGCAAGTGATTTTCGTCTGGGTTTGTGCGTCTTGCACCACGGTATGGTATGCCCGGGAAGCACATACCTGCATAGCTAGGAGCACGCCCCGGTATGTTTTTCACGTATAATGAGAATCAAGCACCGCATATGCCGAACATCGCTGGGTCACGTCAAGAATTTTGCGCACATTTGTAGGAGCCCGAACGCCAAGCAGTCGCCGACAG
>LVAR01000043.1 GCA_001604115.1 Clostridiales bacterium Firm_12 | reverse complement strand
AAAACGTGGTGGCATCGGGCACGGGCACTGCCGCCCGTGTCAATGGCCTGACCATAGCCGGTAAGACCGGCAGCGCCGAAGCCAGCGTGGATCATGTGGATGTGACGCATGCCTGGTTTGTGGGGTACATCGCCGATGCAAAGCTGCCCTATGCCTGTGCCGTGCTGGTGGAAAAAGGCGATAGCGGCGGTAGCGTTGCCGCGCCGCTGGCCGCTAAAATATTCAAATACATCCTTGACACCTACGGCACCTGATTTGCGCCAGCCCCAATAACAGTCCTGTGCGGAGCCGCAAGGGGTGTAAAGTCCATAGGCCATGGCGCGCATGTGCTGCGCCGCAGAAAGGGGAAAGGCTGCTATGCTACAGGATTTTTGGTTCTCGCTTGGCACCGTTGCGCCCCTGCTGGCCGTGATGGTGGTTGGCTACGGCGCCAGGCGCTTTGGCATTCTGGACGCCCAAGGGGTCAAACAGGCCAACAGCGCTGTGTTCCACATTTTTTTACCGGTGCTCCTGTGCCTCAACATTCTGGATACGCGGGTGGATCAACCGGTAAACATTGGTGTGCTGGTCTATGCCATGGGCGCGGTGTGCGTTACCTTTGGGGTCATGTTTGCGTTGGTGGGCCGCCTGATCCGGGTGCCGGAGCAGCGCGGGGTTTTCATACAGGGCATTGCGCGCAGCAATTATGCCATATACGGCATTCCGCTTGTGCTGCAGATGTTTCCGGAAGGGGATATGTCCCTTGCGGCGTTTATGGTGGTGGCGGTGGTGCCGTTGTTCAACGTCCTCAGCACCATCGCGCTGATGCTGTACTGCGGAAAGCGTGTGCGCCTGGCGGGCATGGTGCGCGGGGTGCTCACAAACCCGTTGATCATTGGCACGCTGCTGGGCTTTGCGCTGTGGCGGTTGGGTGTGCATTTGCCCCCGGCGGTGGACAAGCCGCTGCGCATGTTGGGGAGCATCGCAACGCCGCTGGCGCTGTTTCTGTTGGGTGCCAGCCTGGATTTTGGCAAGGCGCGCAGCAACGGTGCGTTGCTGTGGGTCGGGGTCGCCGGGCGGTTGATTGCGGTGCCGCTGGTGTTCCTTTCACTGGCGGTGGCGCTGGGTATCCGGGGTGTGGAGCTGGCAGTGCTCATTGCCGTATTTGCCTCGCCAACGGCGGTCAGCAGTTACCCCATGGCACAGCAGATCGGCGGGGATGCAGATTATGCCGCCGCGCAGGTGGTGTTTACCACAGCGCTGAGCAGCTTTACCGTGTTTCTGTGGGTGTTTGTGCTGCGCGCACTGCAGCTGCTCTAGCCGGAGGTTGCATCTTGACAAATCTTGCGCAGGATGGTAGCGTATGGTTTAGACAGTTGCTTGCCGCGTAGCTCCCTATGATGGTGCCGGAGGCCGAATATGAAAAAACGGATGTTTGCGTTGCTGTTGCTCCTGGTGTGGATGCTGGGCAGTGTGGCCAGCGCATCGCTGCTGCTCAAACCCAGATGGCAAAAGGCTGGTGAGGATACCGGTGTGCCCGCGCTGGTGTTTGAGCGCGAAGTGGGCTATGCCAAATGGCGCACCAGCGGCAACCGGATCAAGATCACCTTCAACATGGAGAACCTGGATCCGGATGCGACCATAGACGCGTTTGATATACAAATATATTGCATGGACGTTTATGAAGAAACCATCTGCCCGCAGGACGGTCAGGGGGATGGCGTCATCCGGGAGTATACGCTGGAGAAAACCATAAAACCCGGCAAGGCAGCCTACAGCGGCTATTGCAACATCGTGGGCTGCAAGGGCGTCAAGTACATCGTTGCGGCTGTGAAGCGTTACCATTACAAAAAGGGCGGTACCCCTGGCAGCGGTTTTCTGACCCCCAATGATAAAAACACTGTGGAAATTGCCGACAGCGATCTGCAATGGTACACCTGGACATACAAAAAATGAACCGCCGCCTTTGACAACCGCGCCGCCCTGTGGTAAGATACGGTAACCCCTTAAGGGCAAAAGGATGAGCCCTGTTTGCGCCAAGCTGGAAAGAGAGCCGCCCCACCGGCTGAAAGGGCGGTCGTGCGCGGTGTGCAGGTTCCCGCATCCTGATGGTTCGGCTAATCCCCGACGGCTGCCGCCGTTATCCGGCATTGAAAGTGAAAGCGCGCAAGCGTTTTAAGTCGGGTGGTACCGCGAAGGCTCCCTTCGTCCCAACAGCGGCAATTTGCCGTGTTTGGGAGCGCAGGAGCCTATTTCATTTGCGGAAGGAGAACCCCATCATGGCCAAACAGGAAGAAAAGAAGTTTGTAACGCACATTACCCCCCGCAACGAGGATTTCTCGCAGTGGTACACCGATGTGATCCTGCAAAGCGAACTGGTGGATTATGCGCCTGTGCGCGGCTGCATGGTGGTGCGCCCCTACGGCTATGCCATCTGGGAGCGCATCCAGCAGGAGATGGACAGCCGTTTCAAGGCCACCGGGCACCAGAATGTATACATGCCCATGCTGATCCCCGAAAGCCTGCTGCTTAAAGAGGCCGAGCACGTGGAGGGCTTTGCGCCCGAGGTGGCGTGGGTCACGCAGGGCGGCAATGAAACCCTGACGGAACGCCTGGCCATCCGCCCCACCAGCGAGACCATTTTCTGCGCTATGTACTCCAAATGGGTGGGAAGCTGGCGCGATCTGCCCATGAAATACAACCAGTGGTGCTCCGTCATGCGCTGGGAAAAGAGCACGCGCCCCTTCCTGCGCACCAGTGAGTTCCTCTGGCAGGAGGGGCACACCATCCACGAAACGCCGGAGGAGGCGCAGGCCGAAACCATGCAGATGCTGGAGGTGTACCGCGAGGTAGCCGAGGACGAGCTGGCGCTGCCCGTGTTGGTTGGCCGCAAGAGCGACAAGGAGAAATTCGCGGGCGCGCAGGCCACCTACAGCATGGAAGCCATGATGCAGGACGGCAAGGCCTTGCAGGCGGGCACCAGCCATAACTTCGGAACCAACTTTGCCGAGGCTTTCAACATCCAGTTCCTCAGCCGGGAGGGCAAGCTGGAGCATGTGCACGAAACCAGCTGGGGCACCAGCACACGGCTGATCGGCGCCATCATCATGACCCACGGGGATGAGCGCGGCCTGCGCCTGCCCCCCCACATCGCGCCCATTCAGGTGGTCATTGTGCCTGTGGCAGCGCACAAGGGCGGCGTCATGGAGCAGTGTGATGCGGTCGCTTCCGCCCTCAAGGCTGCCGGCCTGCGCGTAAAGATGGACGATCGGGACACCCTTTCCCCCGGTTTCAAATTTAATGATTGGGAGCTCAAGGGCGTGCCCGTGCGGCTGGAAATCGGCCCCCGGGATATCGAAAATGGGGTGGCAACGGTGTTCCGCCGCGATACCTGTGAAAAGAGTACCCTTGCGTTGGACACGCTGGCTACCGAGCTGCCCGCGCTGCTGGAGGCCATTCAAAAGGAACTTTTTGAGCAGGCCAAACGCTTCCGCGATGAGAAAATCACGGATGCACACACGCTGGATGAGCTCAAAACCATTGTGGATGGCGGCTTCGCCCGCGCCATGTGGTGCGGCGAGCGCGCGTGTGAGGATCAGATCAAGGAACTGACCAACGCGTCCAGCCGAAACATGCCCTTTGACCAGACGCCCATCGGCGATACGTGCGTGTGCTGCGGCAAGCCGGCCCAAAAGCTCATCTACTTTGCCAAAGCCTATTGACGATAACACCATACAGGGGACGCGCGGGTGACCGCGCGTTTCCCTGTAGGTGGGCTGCGTAGCCAAGCGCGGTGGTCGCCGGCTACACGCCGGACAGGAGGTTTACATGCATGAACGACCCATGCCGGAGCTGATCCTGTGGGATTTCAACGGCACCCTATTGGATGACGTGGCCTATGCCATTGGCGTTCGCAACCGGGTTTTCCCGCGCTTCGGGCTGCCGCAGCTGAGCTCGCTGGCGCAGTACCATGCCCAATTCACCTTTCCGGTCAGGGACTACTACACCCGCGCAGGCGTCACGGAGGATCAGTTTGTCGCAGTGGCGCAGGCGTGGATGGCGGAATATGTGCGCGGTTGCGCTTCGGTGCCGCTGTTTCCGGATGTGGCGGCTGCACTGGATGCCTTTGCCGCTGCGGGCGCCAGGCAAGCCGTGCTCAGCGCCAGCAAGGCAGATACGCTCCGCGATCAGCTGGCACAGGCAGGCATCGCCGAGCGCTTTGAGGCTATATGGGGCCTTTCGCACATTTATGCCACCAGCAAAGAAGAAATCGGCAAAGCCTATCTGGCGCAGTGCGGCATTGCGCCGGAGCGTTGCGTGATGCTCGGCGATACCCTGCACGATGCGGAGGTGGCCGCAGCCATGGGCACCGCCTGCGTGCTGGTGGCGCGCGGGCACCAGAGCCATGCAGTGCTGTGCGCGGCAGGCGTGCCAGTCGTGCGCGACCTGAACGAGGCAGTGGCGACCCTCCTGGGCAGGAAAACGGGATAGCCGTGCAGAAGTACTTGCCATAACACAATGGCATCAGCGGAGGCGATGGGGATGGACAGCCTTTTGCGTTTGCTGGCAATCCATGGCGGGCAGCGGCGCACGGATCTGTGCCGGGCACTGGGCATCACTGCGCAGGCGCTGGAAACCCGGCTGGCTGCGCTGCGCGCGGAGGGTTATGTTTTGGATGCGGAGGCGGAGCATATTGCCCTTCGGCCGCAGGCGGATGTACTCCTGCCGGGTTATGTGCTGCTGGGCTTGCACGCAGCGCACTATGGGCGCGGAGAGATGCTCTATGCCCCAGAAATGGACTCCACCAATACCCAGCTCAAACAGGCAGCCATGGCACGCGCGCTCCCGGATGGGAGCCTGGCCTTTTGCGGGCGGCAGACGGCTGGGCGGGGGCGCATGCAGCGCGTGTGGGAGGATCCGCAGGCAGGCCAAAGCCTGACGTGTTCACTGCTGCTACGGCCAACGCTGCCGCAGGAGCGGCTGCACTTGATCACGCTGGCGGCAGCGCTGGCGGCGGCGCAGGCGCTTATGGATGCCGGGGCGGATGCGCGCATCAAATGGCCGAATGATGTGGTCATCGCTGGGCGCAAATGTGTCGGCATTCTTAGCGAGCTGGTTTTTGATCCGGTGGGTGCGCCCTGCATCGTGACCGGTACAGGCTTTAACGTGAACCAGACGGTTTTTGCGCACGAGCTGGCCGACAAGGCGACCTCCCTGCGGCTTTCGATAGGACGCCCGGCAGATCGGGTGCGCCTGCTGCAGGCATATCTGGAGCATATGGAGCATGCGGTGGCGACTTTGGAGGCAGGCGGCCTGCCTGCGTTGCTGCCCGCCTACCGGGCGCGTTCAGTCACGCTGGACGCACGGGTGCAGGTCATCGGCGCGGCGGAAACGTTTGTGGGCGTTGCGGAGGCGATGGACGAAGAAGGCGCTTTGCTGGTGCGCTGCGAGGACGGCGCACTGCGGCGCGTGCTCAGCGGGGATGTATCAGTGAGAGGGGTGATGGGCTATGTCTAGGCCGTTGTTTGAGGGTGCGATTACCGATGTGCACGGGATTCGTGTGGGTCAGGCGGAAAACCGCATTGCGCTCACGGGGGTCACCGTAGTGCTGGCCGGTCGGGATGGCGCGGTCATCGGTGCGGATGTGCGGGGCGCAGCGCCCGGCACACGGGAGATCGCGCTCACCTGGAGTGAAAACACTGTGGAGCGCGCCAATGCCGTGATGTTGGCAGGCGGCAGCGCCTTTGGGCTGGATGCGGCCGGCGGCGTGATGCGCTTTTTGGAGGAAGCCGATGTGGGCGTGGATACGGGCGTATGCAAAGTGCCCATTGTACCGGCCGCTGTGCTCTTTGACCTGGGCGTGGGGGATGGGCGCATCCGGCCGGATGCAGCCATGGGCTACGAAGCCTGCCGAAACGCCTCCCGGCGTGTGCAGCAGGGCGCCTATGGTGCGGGTACAGGAGCAACAGTCGGCAAGTTGGTGCCATCCGCCATGCCTGCGCCCGGCGGCACGGGCACGGCCAGCCTTACGCTTGGCAACGGGATCACCGTGGGTGCGATTGCCTGCGTCAACGCGGTAGGGGATGTGTACCACCCGCATACAGGCAAACCGCTGGCCTGCGGGCACCTGAGCGATGGCACGCCCGTGCTGTGCGAGAGCCTGCTTTATGGCACACAGCCGATGGCAGAGCCGCTGAAAATCAGGCATACCAACACGACCATTGCCGTTGTTGCCACCGACGCGGTGCTCACCAAGGCGCAGGCTAACCGGCTGGCGACTTGCGCGCATGACGGCTACGCCCGCGCCATTCGCCCGGTGCACACCCAGATGGACGGGGATACCATCTTTGCGCTGGCCAGCGGACGTGTGGATCAGGATGTGAACATGGTGCAGCTTTGCGCCGCTGCCGCCGAGGTTATGGCGCGCGCCATAGCCAATGCTGCGGCCATGGGCGGCGCGCTGTGATCGGGCTGGGCATTGACCTGTGCCAGATATCGCGCATTGAAGCCGCGCTGGCCAAGGGGGACGGGTTCCTGAGGCGGTACTATACCGAGCCGGAGCAAGCCTACCTGGCTGAGCGCGGCGCGGCGCGGGCACAAAGCGCCGCAGCCATGTTCGCTGCCAAAGAAGCATTCCTGAAGGCGCTGGGCGTCGGGCTTTCCGGCGGGATTGCCATGGCGGATGTGGGCGTGGTGCATGATGCGCTGGGCTGCCCGCACTACGCGCTTGCGCCCAAGGCACAGGCCGCTTTGGATGCAAGCGGCGCCAGCCTTGCGCATGTGAGCTTGACCCACGATGCGGGCGTTGCCGCCGCAGTGTGCATTTTGGCGTAGCACCCGATTCATAGGGCAGGAGGCGAATACTGTATGCTCCATACGATTTTGCCGGATGCCATGCAGCAGACGGAACGCCGCATGATGGCGGAAACAGGCACACCCAGCCTGACGCTGATGGAGCGCGCCGCAGCCCATGTTGCCAATGCAGCCGCCCCCTTCCTCAAGGAAGGGGGGCGGCTGCTTGCCGTTTGCGGGGCGGGCAACAACGGTGCGGATGGGTTGGCAGCGGTGCGGATCTTGCTCACGCGTATGCCCGCGCTCAAGGCCACGGTGTGGAAGCTTGCGGGCAACCCCACTGCGGAAACAGCTGAGCAGTGGGCGCGGCTTTCGCCGCACCTTGCACGGGTGCGTGTGGTGGCGTTGGAAGGAGGTGCGCAGCTCCCGCCCTTGCCGCAGGGCACCGCCTGCGTCCTGGACGCGATGTACGGCACCGGCATGAGCCGCCCGCTTTTGGGCGCAGCGCGGGAGGCCGCGCTGCTGTTGAACGGCGCGGGCGTGCCGATCGTCGCGGTGGATGTCCCCAGCGGGCTCAACGGTGCTACGGGTATGGTCGTTGGCGGCGCAGAAGGCGTGTGTGTGCATGCCACGGTAACGGTCACTTTTCACCGCCCCAAGGCAGGGTTGTTTCTGCAAGCAGGGCTGGATGCCAGTGGGCGCGTGGTGGTGGGGAATATCGGCATCCCGGCAGTGCATGACAGCGCGCCGGGTATGGCGGTGCTCCTGCGCGGGGACGCGCTGCTGCCCGCGCGCAAACGCAACACCCACAAAGGGGATTACGGGCGAGTGTTGCTGGTGGTGGGCAGCGTTGGCATGGCCGGCGCTGCAGGGCTTTGCGCGACGGCTGCCCTGCGGGCGGGCGTCGGCCTTTGCACGGTGGCGTGCCCGGCGGCCATTGTGCCCATCGTGCAAGAACTCTGCCCCTGCGCGACCTGCCTGCCCCTGCCGGAGGATGTGAGCGCAGCGTGGGCACTGCTGATGCCCGCCCTGCTCAAGGCAGACGCTATGGCGGTGGGTTGTGGCCTGGGGCAAGGGGATTGGGCCGGTACGTTGCTTGCCGGCTTGCTGCCGTGGCTTTCAGCCCACCCTATGCCTGCGGTGCTGGACGCCGACGCGCTCAATTGGCTGGGGCAAAACCCGGATCGTGCGCTTCGCTTTGCGCCGGAGGTCACCCTGACCCCGCATGTGGGGGAAGCCGCCCGGCTGCTGGGGTGGGACACCGGCGCTGTGGTGGCCGATCAAGCTGCGGCGGCGCGCGCGCTGCATGTGCGCTACGGCGCGGCGGCCATTGTGAAAAGCGCCAGCAGCGTGATCGTCACATCGGATGGCGAGGGCGTGAACCTCTTTGGCACCGCTGCCATGGCCAAAGGCGGCAGTGGTGATGCGCTGGCCGGGGTGGTTGCGGCACTGCTCGCGGGGAGATCCGCCTACGGATTGACTGGTGTTCGGCTGTTGCAAAGCGCCTGCGCATTGCATGGATTGGCGGGTGTGCTGGCTGCAGAGGCGCATGGCGAGCGTGGCATGTTGGCTAGCGATCTTTGCGAGGTGCTGGGGCGTGTGCCCGATACCGTGGAGCGGGGGGATGTGACCGTAGCCCCTTGGTTTGCGCCGCAGCAGGCGGTTTACGATACCAACACCCTTTCCATGCGCGATGCGCCGGATGCGCTCCTGACCTTGCCAGAGCAGCAGGAGAATCCATCCCCGCGGCCCCACGCCACGGCGGATCTGGCCAGCGTTCTGGGCAGGCGTGTGCGTGTCACGGTGGATCGCCCCATTGGCTCCCGGCATCCGGAGCGGCGCGATACGGTCTATCGCCTGAACTACGGCTATGTGGCCGATGTGCTGGCCGCGGATAACGAGTGGCAGGACGCCTATGTATGGGGAGTCAAGGAGCCGGTGCCCGTGTTTG
>LVAR01000042.1 GCA_001604115.1 Clostridiales bacterium Firm_12 | reverse complement strand
CGGTTTCCGGTCGTCATAGAGGCGCTCCGCCAGGGGCTTGTTGGCGTCGTTGTTGCCCAGTACTTCCTTGAAGAGGGGCGTCACATACGGGTCGTTGGGATAATCGATTTCGTTGCCGATACTCCAGAGGATCACGCAGGGGTGGTTCCGGTCCCGCTCCACCATGGAGCGCAGATCCTCTTCATGCCACTGGGGAAAATCCTCCGCATAGCCGAAGTGCTTGGGCGGATAGACGTTATGTCCCTGCCACCACTTGTTCTTGATGCCTTCCCACTCGTCAAAGGCTTCATCCATCACCAGGAAGCCCAGCCGGTCGCACAGGTCCAGCAGTGCCGGATCCGGCGGGTTATGCGCGGTACGCAGGGCATTGCAGCCCATGGCCTTCAGCTTCTCCAGGCGGATCCGCCATATGCTTTCCGGCACCGCCGCGCCCAGGCAGCCCGCGTCATGATGGACGCACACGCCCCGCAGCTTCATGTTCTCCCCGTTCAGGAAGAACCCGCGGTCCGCGTCAAACACGGCCGTGCGGATTCCGAAGGGAATCTCCTCCCGGTCTGTCACGACGCCGTTCTTTTCCGTTTCGCCGCACAGGGTATAAAGGTACGGATCATCCGGGCTCCAGCGCCGGGGAGTATTCACCCGCAGCCGCAGGCAGCCGTTCTCCCCTTCCGCTTCACCTTCCGCGACGCTTCCTTCCGGCGTCCGCAAGGCAAAGCGCACCTTATCCGCGCCTTCCGTTTCATACCGGATGCCGATGACCGCCTCTTCCCCGTCGTCCGCTTCCGTCACGGCAAAGATGCCGTGCTCCCGGAAGCAGACCGGATCCGTCACCGTCAGCGTCACGGGGCGGTCCACGCCGGAACCGGTGTACCAGCGGGAATCCGCCACCTCTGAATGATCCACCCGGACGGCGATCACATTCTCCCCGGGGCGGACAAACTCGCTGATATCAAAAGAGAAGCTGGTATAGCCGTAGGCATGCTGGCCCAGGTAATTGCTGTTGATCCAGACCCGGGCACGCTTGTATACGCCTTCAAAGGTGATCCGTACCCGGCGGGCAGCGTCCTCCGCGTCCAGGGTGAAATGTCCCCGGTACCAGCCGATGCCGCCCGGCAGATAGCCGGTGCCGCTGGCCCAGCAGGGATCAAAAGGATGCTCCACGGCCCAGTCATGGGGCACGGTCACCTGCCGCCATCCCCGGTCGTCAAAGCCCATATAATACGCATCTGCGGTATCTCCCAGATGGAACCGCCAGCCTTCACTGAGGCGGATGTTCTTTCTCATGCGCGTCTCTCCTTTGGAAAGATTGACACCCCCGGCCGCTCACGCGCGGCGCTGCGGGCATAAAAAGGGGGCTGGCCCCGGCGGAGTGTACACCGCGGACAGCCCCGAAACCGGATGAATTACTTGGCGTAAACAGCATCCAGCTGGTTCTGGATTTCAGACATCACCATTTCGATGCCGGCATCCTGCAGAGCCTGACGGAATTCAGCCACCAGCGCTTCCGGATCATCGTTCATACCGAAGACGATACGGGGCATATAGGTGTTGTAAACGTTGCTCAGGTTGTCCATGAAGACTCCCACCATGGAGTTGTCATAGATGTACTGTCCGTAGGGATAGTCGATCTTGACCGCGTCATAGGCGGCATACATCTTTTCGATGGCATCCCAGTCGAGCTGGGCGTTCCGGAACTCCAGGTTGTCGTTGCGGCCCCACCAGAAGTTGAAGGAGACGCCGTCCACGGAATCTTCGAAGCC
>LVAR01000041.1 GCA_001604115.1 Clostridiales bacterium Firm_12 | reverse complement strand
ATGGGGCGCTTGTCAACCAAGGGGCGGGTGCCCGCCACGGCAAAGCGCGGGGCGGCTTTCCTGCCGCCCCGCGCTTTGCCGCCCGCTGCCCTGGCTGCAAAGGCCATGGCCCCTGTTATGGATTTCCCGGCCGCATGCGCTGTACATAGCCCGCCAGCCGCCCGCGGATGCCCAACCCGCCGCTGCCCTGCACAAATATGCACAGCGCGGTCACGTTGTCCTGGCCGCCATTGTCCAGGGCTTGCTGCACCAGCGCATCCACCGCCTGGCCGGGCGTGCGCGCCAGCAGCAGCGCGCGCCGCAGCGCGGCGTCCTCCACCATATCGACCAGGCCATGGCTGCACAGCAGGTAGCGATCCCCCGGGCTGGCCGGGATCGGCGGGGACAGGTACGGCCGGAATGCCTCCGCCCAGGCATGCAGGCCGATGTACTGCGTCAGCAGGTGCCTGCGCGGGCTCAGCCGTGCCTGGTCGGGGGTCAGGATGCCCTCCTCGATCATGTTTTGCACCTCGGTATGATCCACCGTCAGGGGGTGCAGCACGCCGCCGCGGAGCCGGTACACCCGCCCATGGCCGATGTTCAGCACCCGGATGCGCCCTGCGCGCCACAGGCACGCGCACAGTGCCGCGCCCGCATCGCCCGCGCCCAGCGCTTCGCCATCCCGCGCCACCGCGTCGGTCAGGGTCTGCATAGCATGGAGCAGCGCCGCGTCCGGGATGCCTGCCGGGTGCGCGCCCTGCAAGGCAAACAGCGCCGCCACGGTGCGCATGGCTGCGCCGGCCGCCGCCTCGTGCGGGCCGGTGCCATCGCACACGGCATAGAGCTGCGCGGGGGCGCCGCTGTCCATCAGCAGCCTGCCGCCGTGCACCATGGCCTCCCGGGGCAGCCAGCGGCCGTTGAGGTAAAAATTATCTTCATTTGTTTGGCGCAAAAGCCCGTGATGGTTGCGCGCCGCTGCCGATAGCCGCCATCTTGCCATGCCTGCGCCCCCTTCGTCGGTTTGCGCGTGATCGGTGGTATGCCACAGCCGCCGGTGCATCTGCGCCGGCCTGTCAGGGATGCCCACGGATGTGCAGCTTATGCAGTGGTAAACTCTGGCATCAGTATAGCAGGTCAGGGGGCAAATGTAAAGGCGGAAGGCCTTCCCTGCCGGCACTCAAAAGCTTATGCCATATTGCTTTGCTGCCACCGCAGCATTATTTGGAACAAACCCCTTGCCAAACCCCCACGGTTTTGGTATGCTAACAGGGACAATCGAATACCTTATAAAGAGTGGTTGAGGGACGGGCCCGATGAAACCCGCCAACCTTCGCAGCGAAGCGAAAGGTGGCAAAGCCCGCAGCGCGGCAGCGCTGGCAGATAAGGTCGCAAAAACGAACCTCACGCGCCTGCATTGCCCGCAGGCGCGTTTTTTGTCGGGGATCGCGCCTGCCTGGGATTCCTTGGCCGCCACCCCAGCGGCCGCACCCGGCCGGTTGTCGATTCCATTTTATCAAGGAGGTACCCACTATGCGTCATGTATTTACATCCGAATCCGTTACCGAAGGGCACCCGGACAAGCTGTGCGACCAGATCAGCGATGCGGTGCTGGACGCCATTTTAGCGCTGGACCCCGCGGCACGCGTGGCCTGTGAAACCTGTGCCACCACCGGCCTTGTGCAGGTGATGGGCGAGATCACCACCACTGCCTACGTTGCCATTGACGATATCGCCCGGCAGGTGGTCAAGGATATCGGCTACACCTCCAGCGACCTGTGTTTTGACGGCAACAGCTGTGCGGTCATCACTGCGGTGCATGCCCAAAGCCCGGACATCGCCATGGGGGTGGATCAGGCTTTGGAAACGCGCGGCAGCGATGCGCCGGCCGAGCAGAACCTGGGCGCGGGGGATCAGGGCATGATGTTTGGTTATGCCTGCAATGAGACCCCGGAGCTGATGCCCCTGCCCATCGCGCTGGCGCACCGCCTGACGCGCCGCCTGAGCGAGGTGCGCCGCAGCGGGCTTTTGCCGTGGCTGCGCCCGGACGGCAAGGCGCAGGTGACCGTGGTCTATGAGGACAACCAACCCGTTTGGGTGGATACGGTGGTCATCTCCACGCAGCACGCGCCGGAGGTGAGCCTTTCGGAGCTTCAGGCGGCGGTGGAGCGGGAGATCATCCGGGCGGTGATCCCGGCAGCGCTGCTCACGGCGGAAACCAAGCTGTACATCAACCCCACGGGGCGTTTTGTGCTGGGCGGCCCAGCGGGCGATACGGGGCTTACGGGCCGCAAGATCATTGTGGATACGTACGGCGGCTATGCGCGGCACGGCGGCGGGGCGTTCAGCGGCAAGGACCCCACGAAGGTGGATCGCAGCGCGTGCTACGCGGCGCGCCATGTGGCCAAGAACATTGTGGCAGCGGGGCTGGCGGAGCGTTGCGAGGTCGCGGTAGCCTATGCCATCGGGGTCGCGCATCCGGTGAGTGTGCAGGTGGATACGTTTGGCACGGGGGTCGTTAGCGACGAGGTTTTGAGCCGCGAGGTGCCCAAGGTATTTGATTTGAGCCCATCGGGGATCATCCGGCGGTTGGATTTGCGCCGGCCGATTTACCGGCAGGTGGCGGCGTACGGGCATTTTGGCCGGCCGGATCTGGATCTGCCATGGGAGCGGCTGGACGGTGTGGAGGCATTGCGGAAGCTTTTGGGGTAGGGTGGGGGATGACTCCCCCTCCCCCCGCCGCAGCGGAACCGGGTCAAGGGGCGATGCCCCTTGTGGGGTTTGGGGTGAAACCCCAAGCGCCCTACGCCGCAGCGCACGCCCGAAAGCGAGCGAACCGCCCGCAGGGCGATGAGGCGAGCGGAGCAGCGGCCAACAAACAAATGCAGCACTAAAGCCCCCTCCCTCCCCCCGCCGCAGCGGAACCGGGTCAAGGGGCGAT
>LVAR01000040.1 GCA_001604115.1 Clostridiales bacterium Firm_12 | reverse complement strand
GCGGCGATCAGCGGGCTGGGGATGCCGCCGGCCAGGGATACGGCCTGCTCGTAGTGGTAGGCGGAGGCCAGGCTGGCGATGGCACCCATGAACATCATGCCTTCCACGCCCAGGTTCAGGTTGCCGGATTTTTCCGTCAGGATCTCGCCCAGCGTTGCCAGCAGCAGCGGCGTGCTGGCGAGCACCGCCATGTTAATAAAGTTCAGCAGAATGGTCACTTCACTGCTCATACGGCCTTCGCCTCCTTGCCGACGCGCCCCGCGCGAAACACCAGCCGGTAATTGATGAAGAACTCCACGCCCAGCATGAAGAACAGGATGATGCCGATGAGCATATCCGCCGCGGATTTGGGGATGCCCATCGTCGTTTGGATGCGCCCCGCACCCCGCTCCAAAATGGCGATGAACACGGAGTAGATAATCATCAAAAGCGGGTTCATGCCGGAGAGCCAAGCCACGGTGATGGCCGTGAAGCCTGCGCCGCTGGCAGTATCAGTAGTCAGGCTGCCATCCGCACCGGATACCTGCAAAAAGCCCGCAAATCCGCAAATTGCGCCGGAAATGAACATCGTGCGCAGGATGATGCGGCTCACCTTCATGCCTGCATAGCGCGCGGTGTTGGTGCTCTCGCCCACCACGCTCACTTCATAGCCCTGCTTGGTCTTGGCAAAATAGAGGTACACCAGCACCGCCAGCACCAGCGCGATGATCCACCCCGCATGCACACCCAGCACGGTGGGCAGTCGCGTGGAGGCAGCAAAATCCCGAATCTTGGGGAAGTTTGTCCCCTGGATCTGCCAGGTGGGCTGGTACTGCAAAAATGTGATGAAATGGATGGCGATGTAGTTGAGCATGAGCGTGAACAGCGTTTCATTGGTGCCCCAGCGCGCCTTGAACAGGGCGGGCAGCAGGCCGTACAGCCCGCCGCCGATGCACGCCACGATGAACATGACCGTCAGCAGCAGCCACTGCGGCCATGTATCGCCAAAGCGGATGGCGATGTAGGAGCAGCTGATGGCGCCCACCAGGATCTGACCCTCGCCGCCGATGTTCCAAAAACGCATTTTGAATGCCATCGTCAAACCCAGCGCGGTCACCAGCAGCAGGGTCACGATTTTCATGGTGGCCTGGCTGGAGGTGCTGAAGGCCAACACGCCTTTTTTGTTGATGGCCAGTATACTCTTGCCCACTGCGCCGGACACCATGTCCTGATACATCTGAATGGGGTTATAGCCCAGCAGCGCCATCAGCAGCGCGCCGGCCAGCAGTGCGCCCAGCAATGCCAGCACGCGGTAGAGCATGGCTTTTTGCTTGGAAATGTGCGTGCGCTTGACCACGCGCACCCATGGCTCATGATGGTGGGTCACGCGCCTTCACCGTCCTTTTCTGTGCCGACCCGCGTCATCATCAGGCCGATTTCTTCCTTGGTGCACTGGCGGGGATCCACAATGCCGCTCACATGACCGCCGCACAGCACCAGCACCCGGTCGCACAGATCCATGAGCACGTCCAGATCTTCCCCAATAAAGATGACGGCGTTCCCCTTCTCTTTTTCGGCATTGAGCAGGCTATAGATGCGGTAGCTGCTCACGATGTCCAGCCCGCGCACGGGGTATGCGCATACGAGAACCTGCGGCCGGGAGAGGATCTCGCGCCCCAGCAGCACCTTTTGCACATTGCCGCCGGACAGGCGGCGCACCGGTGTGGTGAGCCCGGGGGTCACAATGTCCAGATCTTTGATCATCTGCTCGCAGATGGGGCGGTATTTCTTGCGGTTCACCAGCAGCCCGCGGCTGTCCTGATAACTGCGCAGGATCACGTTATCCACAATGTTCATATTGGCTACCAGCCCCATGCCTAGGCGATCCTCCGGCACAAAGGCCAGCGACACGCCGCGCTGGGCAATCTGATCGGCCCGCATGCCGGCGATGTTTTCCTCAATGACCATTTCGCCTTTGTGGTAGCGGTAGTGGATGCTGCCGCTGGCCAAAGGACGCAGTCCGGTAATGGCCTCGCACAGCTCCTTTTGCCCGCTGCCCGCCACCCCAGCCACGCCGAGGATCTCCCCGCCAAAGGCTTCAAAGCTCACATGGGACAGCTTGGTCACGCCCTCGCGGCTCACGCAGGTGAGCCCCTTGACATTAAGCTTGCGTTCCCCGCGCGGCACGGCGGGGCGGTCTATCTCCAGCTTCACGCGGCGGCCGACCATCATCTCGGTCAGATCCTGCTGGTTGGTCTGCGCTGTTTCCACCGTGGCGATGTATTCGCCCTTGCGCAAAATGGCCACCCGATCGCTGATCTCCAGCACCTCGTTGAGCTTGTGCGTAATGATGATAATGCTTTTGCCGTGGGATTTCATCATGCGCAGCACATCAAAAAGCTTGGTGGTTTCCTGCGGGGTGAGCACGGCGGTCGGCTCATCCAGGATCAGGATGTCCGCGCCGCGGTAGAGCGCTTTGATGATCTCCACCGTCTGCTTTTCAGACACGGCCATGTTATACACTTTTTTAGCGGGGTCGATATCAAACCCGTACTTCTGGGCGATCTCGCTCACCTGCCGGTTGATTTCCCTGCGGTTGAGCGTACCCTTGCCATCCAGCCCCAGCACGATGTTTTCCCCTGCGGTGAGCACATCCACCAATTTGAAGTGCTGGTGGATCATCCCGATGCCCAAGGCATAGGCGTCCTTGGGGCTGCGGATGGTCACCGGGCGGTTGCACACCAGGATGTCTCCGCTGTCCTGCAGGTAGATGCCGGAGAGCATGTTCATCAGCGTGGTTTTACCGCTTCCGTTTTCCCCCAGCAAGGCCAGGATTTCCCCATGCCGCAGGGACATGCATACCTTGTCGTTTGCCACGACCTGCCCAAATGTTTTGGTAATGTTGCGCATCTCAACGGCGGTTTGCCCCATGGCGGCAGCGTTGTTCTCCAATGCAGCGTCACTCCTTTGCGGAACTGAACTGACGGCCGCGCGCCGCGCTGGTGCGCGGCCGTCGGGTCGGTTCGGCGTGTAAAACCAGAAGAAGGCTGCCGTCGCACACGACGGGCATCGTGGGCGACGACAGCCTGATAAGAAGCTAGAGATTATTGGACGATCTCCACGCCGTCGATGATGTAGTTCCAGGAGGGAGCGGAGGCTGTGCCGGACTCGTCGAAGGACTCGCCCGCAGCCAGCTCGATGGTGGCGGTGGAGCCGTCAAAGTTGGTGCCGGAGCCGCTCAGCGGGCCTGCGAACACCTTGAGATCGCCGGAGATGATCGCCGCTTTGGCAGCTTCCACAGCCTCGGCGGTGCCCTCGGCAACAATGGCGGTGTTCAGGTCGCTCAGCATGCACATGCCACTTTCCAGATCGCCAGCCCAGTCAGTGGGGATGGGCTCGCCGGCCAGGTAGGTTTCCACAGCGAATACCAGGTATTTGCTCCAATCCCACACCGCGCTGGTGAGCGAGGCGTTGGGCGCAACCGCGATCATGGAGGAGTTGTAGCCCACGTGGAAGGCGCCGCTGGCCTCTGCGGTGGTGGCGGGGGCGGTGCTGTCGCAGTGCTGGCTGATGATGCCGCAGCCTGCGTCGATCAGGGATTTGGCGACCTGCGCTTCCATGATGGGATCATTCCAGCTGTTGGTGTAGCCAACTTTCATGGTCACATCGGGGTTGACGGACTTGGCGCCCAGGTAGAAGCTGGTGTAGCCGCTGATGACTTCGGCAAACGGCATGGCCGCCACGTAGCCCAGCTGGTTGTTGCCGATTTCAAGGCTCTTGAGGCCGGCCACGATGCCGCTGAGGTAGCGCGCCTGGAAAATCTTGCCGAAGTAGTTGTGCATGTTGGCAAGGCCGCTGCCGGCAGCTTGGAAACCGGTTGCATGGCAGAATTCCACATCGGGGTTTTCCGCGGCGGCAGCCAGCATGTAGTTTTCAAAGCCGAAGCTGGTACCGAAGATGATGTTGCAGCCGTCGTCCAGCAGTTCCTGGATGGCGTCGGCGCAGGCATTGTCCTCGGGCACGTTGTACTTGTTGACGATCTGGTCGTCACGCAGGCCAAGCGCCTCTTTCATGTGCTGAGTGCCCAGGTCATGGTTGTAGGTGTAGCCCATGTCGCTGGGGTCGGAAACGTGGATGAAGCCAAGTTTGATGGTATCCATCGTTACCGCTTCCTCGGCAGAGGCCGGCAGCATGGCCAGGCTAGCGAAAACCATCATGGAAAGGAGTACCGCAAGGAACTTTCTCATGTGAAACCCTCCATCGTCTTTATGTTGTCGCTTCACCCACAACAGGCGCAGCGGGACAACCGAACGCCGTTGTTCTTTACCGATACTTTACCATACAAACCTGCGCCATTGCAACAGGGAAAAAACCGCAAAACCTTTTGGATACAAGCCTTGCGGCCACAGGGGGATGGGCGGAGAACCCTTGCGTAAAAACGTTTCCAGCGATTTTAGGGCGGAACGTTCGTCCCTTTGGGGCGGGACGCGTTCAATTGTATTTTTCCTGCATTGCGCTTGGATAGGGCGGTTGCGTTATCCTGTCAAATACCAAACGATATTTTGTTTTTTTTCGATAACATGCGTCATATCCTGTTACACCGACACATCGCCGTCCCGCATGCGCACAAACAGATATTGCTGGTAAATGCCGGCATACGCCCCATAGCCCGCAAAGGGGGATGCGCCGCCGTACACCTGGTCTATCACTCTGCGGATCCATACGTCCACGGGCGCGCGGCGGTAGCGGGCATAGGCAAAGAGCATCACGCAGTCCGCCACCTTCATGCCCACGCCGTTCACCTGCATCAGTGCGGCCAGCAGGGCCTCGTCCGGCAGGGCGGCAATGGCGGCCAGGTCCAGCGCTCCGGAGGCCACCCGGCGCGCGGCATCCAGGATGTAGGGTGCGCGGTAGCCCAGCCCCAGCGCGCGGAGCTCCGCCTCGGTGCATGCCGCCAGCCGCGCAGGGGCAGGAAAGGCGTTGCGCGCGCTGCCCGGGATGGGCGCGCCATAGGCGGCGGCCAGCGTTTCCATACTCAAGCGGATGGCTTTGAGGTTTTTGCGCTGGGACAGGATAAAGCCGCACAGCGTTTCCCACGGCTCCTGCCGCAGGATGCGCAGCCCATGCCCGCGCCGGATGGCCTGCTGCAAAAACGCATCATCTGGCGGGGCGGCGGCCAGCAGGGCGGCATAGTCCGTATCCAGATCAAAATAGGCGCGCCACAGCGCGGCCATCTCCGCAGGGGTGCAGGTAAAGCGGTAACGTCCGCCGCCCAGTGTGGTCACACGCAGGCAACGGCCAAAGGCGATCAGCTCATGGGTCGACCCATCCACCCCCACCATGCGGAAACATTGGCCGCTTTGGGTGATCTGCTCCGGATCAAAATGCGAGAGCGTCAGCGTGACGGGCATTGCGCCACCTCCCTTGCCGCCTATGATACCCGCCGGGCGCCGCGGCGTCAACCGCGGGGGAGAAATCAAAAATACGCGCCGCCCCCGGCGGCAGCTGCCGAAGAGGCCGTGCCTGTGGTATAATCAAGGCTGCAAAGCGAATATCAATCCGTTTGGATGTGGAAGGAAGGATGAATCCTATGGGCAAGATCGAGCTGGTACGCTCCGCGATGATGGCTGCGCTCAAGGCGGGCGATAAGCCCCGCAAAGAGGCGCTGTCCCTGCTGCTTTCCGCCTTGAAGAACAAGGCCATCGACAAGCGCGCCGACCTGACCGAGGACGAGGAGAACGCCGTCGTATACAAGGAGATCAAGGAGGCGCAGGAAACGCTGGACACCACCCCTGCCGACCGGGTCGCCATCATTGAGGAGGCCAAGGCGCGCATGGCGGTGTGGAGCGAGTTTGCGCCCCAGCGCATGGGCGAGGCGGAAGTCCGCGCCATCGTGCTGGAAACCCTGGCGGAGCTGGGCGGAAGCCTGACCGCGCAGG
>LVAR01000039.1 GCA_001604115.1 Clostridiales bacterium Firm_12 | reverse complement strand
CGCCCCTGGACTCCCAGTCCGCAGAGGTTGCAGCCCTGCCCGCCGAGCCGGCATGCGCCGCGGAGGCGGAGCCGCCGCCTCAGGGCTGAACCGCAGCACCGCACCTGTTTTGCCGCGCACCGCATGCTTTCGGCCGAGGAAGCGCAGTGCGCGGTTTTCGCATTTGCATGCACACATTTTGTATTTTTTTGCGTTTCCATGCGTTTTTTAGGGCAGGTGACTCCCACCTTACACGCTTTCCTGTCCGTGCGGCAGCGCGAAATGGTTACGTTTCAGCCATATTCGCCCTCCTCCAAGCCGTGTCCGCAAGCCGCACTACATCGCTTGACAGATGGCTGTGCTAAGTATACAATAACTTTGTCGGCTGATTGGAATGTCGCATGAATGCGATCATTCCGTGCTGTTATTGGCATAGATTCCCTGGATCGGCTATCCCCCCGCCAAAGCAGAGCATTTGCTCCGCAGCGCCCAAAGCGCAGGAGGGCGGGTTTTTACGAAAGGCAGCGCAAGCTACCTTCTGTATATGTTTTGAGCGTCGATAACGCTTTGCGGGTCAACGGGTGCAGACCATCGCCCGCATTTGCGCGTACCCACGTACATCGGAGCAAAAGGCATGACGCCATCCTTTGAATATGGAAAACAGCAGCCGCACGGGCCATCACGCCCGGGGGCTTTTTTCCGTTTCTGGCCAGGCAAGGCCCCAAACCAAAAAAGTAAGCAACACTTTCAAACGAAAGGAGCCGGTTTGTCACATGAACCCGTTGGTAAGTATACTGATTGCGCTGCTCACGGCAGTACTTGGCTGCATGGGCGGTTACCTGTACCGCAAGCAAACATCGGAAAAGAAAATCGGTCGTACGGAGGAATATGCAAAAAACCTTTTGGACGACGCAATGCGCAAGGCCGATGAACGCAAAAAGGAAACCATTCTGGAAGCCAAAGAGGAGGTTCTCCGCCTCAAAACCGAGCTGGACCGCGAGTGCCGCGACCGCCGTGCCGAAGTGCAGCGCAGTGAGCGCCGCATCATCCAGCGTGAAGAGATGCTTGATAAAAAGCAGGATTCCCTGGAAGGCCGCGAAGGCCAGCTGAACCAGCGCACCGCACAGCTGCAGCGCGTGGAGGAAGAGCTGGAGCTCTCCCGCGCCCGTCAGGATGAAGAGCTGGAGCGCATTGCCGGCATGACCCAGGACGAGGCGCTGCAAATGCTCGTCGGCCGCATCCAAAAGGAAGCCTACCACGATGCCGCCGCCATGGTGCGCGATATCGAGGCCAAGGCACGTGAGGAAGGCGAGAAAAAGGCGCGCAACATCATCGCCCTGGCCATCCAGCGTTGCGCCAGCGATCACGTTGCCGAGAGCACTGTGTCCGTCATCACCCTGCCCAATGACGATATGAAGGGTCGCATCATCGGCCGTGAGGGCCGCAACATCCGCGCGCTGGAAACCGCTACGGGTGTGGATCTGATTATCGATGATACCCCTGAAGCCGTGATCGTGAGCGCCTTTGACCCTGTGCGCCGCGAGATTGCCCGCATCGCGGTCGAAAAACTGATCGTGGATGGCCGCATCCACCCCGCGCGCATTGAAGAAATGGTGGAGAAAGCCCGCAAGGAAGTGGATAACCAGATCCGCGAAGCCGGCGATCAGGCCGTGTTTGAAACGCACCAGCACGGCATCCACCATGAACTGGTCAAGCTGCTGGGTCGCCTGCGTTACCGCACCAGCTATGGCCAAAATGTGCTGAAGCACTCCATCGAGGTCAGCCACCTGGCAGGCATGATGGCCGCCGAGCTTGGCGCGGATGTCGCGCTGGCCAAGCGGGCAGGTCTGCTGCACGATATCGGCAAGGCTGTGGATCATGAAGCGGAGGGCACGCACGTGACCTTGGGCGGCGAATTGGCGCGCAAGTATCACGAGAGCCCCGATGTGATCCACGCTATCCTTGCCCACCACAACGATGTGGAGCCCCAGACCATCGAGGCCGTGCTGGTACAGGCCGCCGACGCCATCAGCGCCGCGCGCCCGGGCGCACGCCGCGAGAGCCTGGAAAACTACATCAAGCGTCTGGAAAAGCTGGAGGAGATCGCAAACTCCTTCCAGGGCGTGGAAAAGTGCTTTGCCATCCAGAGCGGCCGCGAGGTGCGCATCATGGTCAAGCCTGACGATGTGACCGACGAGGGCACCAAGCTCCTGGCCAAGGACATCGCCAAGCGCATCGAGCGCGAGCTGGAGTATCCCGGCCAGATCCGTGTGAACGTGATCCGCGAAACGCGCTCCACGGAATACGCCAAGTAATTGCATTTACCTCAGGAGGAACCTTCGGGTTCCTCCTTTTTGATACAAGTTTTCTCGCCGCCTTACGCGCTGCGGCGGTCAGGGAATGGCTTTGACCGCTTTGCAGCAGAAAAAACGACACTGTGTGCGTATGCAGGGTGTATCCCTGCCAAAAGCATGGTATACTAATGCCCTAAGGTTAGTATGGGGGCGAATTTCGCATGAACATGAAGCCACGGCGCGGCAACCTGGTCTGGTTGGTGGAAGCGGTGTTTCTGGCGGGGTTGGTGGCTGTATTGCGGCTGGATCGCACTGCACTGATCATCCGCTACGGCCTGATCTCTGCGGATCGGCTCATTTTGCTGGCGCGGGTATTGTGGGGCGCGCTGTTCATTGCGGTGCATGTGGGGCTGCTGCTCGGCGCGCGGCGTGCCGCCGCCAAGCGAGCCGCCACACCCCTGCAGCTTAACTTTGCGCCGGATCAACCCCTGGAACCCGAAGCGATCCGGGCAGAGCTGATGCGCTTTCAGGCGCAGCGCCCGCAGCTGGCCGCTTTGCTGGAACAGGGTGCAAGCCAGCTGGACAACATTCGGCGTAAAAAGAGCAAGATGGCCGAGATCCTGCAGCGCAACGATGTGGCGCTGCTGGGGCAAGCATCCGGCGCGCTGCTGGATGCGGAGCAGACCCTATGCCGCAAGCTGGTGTTGGTAATCAACCGTGCGCTGCTGTGTGATCCCGAGGAGAAGAACACACGCCGGCAGGATGCCGTATACCGGCAGCATGCGCAAGCCATGCAGGTTTTCCTCATGGAAAACGAAGAGATCCTCAATCGCTGCGAAACATTGCTGACGGAGACCGTTCAGTATGTTGAAGAAAAAAAGGCGGGGCGCGATGGCATGGATCTGCAGATCATGACCGACGTGATCCGCTCCCTGACCCGTGACGGCATTCGCCTGGAACAGTAAAGGAGAAAACGATGGCAAAGACATGGTTCAAAGCCGCGCTGCTGTGCGCGGCGCTCGTGCTGGCATCCTTTGCCCTGACCGCCTGCAGCGCCGATGAACCCCTGACGGTGGATCAGGCGGACCAAACGCTGGACGCACTGCTGACCAAGGTGCGCGTGAGCGAGATCCCCCCTCGGCTGGATATCACCGGTGCGGACACCGCCTCCCCCGCCGATGAACTCCCCGATATCAGCAATTACCCCCTGCGGGTTGCCGGGCGTGGCGCTGTGGATGTGGAAATCATCGCATCTACGGAGAAAGCCGGCGCCGGCATGGACGGGTGGCTTAACGTGATTGCGGAAAAGTTCAACGCGGCGCGCGTTACACTGGATGGCCAAATGGTTTCCGTATCCATCCGCCCCATCGCGTCCGGGCTGGCGACGGAGTACATCGTCAGCGGGAAATATGTGCCCCCGGCGTTCAGTCCCACCAACGAGCTGTGGGCAGAAATGCTCAAGGCTTCCGGCGTGCGCTATGAGCTGGTGGAAAAACGCATTGCGGGCAATACCGCCGGCATCCTGATGAGCAAAAACGCCCATCGAGATTTTACGGCCAGCTACGGCGAGGTAACCCTGAGCAAGATCCTGGACGCAGTGCTGGAAGGCAAACTGCTGCTGGGCTACACCAATCCCTATGCCAGCAGCACAGGGCTGAACATTTTGACCGCGATGCTGCAATCCTTTGACCCCGCCGATCCCCTGAGCCAGACCGCGGTGGACAAGCTTCTGGCATTCCAAAAGCAGGTGCCCCCCGTGGCCTATACCACCGCGCAAATGCGTGAAAGCGCCAAAAAAGGCATGCTGGATGCCATGATCATGGAGTATCAGGCCTACAGCGTGGAGCCCACCCTGCGGGATTATGTTTTCACGCCCTTTGGTGTGCGGCACGACAATCCTGTGTATGCTTTGGGCAACTGTACCGACAAACAGAAACAGGTGCTTAAGCTGTTTACGGACTTTTGCCTGACGGAGGCCTCCCAGCAGGAGGCTGTGCGTTACGGCTTCAACGCCCTGAATGATTTCCCCGGTGAAGCGCTGCACCTGTCCGGCGCGCAGCTGTATACCGCCCAGAAGGTCTGGAAGGAAAACAAAGATGGCGGCCAGCCCGTTGTGGCCGTGTTTGTGGCCGATACCTCCGGCAGCATGGACGGCACGCCGCTCAAGGAGCTCAAAGCCTCTCTGCTCAACGCGGCGCAGTACATCGGCGAGGGTAACTATATTGGCCTGATCAGCTATGCGGACGATGTCTACATCAACCTGCCCATCGATGAGTTCACCGGAAAGCAGAAGGCCTACTTTAACGGCGCAGTCAAGGATCTGTATGCCGGAGGCGGCACCGCCACCTACGATGCAGTGCTGGAGGGCGTTCGCCTGCTACTGGCGCAGAAAACTGAGCTGCCCAACGCCAAGCTCCTGCTGTTTGTGCTGAGTGATGGGGTGCAAAACCGCGGTTATCCGCTGGATCAGATCATCCCGGTCGTGCGTGGGCTGGGCATCCCGGTGCATACCATCGGCTACGGCGATGGCGCGGATATGAGCGGTCTGGCCGTGCTGAGCGGCGTGAACGAGGCCAGCAGCACCAAGGCGGATGAAAGCAACGTGGTCTACAATCTGCGCAACATTTTTAACTCCCAAATTTGACAGCCGCCAAACAGAAGGGAAGTCCGGGGCATAAGCCCCGGACTTCCCTTCTGTTTGGCGGTGTGCGCAAAGGAGGCCTTTCAGCCGTTGATCGAGTGCTTGACGCGGTCATGCTCCTCGGCACGTTTGCCATTGTTAAAGCGATCCAGCGTGCCCACCAGATAGCCTGTGATGCGCCGGATGCGCTGAAAACTCTGCGCTCCGAAATCATACAGCAGCTCTACTTCATCGCCATCGATTTTCATATCAATATGGCGCGGCTCTTTGCCATATTTCTCAGCAGCACGCTGGATGTAGGCATCCATCTCCTGCTGCTCCATGATCCCCCCGGTAACAGTTACGGTGCAAGGCATCGCGGTTCGCTTCCTTTCTTGATGTACGGATAGTGTTGTAATACCCAAATGCCCTGGCCGCTAAACCTGATTCTTACCCCGCGTGTGCCTGAATCCGGATAAAGGCTCCCACAGCCTTTGCGGGACTGTTACACCATTTCTCAAACCGACCTGTGCCTGCGTAAACTGTTCCAATGGGCATGCAGGGTATGTATTAGCGCGGAAGGACGTGGCTGGCTTCACTCCGGTCATGTAACCCGGCAAATGTCGCAGCACAAGCAATACCAAGAATTCCTTTGCAAAATAAGGGTTTCGAGTAGTGCGGCCGGATCCTCTCAAAACTTTCCATCACTTTTCCCGATATGTAACTCCCGGTGTAACCATAGGAAGGTATACTCAGAACATACCATGCCATGGGAAATGGAGGATAACACATGAAGAGCCGGAAACTGATCACTGTGACGCTCATGGTACTCCTTTTGACAGGCATGCTGAGTACTGCGATCGCACAAGATACAACCCCAATCGCATCGGTCGAGCCTACCGCATTTGTGGTGGAGGCAACGCCCGTTCCGCTAGAAACCAGCTCCGCCCCGCAGGCAGATGCAGCGCCGGAAGCCACCCAGGAAGCGCCCGCCGCCACGCAGGCTGTGCAGGCCACCCAGAGTGAAGCCACCGAAGCCATCACCGAAGCTCCGGCCACCGCAGTGCCGGAAACGCAAGCACCTGCCACCACAGCACAAGCCCCGCTCACAACGCCCGCCGCAGCCGAGCCTGCTGCCAGCCAACAGCCCAAGCCCACTGAGCAGGCCACCGAGCAGCCGGCCGCCCCAGTGCAGCGCAGCGTTTCCATCAAAATGGATATGCCCGGCACCCTTTCTCTGGGCGATACCGTGACCCTGACTGCCACCCTCACTGGCTATGAAGGGCAGAAGCTGTCCCTGCAGTGGCAATATACCTTTGATGGCCAGCAGTGGTTTGACGTTGAAGGTGCAAACCAGACTAGCTACGCCTTTACCGTGAGCGAGCAGACCGCCGGCACCGGTTGGCGCCTGGCCGTGACTGTCCTGTAAGGGACTGCGCAATACACTTATAAAACCGCCCGGCACAATGTGCCGGGCGGTTTTATAGGTGTTACCGGATGTATGCCATATGCTGTTGCCGACGCCCGATAGCCGTTGCGCGATTGCTGCAGGGATGGTTGCCCCGGCATCGGGTTGTAAGGCTCCGCCCTCACACCCCGCAAAGGTTTTGCCCTCGACCCTTTGCCGCAGCAACCGAATGGACAAGATACCGATGTGATTCGGTTCGTTTCTCCTCTGGCCTTAGAGCACAAGAATCACGTCATTCTCGGCAGCCAATTCCGCCATCCGGATCAGCCCGGGCTCGTGTTCCCGGCCGTTGAGCAGCAATCTTGTCACGCCGCTTTCCCGATGCGCCACATTATCCACCGTGATGGTGAGCACCTTGCCGCGGAACACCTTACGCATGGTAAATCCGTCCCACGCCGCCGGGATAGCCGGGGAGATCACGATGCCTTCCGGCGTGGGGCGCAGGCCGAGAATGCCCTCCACACAGCCGACCATGACCGTGGATGCCGTGCCCGTGAGCCAATGCACATGTGCGCGCCCCGCAAAGGGACTTTCTGCCCCTTCGATGAACTGCCCGTGCACATACGGCTCGATCACCCGCCGATCCGCATCTTCATTGAAGGTAGCCGGAGAGGATTCCGTGAAGATTTCATAAGCGCGCTCGCCATGCCCCAACAGCGCTTCCGCCAAAATCGCCCAGCCCTGCGGCTGGCAGAACACGCCTGCATTCTCCTTGGCGCCGGGGTTGAACAGCAGCATGCGCGCCCCGTCAAATGCCTCATGGCGGTAGGCTGGGTACATGAGCATCAGCCCATAGGGGGTGTTCAGTCCGCGGTAGGCAGTTTCCATAATGTCGGCTGCCTTTGCGCCGCTCACTGCGCCGCTGATGACGGCCCAACTCTGCGGGTTGAGCCACAGAGAAGCCTCGCGGTCATTGCGGCTGCCGATCACTTGCCCACCCTCGGTGAAACCCCGGATATACCGATCCCCCTCAAAGCAGGCGGTGTCCAAAATATGCAGCAGTTTCCGGCTTTCCTCCGTCAGATAAGCGGTGTAGGCCGCATCCCCCTGGCACAGCTCCAGCATCAGGCGCATGGCGTAATAAAGCTGGAAAGCCACAAAGGTGCTTTCCCCCTGCTCGCCCAGGCGCAGGCAATCGTTCCAATCCGCATGCAGGCCGGCGGGCATGCCATGCGGCCCCAGGTGGTGCATGCTAAAGTCGATGGCGCGCTTGAGGTGATCCCGTACCGTGCCCGACTCCCGATCCGCATAGGGGATCACCGTATCCAAATAGGCCAGGTCACCCGTTTCGGCAATGTATTTATACACTGTGGGGAACAGCCACAGCGCATCGTCCGCGCGGTAGTGCGGATGCCCGGTAGCCTTGACGTAGCTTTCCTGCTCGGGGGTGTCCTCATGGCCGGGGTCATGCGTAAATTTGACCAGCGGCAACCCTGCCCCATGATGCACCTGCGCCGACAGCATGAAGCTGATGCGCTCCTTGGCCAGTTGGGGATCCAAATGCGTGATGCCCTGGATATCCTGCACGGTGTCGCGGTAGCCGTAGCCGTTGCGCTGCCCGCAGTACATCAGGGACGCCGCGCGGCTCCACACCACGGTGGTATAGCACTGGAAGGCATTCCAGGTATTCACCATCGCGTTGAAGCGCGCATCCGGCGTATGCACCGACAGCCCGCCAAGCTGGGCGTGCCAGTATGCTTTGAGGGCGGCCAGCTCCGCATCGCTCACAGCGGCAGGGTCATGGGCGTACGTATCCATCAGCGCGCGTGCTTCCGCCTCGGTTTTTTGTCCCAGGAGGAAAACCAGCGTGCGCGTTTCCCCGGGCGCAAGGGTGAGCGCCGTGTGCAACGCTCCGCAAGGGTTACCGTTGTAACAAGCGCTGCCATCCAAGCGCCCTGCCAGCACCCCGGCCGGAGCATCGAAACGGTTCCTCCCCAAAAAAGCCTCCCGGCGGCCGGTATGGCTGGTGATGGGCGCGCCCACCAGACCAAATGCACGCTCCTTGCCGGTTGTGCCATCCGCACGCGGCTCCCAATATTCATTGATGCGCTGGAGAATGTGATCGGCGTGGAACTCCGTACGGCTGATGAACTGCGTATATTGGAGGTTTACCTGATCCTGCTCATAATGGCTATCGTTAGTCAGCTCGCAATAGCCAAAGACGGAAATGCGTCGCGGCGCATCCCCCGTGTTGGTGAGGGTGAGCCGCCACACCTCATGCGCCTTGCCCATGGGCACATAGTAAGCAGCGCTGCTGCGGATGCCTGCATAGTAACTGTTAATGGTCGTATAGGCCGTTCCGTGGCGGCACTCCGTCTGAAACTGCTCCAGCGGCTTGCCAACCGGTTTCCATGTGGCGGACCAGTAATCTCCGGTGGCATCGTCCCGCAGGTACAGGTAGCGGCCGGGTTCGTCAAACTGGTTAAAAGTGTAGCGCAGGATGCGCCCTGCCGCCCCGCTCTTGACAAAGCTGTACCCCCCGGCATTCTGGGTGATGATCGCGCCATACTCCGGCGAACCCAGATAATTGGCCCATGGGGCGGGTGTGTTGGGGTCGGTTATCACATACTCACGCGCATCCTCGTCAAAGTAGCCATACTGCATGATGGTTCCTCCTTGAAACGAAAACGTTTTAGTTGCATGGTACAACCAAACCGCTCCCGTCGCTTGTGTTTGGTATATTCTAGCACAGCGCAGTCGTCATTGGCAAGCGGCGCGTGGCGTATGCCCAGCGCGCGCCAAGGCGGTTGTTCCCGGCCTGTGTGCCGGCTCGACCGTAGGCGGTTATCCTGTAACTGCGGCATGCAGGATCTGCCTGCTGATGCAAACAATGCATATTACAGACCGCCTTTGGCTCTGCGTGACTGCTCCCTGCGCATCCCAAAGCCCTCGCCCCGGTACAGGAGCAGGGCTCAGGCAGTCAAAAAGGGGGGGTCAAGGGATAAAATCCCTTGGCAGGGTCTGGGGTGACCCCCCCAAAAAGACTTATGGCTCAACCTATAGCGCATGCAAGCGAACAGCCCGCAGGGCTGTGAGGCGAGCGGTGACAGCAACGATCCGGGATTTATCGAATGTCTGAGCCCTCGCCCCGGTACAGGAGCGAGGGCTTTGGGTGTTAGTGCTTCAGGGATCTTTGAACGCCGGCTATCCCTGGCAGTGCAGCGCATCCAGGTCCACCGTCTGGGTGCACACCCGCTCCAAAAACGCACGGTCATGCTCCACCAAAATCAGTGTTGGCTGGGCTGCCAGAATCAGCTCCTCGATCTGCATTCGGCTGAAAACATCAATATAGTTGAGCGGCTCATCCCACACATACAAGTGTGCCTGCTCACACAAGCTGCGCGCCAGCAGGAGTTTTTTCTTCTGCCCTTCGCTGTACTGACGGATATCCTTGTCGAACTGTTGCCTGCCAAAATCCATGTTGCGCAGGATGGCCTTGAAAAGCGTTTCATCCACCCCGGCCTCGGCAATCCACATCCGCAGATCTCCCTGCACATGCTCGGCGGATTGGGGCACGTAGCTAACCTTCAGGCCGCTGGCGATATGCACATCCCCTACCAGTGCCTCGCTTTGCCCCAGCAATGCTTTCAGGATGCTGCTCTTGCCAGCCCCATTGCGACCCGTGAGCGCGATGCGCGCACCGCGCTCCAGCGTGAAGGTCACATGCTGGCACACGGTGCGGCCGTCATAACGCACGGCGGCATCCCGCGCCTCCACCAGCACACGCTTGGGGTGTGTGAGCGGCGTGAGCTTGAGTTCTCCCACACGCTCCAGATCCTTGAGCAAGCTTTGCTTTTCCTCAATTTGCTGATCTATGCGCGCTTGTACCGCCAGCGAGCGCTTCATCATGGCGGCCGCACGTGCGCCAATGTAGCCGCGATCCGCTACGGCAGCCTCGCTGGGTTTGACGTGGTATTTCGCCTTTTCAGTGCGCTGGCTCCATTCCGCCTTCTGGCGCGCGCTCTGCGTCAGGCGGGCGACATCTTTTTTGATCTGCTGGTTTCTGGCTTGCTCATGCTCATTTTTCCGGGTAAATTCCCGCTCCCACGTATCAAAGTTACCGCGCTGCACCTGCACGGTGCTGCGGTTGATGGCCAGCGTGTGGTCGATGCAGCGGTTCAGAAACGCGCGGTCATGGCTCACCAGCAAAAACCCGTCCTTGGTAGCCAGATAATCCGCAACCAGCGCGCGCCCAAGCATATCCAGGTGGTTGGTCGGCTCGTCGATCAGGGGATAAGTATCCTCCCGGGCAAACAAGGCCGCCAACTGCACCTTGGTCTGCTCGCCGCGGCTCAAGGTGCGGTAAGGCCGCGCAAGCGCTTCCTCCGCCATGCCCATCTGCTCCAACTCCAGCCCCAGGCGCCATGCCGGCACATCCGGCGCCAACGAGAGCGCCACTGCCTGCGCGGGAATGTCCGGCGCAGTGATGGCAAAGGGAAACAGCGCAGGGGTCAAGGGCATGTGCACAGTACCCTGCGCCTGCAGCTGCCCTGCCAACAGACGCAAAAGCGTCGTCTTACCCCGCCCGTTGCGGCCGATCAGCCCCAAGCGCCAGCTTGTGTCCAGCTGGCAAGTGAGCCCGGTAAACACATCATCATAACTGCCTTCATAGGCGAAGGTTACATTCGTACATTGGATCAAAGCCATGGGCAACGCCTCCGTTCTCGTCACGGGAGCGACAAAAAAACGCAAAAGAAAACAGAGCCTTTCGGCTTGCGCTTTCCTGCCAACACAAACAAACGCGCTTGCGGCGCTCTGCTTGCACTCCCTTTATGCATCAGGGTCTGGCAGGGTTAATGGCGCATCCTTTCAGCTCCGTTCTAAAATCAAATGGATTTGGTTACAGGCCAATCATATCACAGGTACATGACGTGGTCAAGCCTGCGCTTCGCCCCCGGCCAGCATGAGCTTGCCGTTCTCGATGCCGGTGACCGTTGCCAGCGATACCACTTTGTAGCCCTCATTGCGCAGTTTTTGGCCGCCTGCCTGAAAACCTTTCTCAATGCAAACGCCGATGCCCGCCACATGCGCGCCAGCTTGGCGCACAAGCTCGGCAAGGCCTTCGGCCGCTTCGCCGTTGGCCAGAAAATCATCAATGATGAGCACATTGACGCCGCTGGGCAGGTAGCTTTTGGCAATGCGAATATAGTTTTCCGTCTTGTGGGTAAAGCTATACACCTTTGCTTCGTACACATCGTTGTTCATGGTGCTGGTGGTTTTGCTCTTCTTGGCAAAAATCACGGGCAAATCACCAAACGCCTGCGCTGTGGTAATGGCCGCCGCAATGCCGCTGGCCTCAATGGTCAGGATCATATCCACCTGCTCATCCGCAAAGGCCTCATGAAAGGCTTGACCGATATGGTTCAGCAGTGCGATGTCCAGGCGGTGGTTCAGGAACATATCCACCTTGACGATATCATGTCCGATGCCGAACCCCTGCTCCAGGATCGCGTCGCGCAACTCCTTCATATGCTTCCTCCTCCAAAATGCTACGCAAAAGGATATCAAAAAACCGCGCATTATGCAAGCGATTTTGTAGAATGTTCGGACTGGTACGAAGATATCCGTAACAGACACCGCATGACGCCCCAGTGTGTGCAGCTTGCCTGCATGGCTTGCAGGAAACATACGCCGCTTTCCTTCTGATGTTGCGTACTTGCTTACCTCTGGTGCATCAGGGAAACCGAATCAATTCGGTGCACAGCTATGTGCTGCCATCGCTCGCCCCATAGCCCTTCGGGCTGTTCGCTCGCTTGGGCGTGCTGAGGCGCGTGGCTTTGGGGTTCCACCCCAAGCCCCGCAAGGGCTTTCGCCCTTGACCCTTTGCCGCTGCGGCGGGGGTAGGCGGAGTAATTCTCCTCGGTGCACAGCTATGTGCTGCCATCGCTCGCCTCATAGCCCTTCGGGCTGTTCGCTCGCTTGGGCGTGCTGAGGCGCGTGGCTTTGGCGTTCCACCCCAAACCCCGCAAGGGCTTTCGCCCTTGACCCTTTGCCGCTGCGGCGGGGGTAGGCGGAGTGAATCTCCTCGGTGCACAGTTATGTGCTGCCACCGCTCGCCCCATCGCCCTTCGGGCTGTTCGCTTGCTTGGGCGTGCTGCGATGCGTGGCTTTGGGGTTCCACCCCAAACTCCGCAAGGGTTTTCACCCTTGACCCTTTTCCGCTGCGGCGGGGGTTGCAACAGGCCGGGCTACTGTAGCCCGGCCTGTTTGACAATCGTAGCGCGTTAATTCACGCCTCTGCCTTGGCAGCAGGCTGATGCGCGTTTTCCGGCTTGGGTTCGTGGAATTCCGCACGGTCATTGTAGTAGACGGTTTCCGGCGGTGTGTCCAGCAGCTCCGGGTTTTTCATGCAGCGCTTCATCCACGCAAACAGCTTGGCATACACCGCACCGCCGCACACGCGCTCATCCACCGTGATGCCGATAGGCAGGGTGCACCAGCGCTTGGGGTTGCCCTTGGCATCCACCGTATAGCCGCGTTCAGGCGTGCCCAGCCCAAGGAACATGCCCACATTGCCAAAGTTATAAATGTGATGGTACACACTGTGCAGCCCGATGGAGGCGTTGTTGGTGATGAACATGCTGCTGTGGAATGGCAGCTCGTCAATGATCATGCCGGGCATCAGGCCATAGCGATCCAGAAACTTAAGCACGCCGACCACCCCGGTCACCAGCCCCGGCACCTTGAGCAGCCCGCCGGCCAGTTTCATCGCAAAGCTGGGTTTCTCCGGCTTGCGGTTGGCCGCGATCTTGGCCTGCAAACGCGCCTGCACATCATAAATGGTATCGCTGGGGTCAAAGCGCACTTTGATCACGTTTTCCTGGATGCTGCCATCCGGCGTATCCAGCAGGATGGTCATGGCACAGGTAAGCTCCTTACGGTTGTAATACTGCTTATTCATCACAAACCGGTTCACTTCCGGCACCTGCGACACCGCCCGGATGTACCCCGCAATGATGATCTCCAAAAACGTGATCTTGACCCCTTCCTTGCGGGACTTATCGGCAATGTAGCGCGCCAGCGTTTCATAATCCACATCGTGCTGCAAAAAAACCTGCGCGTCACATCGCATTGGCATCAGATAGGGCGTCATTTGTACGATGGGATCCATCTTTTTGACGCGCCGCCCTTCGTGGCGGATTCCGAACATAAGGTCTCCATCCTTTCGTGCACGGCAAAGCCGTCGTATCGGCTTCACGCACGAGGTAAGAGTCCTGTATGGATATATGGTTACGCGCGTAAAGCATGACCATTGTATCCTGTCCCGGCACAGCCGTCAAGCAAAAGCGCCGTGCCCCCTACTCGATGCGCGCCGTGTAGGAAAGCAGGCTGATGCTCGGGGGATTGAACAGCCGCCCGGGCATGGGATACAGGTGGCTTGCAGCCAAACCGCCGCTCACATACTGGCTGATGCTGTTGATGCGCTGCATGCCCACGATCCCGTTATCTCCCGCCAGCCAGCCCCGCTCCGGCACATACAGCGCGCCCATTCCAGGCAGCCGCCATTGGCCGCCCACATAGTGCCCGGCCAGCACCAGCGAAAGCCTGCGAAAGCTGAAAATGGCCTCGCTCTGCGACCAGTCGACCATCTCCCGCACATAGCCCGCCTCCAGCGGCACGTGCGTCAGGGCGATCTGCAAATCATCCTTCGTCATGGATTTGATGGCTTCCACACTGGCCGCGATGGCCTCCAGACGGTAGCACAGGGCACGGTAGCTGGCGCCGCCCTCCCCTTCATACTGCTTGCCCTGCGCCTCCATGTCCGCTTTCTGGCGGGTCAGGCTATCCTGCATGCCGGCCACATCCACGCTATAAAGGTATTCCGGCACAAACCACACCACCAGCTTGCCCACCTGTTGGGCCACCGGGCGGTCCAGGTACACCGCGCCTGCCTCCTGCGCGGCGCGCACCCAATCCGCCAGTACTTCTGGGTTTCCGTGCAGGGTCGCCATCACGGGCGTTGGATCCTCATCCCCGGCAATCAGGTAGATGGGTACATCCGCCTTGATTTGCCGCAGGGTTTTGATGAGCGAGATCAACGGGGAAAAATCACCCTCCGCACCGACCATATCGCCAGTCATAGCCACCGCTGAAAACCCCTTGCCATAGAGAAGCGTGCGCCAAATGTCCGGCGAGAGCCCCATCTCATCCCCATGGAGATCGGATATATGCAGGACCGTGAAATTTTCTAGTTTCTGGTTGAGTGACATCACGCGTACTTTTTCACTCACAAGGTTCACACGGTTGTTCAGGCTGGCGTTG
>LVAR01000038.1 GCA_001604115.1 Clostridiales bacterium Firm_12 | reverse complement strand
GCGCTTTGCGTTCGTTTCTCTCTGTATCATTTTCAAGGTTCGGCGCTCAGTAGCGAGCTTGACTATAATACCAAAGTAACGCTCCCTTGTCAACACCTTTTTTCAAGAAATTACGCAAGAAATTCAAATGATCCCTTGCGTTTGCATCTCTTCCACTATATATACCCGGCGGATGATCCAACCGCCCCCAAGGCTTCCACTTTTCCCCAAAAAGCGCAATGATCACTTGCGCCGCTTGACTTTTCAGCCGCATGTGTGTATGCTTTCTGTTATGTATGACGTATGCGGAAACCCTGATGCGGGCGCGACTACGCGCCCGTCGGTGCCTGAAAGGCGGGCATGCGGACGCTGGTGGCTGTGCGGGTGGGTGCTGGCATGGGTGGAGTTTGGCCTGCTGCTGCGCTTTACCTATGTACACTATGCGTTGCTGGATGATGTGACGCTGGCACGCTCCATCGCCGGGTTCTGGGGTGGTGCGGCGATTCCTTTTTCCACGCACATCCACACGCTGCTGGCCTACCCGCTTGCGGGGTTGTACACACTGGCGCCGGCTGTCCCGTGGTTTGGCGTGGCGCAGGCCGCCATGCTGCTGTTTGCCAGCGCGCTGGTCACCAAAGCGCTGATGCAGCTGCTGGCGCGGTTGGCGCGCCCTGCCTGGCTCGGCATCCCGCTTTCGCTCTTGTTTCAGGCCGCCTTTCTGGTGGAGGGCAGCACCAGTGTCACGTATACCGTGACCTCCGCGATCCTCGCCAGCGCGGCCATCATGCAGCTCTTCGCTGTGGATCTGGCTGCGCCGCAGGGGCGCGCACGCGGTCTGGCACTTTCACTGGTGCCGATTCTGCTTGGCTATCTGCTGCGTCAGGTTTCCGCACTCCCGGCGCTCGCGGTCTGGCTGTTAGCCGCGGCCATCCGCGTGTGCATGCTCCCCGGGGCCGCGCGTATGCGGGTGCTTCGGCAAAGTCGCCGTTTCATGCTGATGGTATCGGTCATTGGCATCGGTTTGGTGCTGGTGCGGCAAGCGGATATCGCCTGGCAAAACCAACAGGGCTTGCTCCGCTGGCAACGCGCCCGCATTCAGCTGACGGATTTTGACCAAACCAACCGCCTTGCCCCGGAGGATCTGGCCGCCGTCGGCTGGACGCCCGCGGAGCTTGCCCTGTACCGCACCTGGTATTTCTGGGATGCGAACATGGACGAAGCCACCCTGACCGCCTTGCACGCCCGCTACCAGGCACTGCCTGCCCAGGAGGATCATCCGGGCATGCTGCGCGGCGTATGGCGCGCCTTTTTGCGGCTGGATGCGACCTCGGAAGCCTTTGCCCACTGGTGGAAGGCCGCACTCCTGCTGGCCGGGCTTGCCTGCCTGGGCGCGCTGGCCGCCGGCGAGCGGCATGTGCTGGGATATGCCGCGCCGCTTTTGATCCTGCTGGCCGCCGCCTTGCTGCTGGGCTACCTGGCACTGCAGGGGCGCTTTCCCCGGCGCGTCGCGGCCGTTGTGCTGTTCCCGGCATTGGCGGCTCTCTACGCGCTGGTGCTGGAGCGCTTCCCGCGCAGGTGCGGCGCGCGCACGCTGCTGCCTGCAGCCGCGGCACTGGTTTGTGTGGCCGTCATGGCTGGCGCAGCGCAAACGGCAGCCCGTTACTACATAAACCCCACAGCGGATAATTTCCCCACCGCTCAGGAGGCGGACGTCGCCTATGCGGCCGCGCACCCGGGGCAGCTGCTGTTTGTGGATAGCACGGTGCCCATTCCCAAGGCGCTATTTGCGCCCACACCCCGCACCGCCAACCTGATCCCGCTGCAAAGCTGGGACAGCCGCGCTCCTGGAATGCTTGCCACCCTGGCCGCCTTTGGGCTGGATGGGCTGGATTTCTCCATCACCGCGCTCCTAGGGGAGGATGTGCGGCTGCTGAGCGCCCAGCCCGCGCCGCAGCCTGAGCTGCTGGCTTACCTGACGGAGCGCGCCGGCGTCCCTGTGGTGGCGGATGCGGCCGGGCGCGCCGGGAACCTGTACGTGATCCGCCTGCGCGCGGCGCAGCCCGTTGCCGCGCCGTAACCGGGCGGGCAGGCAAACCTAACGACCAAAGGAGGCATTTTGCATGCAACGCAACACCCGCACCATCCGCGCCCTGACCCCCTGGCTGATCGGGGTACTCTTGGCATCGCTGCTGTTTGCGCTGCTGGCTGTGTTTTCCTCCTACCAATACATCGGCAGTGACGATGCGCCCATCCTGCGCTCCTTCATGGGCTATGAGGGGGGCGAGCCCGCCACCTTCAGCATGATCGTGCACACGGCGCTGGCATGGCCGCTGTTTGCGCTGGCCAAGCTGTTCCCGGGCGTGGCGTGGTTTTCCATCCTGCAACTTGCCCTGCTGTGGTTGGCGCAGGTCGTGATCGTGAAAAGCCTGGTGCAGCTGACCACCCGGCGCGGGCATCGGCCATGGGTCGGCGCGTTGTTGGGTGCGCTGTTTCTGGCCGGGTATGCGCTGTTTGTGACCTGCCGGGTCAGTTTCACCACCACCTCCGCGCTGGTCGGCGCGGCGGCAGTGGCACAGCTTTCTACGGTCAATTTTCAGGATTCAAGGCGCGGCGCAGTGTTCCTGCCCATGCTGGGCAGCACGGCGCTGCTGCTGCAGTGCTATTTTCTGCGGCAAATCTCAGTGTTGCCGCCGCTGTGCTTTTGGGTGCTCCTGCTGCTTTGCAAACTCGGCATCAACTTTGCTGGCAGGCGCACGCCCCTTGCACTGGCCCGGCCGGCGCTGGTCGCCATGCTGACCACCGCCTTGCTGTTTGGCGGGTTTGCGGCGCTGCGCGAGGCGGAGATCCGCCTGAGCGACGCGCGCCCCTTGCTGGACTGGCAGGTGCAGCGCAGCGCACTCATGGATTACACTGATTTTGACACCACCACCCGCCCGGAGACCCTTCAGGCGATCGGCTGGAGCGAGCCGGAGTTCACATTGTTCACATACTGGTATTTTTTAGATGATAACATCACCACCGAGGCCTTGCAGACGCTCAACCGCCAGCAAGCCCAGGACGATGCTGCCTTGACCCTGACGGATCGCCTCAACGCGACTTACGCCACCGTGCAAAGCACCCTGCAGACCTATCCGGCCATCGCCTACGGGCTGTTGGCCGCGCTGGCCATGGCGGCCGCAGCGCTGCTGGCTTTGGCACACTTACGGCGCCTTACGCTTCTGGCGGCGCTGGCCGTGTTGTGCGCGGCAGCCGGTGCCCTGCTCCTGATTGCATACCTTGCCTTCAGCGGCAGGCTGCCCATGCGTGCCGCCGCCAGCGTGCTCTACCCCTTTGCCGCATTTGTGTTTGCCGCCTTGGCAGGGGCACTGGACCGCCCTTTGCCACCACAGCTTTCACAGGCCGGGGCCATGCGCACCGGGGATGCTTCCCCCAGCATGGCCGGGCTCACCCCAATCCCCCCGCAGGCACCGGAGGGCGCGCCTTCTGCACAGGCCAGCGCATCCGTTTTGACCCCTGACACGATGCAGCCCGATGCGCCCGACGCTTTGGCATCCGTTGCCCGCGCTGCGTCCGCCGGGCGAAGCCCCGCCGCGCCCCACGCCGCCGCCATCCCCACCCGGGATGCGCGATCCGGGCAGGAGCCTCCGGCCAAGCCAAAACTTGCAGAGCGCCTGCCACGCCTGGCAGGGAGCGTGCTGCTGTGTGCAGCGCTGCTGTGCGGCGGTTGGTTCGCCACGCAGGCGGCTTTGACCATGGCCAAGGCTGTGCAGCCGCCCGTAAGCGAGGAAACCATGGATTATTCCAGCGTGAACATCGCAGATCTGGATGCCTACGCGCTGGAAAACCCCGATACCCTGTTCATCCACGACCTGTCCCAATTGGGGGATACGCGCCTGTTCCCGCAAACGCCATCGCAGGGGCTGGCCGGCAATGTGATGTTCTGGGGCGGCTATCCGGTGCACACCCCCAGCTGGCGGCGCATGCTGACCAAGTATGGCATCACGGCGCTGGATGGCACCATCTTCCTGCGGGACAACGTGCTGCTGGCCAGCACCGACCCGGAGCCATGGCCCAGCCTGATGGCCTACATCGCCCAGTGCGCGGGCACGGAAAACCTGGAATGGGATTATGATACCTCCATCGGGTATGTGAACCTGTTCCGTATCTACACCTATTAAGGAGCCGCACGGCACCCCCTGCGCGCCACACAAGGCGGCGCAGGCCGGGGCCGCTTTGCAGGCGCAGGGCGGCCGCAGCGCCGCGCGGCTCCATTCCCCCCGAAACTGCGGGGTTTGGAGGAAAGTTGGCAACATGATCACAAAAACATACACCCAAAGGCTCACGGCCTTTTTACGCTCCTGTTTTGTATGGGATAAACCCTTTGTCCGGTGGGTGGCGATGGTTGCCATCCCCATGGTGGTGCAAGAGCTGGTGGGCGCATCGTTGCACATTATCGACAGCCTGATGGTATCCGGCCTGGGCGATACGGCCTATGCCGCTGTCACGCAGGCCAACCGCTTCACGTTTCTGTTTCAGCTGTTCACGTTTGGCACGGTATCGGGCGGCGCCATCTTCATGAGCCAGTACTGGGGCGCGGGGGATGTGCGCGGCATGCGCAAGGTCATGGGGCTAACGCTGCTCACATCCGGGGGCATCGCGCTGCTGTTCACGCTGCCGGCTCTTTTCACGCCGCACATTCCCGTTTCCTTTTTCCTGCCGGAGGGGGAAAGCCGGGGCATCGCCATCATTTACCTGCGCACCGTTGCGCCCAGCTACCTCATCATGGCGGTGAACATGGTATTTGCCGCCTGCATCAAGGCCGGGGAAAAGACCTACATCCCGCTCATTGCGGGGGTGGCGAGCATCGCCACCAACACGGTGCTCAACTACGCGTTCATTTACGGTCACTTCGGCTTTGCGCCCATGGGCGTGTACGGCGCGGCGGTGGCCACCAACATCGCTGCAGGCGTGCAGCTGCTCATCACCCTGCTGTTTGCCTATGGCAAAAAGCTGCCCGCCGGCGCGCCGCTGGCACAGATGTTTGTGCGGGACGCGGCGCTGCTGCGCCAGTTCATCAAAACCGCCATGCCCGTGGTGTTCAACGAAGGGCTGTGGGCGCTGGGCGTGACCATGTACGGCGTGTATTACGGCAGCATGAGCGATGCGGCCGTGGCCGCCACCGGCATCTGCAACAACATCGACAGTCTGGTGTGGGTGTTCATCTTCAGCATGATGCACGCAACGGCCATCATCATCGGCAAAACGCTGGGTGCAGGCCGCAAGGACGAAGCCTACCTGTACGGCAAGCGCCTCATTGCGGGCGCGATGCTGGCTGGCGTGGTGCTGGGCGGGGTCATGATCCTGCTGCGCAGCCCCATCCTCTCGCTGTACGGCGGCCTTTCCCCGGAGGTAATCCAGAAGGCCAACGTGATCCTGCTGTTTGGATCGCTGACGATGTGGTTTCGCGCGTTCAACTGCATCAACGTGGTGGGCATCCTGCGCAGCGGCGGGGACACGGTGTTCAGCCTCAAGCTGGACGTGGGCAGCATGTGGCTGGTGGGCGTGCCGCTGTGCGCCATCGCCACCTATGTGCTTCACTGGCCGGTTGAGTATATCTACCTGCTCTCCTTCAGTGAGGAGATCGTCAAAATGGTCATCGGCATCCCGCACTTTATGGGACGCACCTGGATCCGCAACCTGACAATCAAAGAGGGGGAACCTGCCCTTGAAACCCATTGATCTGGTCATTAAAATCGGCAGCATGGGGCTGATCCAAAAGGAAGACGGCGCGCTGGACTACAACATTTTTCAGCGCCTGGGGGATGATCTGCGCCCGGGCATGGCGCTCATCACCAGCGGCGCAACGGAGATCGGCCGCCTGGACTACATCCGCCGTACGGGGGTGGAGCTGCACGGCGATCCCGAGCAGGACAAAACCGACTACGCCGCGCAGGGGCAGATTATCCTGATGGATAACTACCGGCGCTTTGTGCGCCCGGAGTTTGGCGTACGGCAGGTGCTGGTGGAGCACACGCACTTTAACGACCCGCAAAAACGTGAGCATATCCTCAAGCTGTTCATGCGCGCGGCGGATCAGGGGTGCATCCCCATCATTAACTACAACGACCCGGTGAGCGATGAGGAAAACCGCAAGATGGAGCTGGCCAGCCGCGCGCTGAGCGGCCCCGTGGTAGAGTGTGTGGATAACGACGAGACGGCCGCGGTGGTCGCCTCGCTGGTGGGCGCCAAGATGCTCATCCTGCTCACGACCACAGAGGGCATTTACCTTGATAAGGACGACCCCACCACGCTGGTGCGGGAGGTGTTTGCCCCTGACATTGAAGCGCTGCGCGTGAAGGTCACGGAGCTCATGACCCACTGCGAGGGTGCCAGCCGCGCCGGCGCCAACGGCGCGCGCGCCAAGCTGGCCTATGCCCTGCGCGCCGCCGAACACGGCAGTCAGGTGATCATCGGGCATGCGCGCCACCACATCCGCGCGCTGCAAAACGGCAGCGCGCCCTGCACCCGCATCGGCGTGCAGGCGTAGCCCGCCGCGCCTGCAAACCTGTGCTTGACGAACACCCCATCCTGGTTGTATGCTACACCCATGCAACGATGCAAGCCCGGCCGCCAACCCGCCGCCGGGCTTTGCAACGGGCGCACGTCCGGCGCGGGGCGGCACAAGCCGTGCCTGCGCGGGCATGAGGAAGGGGATGCGAAATGAATTTTCTGCAATCGCTGTTGACGCTGGTGGTGGCCTGCGGGATGGGTCTATTCTATTTTCTGATGGACATGAGCCGGAAAAGCCCGCGCCGCGTGCAGGTGAACGGCCGGGAGTTTCGCATGCCGGACATGCGTTTTCACTACACGCCGGATGCGCTGTATGAGGCCATGGATCAGCTGGGGCAGGAGAATCGCCCGCGCATGAAGCGCTACTGGATGCTGGATTTTGGCTTTATCCTCTGCTTTTTGGGGGTAATGCTGTCCATCGACCTGAATGTGGATGGCCCCGCGACGCGGCTGTATATCCTGATGGGCATCATCGCCATTGCCCGCGCCGTACTGGACACACTGGAGAACATCCTGCTGCTGCGCGTGTACCGCGCCTACCCCGCGCGCAGGGACGGGCTGGCTCGTTTGGCCGCGCGGGTGACATCCGCTAAGTTTCTGTGCCTGTATGCATGGGTATCGCTGTTGTTTTACAAGCTGTTTGCCCGGGCTTTCGGCATCGGCGCCTAAGCCTTGGGCTGCCAAAAAGCTGGATCGGGGGAAAACAATTTCCCCCGATCCAGCTTTTTGATTGCAGCATGGGCCGCGGTATGCGGCCGCGTAGCGTGTTTCACAGCGCATGCAGCGGGGATCCCGCGCCACAGCGCAGAACTGCGCGTATGATCCATCCCCTCAAGGTGTTGCGGCCGGCTCACCACCGGGTCAGCCCGGCCAGCAGCTGCGCCGTGTCCGCGCCGCCCAGCACCCGCAGGCCAAAAATCACCAGCAGGTGCAGCGGGTAGAACCCATACCCGAGCCATTTGGGCAATTTGATGCCTGTGTGTGTGGGGATCAGGATAAACGGCAGCGCAAACACCATGAGCCCCTGCATCCGGAAAAACGGCGCGGCCACCGCGCCCACCCCCGGCCAGCTCAAAAAGGTCAGCGGCACCCCCGCAATGCTGTTGATGGCGCTATACCCCGCGCCCCAGAAGGCGCTGTAGGCCAGAAACAGTGCCGCAAGCCCCGCCGGGGTGCTGCGCGCCATGTACAAAAGCAGGATGAACGCAAGCCCCCGCCAGCCATAATCCACATTGAGGAAGCCCAGCAGCGCAAAGCCCAGCACCGGCGCCCAGATGTGGCTCAGGTGCCAGCGCATCCGGATTCCGTAGATCACCAGCACGGCCAGGGTAAATAGGAACAGGATATTCAGCTTGCCCCATGTGTTGCCCAGCGCGATCATGTTGATGGGCTGGGAGATGACCGCCATGGTCAGCAGCCGAAGGGCGTAGCGCTTCATATCCCGGGTATAGACACAGCCGACCACCAGGCACCAGGCATACACCGGCATGGCGATGCGCCCCAGCATGCGCATTTCCGCCGCATTGCCAAACAGCGCCACCCCAAGGTGATCGATCATCATAAAAACCAGTGCCACCAGTTTGAGCCAATCCGTATCGGCATTGCCAGCCAGTTGCCCGCGCCGCAGGGTATGTTCCGCCATGCGCCATCGCCTCCTGATTGCCTGTGATTATAGCACAGCCTTGCCTGCGCCACAACATGCAGGCAAACGCGGGTGTGTTTCGTTTGATGTGCAGGGGTCGCCCCCGCCCGCCGCCACGGCATTTTGCGGGCAGCGACACACGGCTGCGGCTGTGATGAGGGAGCCGGGAGGGATTGGATGGACGCAAAATGGACGGGCAACCTGACCGTTGCCCTGTGGGTGCTCATGGCAGTGGTCGTGACCCTGCTGCTGCGGTTTCAGATGATGCGGTGAGCCTGCGCCGCGCGCAGGCACGGCGGCACCATGGCCATGCAGCGCGCAGGCGATTGCCCCCGCGTGGCAGGCGGGTTGCGCCGCCCGGTGCAGGCGCCATGCGGCGGGGTTTGTGCCCCGCTGTTTCTTTTGCTATACTATGCAGGGCAGCGATCCGCCAACCCCTCCGCGCATCCCATACAAGGGTGCTGCTTTTGGGGGGGCGAGGGCTGGCACGCATGCACCCTGCCCGGCATGGGCGCAAACCTTTAGTGAACAGCGCCTTGCGCTGGTGCCGGTTGCGCCCGCCTGCCCGGTCAGTCGCCCATGCGCAACCATCCATGCCGCCGCCATTGCCGCGGTTAGGGCAACCTTTGCGCTCCAGCCCCGCCCTGCCCGAAAGGAGCATTGCTGTGCCCGATGTACCCTTCAAGCGACTGCTGACCCCCGGCCGCAGTGACGAGCGGTATTTTTTCCGCTCGGATTTTACGCTCAACCTGTACCACGGGTGCAACCATGGTTGCGCCTATTGTGATACCCGCAGCGTGTGCTACGGCATTGCCAATTTTGATCAGGTGCGCGTCAAGGCGGGGGCGCTGCCCGCGCTGGATGCGGAGCTGCGCGGCAAGAAGCGCGCTGGGGTGGTGAGCATGGGCGCGGCCACTGATGCATACAACGCGCTGGAGGCAAAGCTGCAGGTCACGCGCGGCGCATTGCAGCTGCTGCTGCGCTACGGTTTTGGCGTTGTCATGGCCACCAAGAGTGCCCTGATCGCGCGGGATGCGGATGTGCTGGCAGCCATCGCGCGGCAGCGCTATAGCTGCATCGCCTTCAGCATCACCACGGCGGATGCCGCGCTGGCCGCCCTGCTGGAGCCCGGCGCGCCGCCCCCTGCCGAGCGCTTTGCCGCCATGGGCGCACTGGCACAGGCGGGCGTGCCCACCGGGCTGTGGCTCAACCCCATGCTGCCCTTCCTGACCGACACACGGGAGAACATCCACGCGCTGCTGGAGAGCACCGCCGCCGCAGGCGGGCGCTTTGCCATCTGCCATTTTGGCGTGACGCTGCGCGAAGGCGACCGGGAGTATTTTTACCAGACGCTGGAGCGCCACCCAAGCTTGGCGGGCGTAAAGGCGAAGTACGTGAACGCCTTTGGGCTGGCCTATATGTGCCCTTCCCCGCACGCGGAGGCGCTTGCCGCATACTTTGCGCAGGAGTGCCGGCGGCTTGGCCTGCTGGACAGCTTTCCGGCGCTCAATGCCGCGCTGGCCACCGTGGAGCCGCAGCAAATGCGCCTGCTTTGACCGGCGCGGGGTGCTCCCCGCCGCTGCCGCCATATACACCGGCCCACGCAGCCACCGCTGCCTTGCGCCGCCCGTCGATCACCCGTCAAGGCACATTACACGCGGCTGCGGCATGGTACCCTGCGCCGCGCGGGCGGTTTGGGGCGGAAGCGCCCGTGCCCGGATACCCGTACGCCACCCCACGCAAAGGAGCGACCCGCATGTTTGCCAACATCCCCAGGCGCGCAGTGCCAGCCACACGCGCAGGCGCCACGCCCTGCCCTGCCCTGCGCGCGCATGCCCTGTACCGTGCCGTGGCACTGGCTTTGGCGCTGTCCCTGCTGCTGCCCGGCACGCCGCGCGCCATGGCCGCCGCGCCGCCTCAAACCCGCGCCGCCCTGCACGCCACCCTCCAGCAAAAGCTGGATGCGGCCTTTGCCCGCTACAAAACGCTGGGCGCGGTGGTGTGCGTGATCGAAAACGGCGCAGTCACCGATACCTTCACCTACGGGTCCATCGCCCCGGACGGCGCGCCCATGACGGCGGATACGCTCTTTCGCGTGGGCTCCATCAGCAAGATGGTCACCGCCGTTGGAGTGATGCAGCTGGTGGAGCGCGGTACGCTGGCGCTGGATGGCGATGTGGGTGCGGTGCTGGGCATCCCCCTGCGCAATCCGCAATACCCGGACATCCCCATCACCCTGCGCCAGCTCATGAGCCACAGCGCAGGCCTTCGGGATAGCGGCCACTACACCATTGCCCTGCGCGGGGAGGCGCGGCCATTGGCCGAGCTGTTTGCCCAGCCGCAGGTACGTTACCTGTTCCACCCCGGCGCTGCGCCCGGCAGCCGCACGGAGTACAGCAATTTTGGCGGCGGTTTGCTGGGCAGCGTGCTGGAGGCGGCTACCGGGCAAACCGTGGATGCCTACATGGCCGCTAACGTCTTTGCCCCGCTTGGCATAACCGCCGCCTACCAAAGCGGCGCGCTGCCCGCGGGGGTCACGGTATCGGATATGTACATCATGCCCGGGCGCAGGCGCGCCGCCACCGTATGGGATGATCCCGCGCCCAGCGCCGCGCCCGATGCCCAGCGCGACTATACCCTGACGGCAGGCAAGCTGATCCTTTCTGCGCCGGACCTGTGCAAGCTGCTCATCGCCCTGTGCGATGGCGGGGTGTATGGGCAAACGCGTGTGCTCACGGAGCAGAGCGCCGCCGCCATGCGCACAGTGCCAAACGGCGAGGGCGTGGCGGCAGGCAGCACAGGTTTTGGGCTGAGCATGAATGTGCTTAGCGGGCTGGTGCCCGGGCACACGCTGTACGGGCACGGCGGCAAGGCCAACGGCATGCTGTGCGCCGCCTATTTTGACCCCGGCGACCGTACCGGGGTCGTGATGCTGACCAACGGCTGCAACAACCGCCCCACGGAGCAAAACGTGGGCAAGTTAAGCCTGCTGGTGCTGCGCACGATCTATGCCGATTGGCTGGATCAACTGCATCAGTTTGCGGATCCGTGGCTGGTTGGGGAATAAAGCGGCGCCGGGCGCAGCGGCACGGCAGGGGCAAATGTATACAAAAAAGCCAAGCGCGCAGCGATGTCAATCGCTGCGCGCTTGGCTCAGTCTGTCAAAAATCTCCACCGCAGCGGTCAAGGGGCAACGGGCATGCCCCATGCGGGGGTAGGGGCGGAAACTTAAAACCGTGCAGCGCTTGCAGCTAAACGGGTGGGAAGCCACAGGACTACGCCGCGAGCCGAACGGTGCAGGGCACAGGCCATTAACGCGCTGCATGCTTGGCGGTTTACCCCATAAGGGCGTTGTGCGCGGCGGGTCAGTCCCGGCCGCTTGCGCCCACATGCTTCAAGTAGGCAGTAGGGCTCATGCCCACCACATGTTTGAACTGCTTGCTGAAATGGTAAGGATCGGGCATGCCGATCTCCACACCTGTCTGCTTCACGTTCAGGCCGCCGCGCAGCAGCGTCTTGGCGCGCTCCATTTTCAGGAATTGCAGGTAGGCCAGCGGCGGGATGCCAAGCTCCGCCGAAAAACGCTTGCGGAATGTTTCCACCGGCATGCGGCTGATGGCCGCCATATCCGCCAGGGAGAAACTGTCCTTATACTGGCAGGCGCGCAACGTATCCACCACACGGGCGATTTCGTGGCTCAGCGTCGCGCTCATGGCCACGCTCTGGCCGCTGTGCGCAGCCAGCAGCCCCCACAGCAGCTGCCCCAGCTGGTAGCTGGCATCCCCCGTGCCGGTATGGCGCACCAGCACCTGCACGATCTGCCGGGACAGCAGCACCTGCGAGGGCAATGTGCCCTGCTTGGCAGGCACATCGCTCAGGGCATTCATCTGGCGCAGGAAATCGGAGCTCAACGGGCCGTCGATGGTCAGCCAGAGCACACGCGCATCCTTGGCGTTTTTCAGGCCGCATCCGTCCATCCCCGGGGGGATGACCACGCACTCGCCCTTGCCCAGCTCAAATTCATCTTCCTTGCTTTGGAACACCGCGCCGCCTTCGTCGATGATCATCCACAGCCACTTGTCGCAGGTATAAAGGCGGTAGTTTTGCTGCTGCAAAATCGCGCTGCCCGCGCTGTGGATCCAAACGCCGCTGCGCTCCACCAGCGCGGCAGGATCATGCGTGCCCTGCACAAAAACACCAGGATCACCACCATCAATCACTGGCGGTTTGGGGATAAACTGTACGTAGGACACGCCGCTTCCTCACTTTCAATCGGTCAAAATTGCGCCCATGAAGGGTCGCATGCACATTCCGTCCTCCTATGGCAGGGACAAAACTGGAAAGCATGAATAGTATACTGTTCCATATGTCGCTTGTCAATCACTGGATGAACTTGAACACGTGTTTAGCATCCGTTTTTTACAAATTGGAAATCGTTTCTTGTACGTTGCAAAGCATTGCAATGCAACATTTGTTGAATCATCAATGAAAATGTTCCTCTTAACTGGTCAAAAAGGAAGCTCTTTCTTACATTTTTGGCAGCAACGCGGGGTGATGCATGTTTCATTCATCGCCATGGGTCGGCAGCCGTCGCAAGCGCGACCCGCCATCCACTGGCACAGCAGGTTGGCAAAGCCCTTACAGTGACCTGGCCGCAGGCCCTTCCGCCGCTTTGCTTCCCATGCAGGGCGTGGCTGCGCATCCGCCATACCGGGGCGTGCAGCGCCCCGGTATGAGCCGTACCCGGCGCGGGGCATGCCGTGCGCCGGGTACGCAACGCCTTGCCAGGCATGGCTTTGTCACAGCATGTGCCTGCATGGGGTCACGGGCGATGCACAGAATTTCCAAGTTATTCGCAAATTGCATGTTTATGCGTCAATGCTGGTATGCCTGTGTATTCGATAGGGATTGCCTTCGCCTCCCAAAACCGTGGAACACTTTCCATGTAAAGGTTGGTGGAAATTTGGGAAAGCCGGACATTCGGGTTGTAATGCATAAAACAGCGAAACCTTCGCTTGGCAGCGTTCTCCTTGCGCGTATACCACGCTTGCGCAAAACGGCCGCTGCCACGGGGATGCTCCCAGCGGCAAGGCAGGGCATGCGCTTCTTGCCCACGCTTCCCGTACCCCTGAGCGCCCGCTCGCCATGCGTGGTGCTCAGCTTTGGCGCTTGGCATGCCACGTAGGCTGCCCCTTGCGCTCATGTCCGCGCTCTGGTCTTTGACCCCGGACACTTCACGCCCCCGCGCCCTCGCCCACGTAAAAGCCCCCGCAAAGGCACGCAGCCGTTGCGGGGGCGGTGTTCGTGATGGCCAGGGTCAGGTCGCCGGCGCAATGCGCAGTCGGAGAGTCGCCCGCGCACCGCACATCCTGCCTGCTGCCGGGGGCGGCTTTGGCCGCGCCGGGGAACGCCGGGGGCTGTGCGTCACGAGCCCAGCATAGCCTGCGCATCCGCGGTCATGGAGGCCAGCAGCGCTTCCGCCTCCGCCTTGATGGGGTGGTTCACATTCACATACAGCTTGATTTTCGGCTCGGTGCCGCTGGGGCGCACGCACACAAAGTGCCCGCCCTCCATGGCAAAATAGAGCACATCGCTGGGTGGGTAGGCCAGTTTTTCTACCGCGCCGGTGGCCAGCGTGGTCTGGGTGCCCGCCAGAATATCCAGCACCGCCTGTACCTGTACGCCGCCGATCTGCCTGGGCGGCTCTCGGCGGATGCGCGCCATGGCCTCGCCCATCAGGCGCAGGCCGTCCACGCCAGGCATGGTGGTGCTGGCGACGTTTTCCAGATAGTAGCCGTAGGTTTCAAAGATCTCCTGCATCACATCGGCCAGGGTCTTGCCCTTCGCCTTATAATAGGCGGCGGCTTCGGCGATGAGCAGGCTGGCGTTCACGCCGTCCTTATCGCGCACAAAGGTGCTGGACAGGTAGCCATAACTTTCCTCAAAGCCAAAGAGGAAGGTGTGGCTGCCGGTATCCTCAAACTGCTGGATTTTTTCGCCGATGAATTTGAAGCCCGTGAGCGTATCAAACAGCGCCACGCCGTGCGCATCGCAGATAGGCTTGGCCAGCTGTGTGCTCACGATGGACTTGACCACCGCGCCGTTGGCGGGCAGTGTGCCGTTGGCCTTCTTGGTGGAGAGGATGTAGTACATCATCAGGCAGCCGATCTGGTTGCCTGTGAGCAGGCGAAACGCCCCGCTGCGCTCGCGTACCGCAACGCCCAGGCGGTCGCAATCCGGATCGGTGGCAAAGCACACCTCCGCGCCCACCGCATCCGCCAGCTTGATGGCCAGCGTGAACGCGCCCGGATCCTCCGGGTTGGGCACTTTGATGGTGCTGAAGTCCGGATCGGGCAGCTCCTGCTCCGCCACCACGCTCACCGAGGTGATGCCGATTTCCCGCAGGATGCGGCGCACCGGCACATTGCCGCTGCCATGCAGCGGCGTATAGACGATCTTGAGCGTCTTGCCCTCCTGCCGCACCACGTCCGGGTTGATGGAGAGGGTTTTCACGCGGCGGATGTACTCATCATCCACATCCGCATCGCCGATGATGCTCAGCAGCCCTTTGGCCGTGGCTTCGGCCTGCGTGATGCGTTTGGCGTCGGCAATGCCCAGCGCGGCGATGGCGGCGGTCACGGCCTCGGCGGTTTCCGGGCCAATCTGCGCTCCGTCGGGGCCATAGACCTTATAGCCGTTGTACTGCGGGGGGTTGTGGCTGGCGGTGATCACCACGCCCGCATCTGCATGCAGGTAACGCATCCCGAAGGACAGCAGCGCCACCGGGCGCAGCGCGTCAAACAGTTTGGCATGGATGCCGTTGGCCGCCAGCACCAGCGCGGTTTCCATGGCGAATTCCGGGCTCATGCGGCGGCTGTCATACGCGATGATCACCGAAGGTTTGGCCGTTTGGGCGCACAAATAATTAGCAAGCCCCTGCGTGGCGCGGCGCACGGTATAGACATTCATCCGGTTGGTGCCCATGCCCAGCACCCCGCGCATGCCCGCGGTGCCAAAGCTCAGGTCGGTATAGAAACGATCCTCGATCTCCTTGGGGTCACCCTGAATGGCGGTGAGCTCGGCGATGGTATCGGCATCCTGTGCAAGGGTCTGGAACCAACCCTGATAGGCCTCTTGGTAGCTCATCGAAAGGCTCCTTTCCGTGGCTGGTATTTTGATGGCGAAAAATGGCGGCGGGCTGTGACCCGCCGGGTGGTTGTATGGGTATTATAGCTTTTTTCGCGGGGGTTGTAAACGGGGGTACAGGGGGAGGTGATTTTGGTGAAAACACAAGGCACGCACAAGGAAAACCCCGCACGAACAGTCAAGTGGGTCAGAATGTCAAAGAACCTCCGCCGCAGCGGCAAAGGGTCAAGGGCGAGGCCCTTGCGGGGTTTGGGGCAGCGCCCCAAAGCCTCATGCCGCAGCAAATTACGAAAGCGAGCGAACAGCCCGCAGGGCTATGAGGCGAGCGGTGGTGGTACATTGCAAAGATTCTTTGACCCTCTGGAATCCGCATGTCTGTTTTAAGACATGGGTTCTTTGGCAGCCTGTGGTCAGGCGCGGTAACTTTCCGCGCCTGACCTTTTCCTTGCACCGCCCACCCAAATAGCGTACAATACCCCTGCGCCGGTTTTCCGGCCACACTTGAACCCAAAGGTGGAATGCGCCAACCATGGATGTGATCGTGATCGGCGGCGGGCACGCGGGCTGCGAGGCCGCGCTCGCCTGCGCCCGCATGGGGCTGGAAACGCTTTTGCTCACGCTGGATCTGGGCAGCATCGGGCTCATGCCCTGCAACCCAGCCATCGGCGGCACCGGCAAGGGGCATCTGGTGCGTGAGGTGGATGCGCTGGGCGGGCAGATGGGCTTGACTATCGACCGCACGTTTTTGCAAAGCCGCATGCTCAACCGGGGCAAAGGCCCCGCCGTGCACAGCCTCCGCGCCCAGGCGGATAAGCGCCGCTACCAGGCGGATATGCTGGCCACCCTCTTTGCCACCGAGCGCCTGACCATCCGCCAGGGCGAAGCGGTGGATGTCCGCACCCACAACGGCCGCGTGAGCGCGGTGGTCACCATGACCGGGGATGTGATCCCCTGCCGCGCCGCCATCGTGTGCGGCGGGGTGTACCTGAACAGCCGCATCATCATCGGCGAATATACCAAAGACAGCGGCCCGCAGGGGCTTTTGCGCTCCGAAGGGCTCAGCCCCGCGCTGGCCGGGCTGGGCTTTGCCATCCGCCGCTTCAAAACCGGCACGCCCGCCCGCATCGATGTGCGCAGCATCGATTTTGACCAGATGGAGCCGCAGGAGGGGGATGACCCCATCACCCCGTTTTCCTTCCTCACGGCGGCAGGGTTGGCCGAAAGCGGCGTCACCTTCCCGCTTGCCAACCAAAGCCGCTGCTACCTGACCTATACCAATGAAGCAACGCACCGCATCATCGCCGATAACCTGCACCTGTCCCCCATGGTGCGCGGGGAAATCAAGGGTACCGGCGCGCGTTACTGCCCCAGCATTGAAGATAAGATCCGCCGTTTTCCGGACAAGGATCGCCACCAGATTTTTTTGGAGCCTGAAGGGCTGGATTCGCCCGAGTGGTATGTGCAGGGCATGAGCTCCAGCCTGCCCGAGCGCGTCCAGTGGCCGATGTACCGCACTTTGCCGGGGCTGCGCCGCGCGGTGCTCACCCGCCTGGCCTACGCCATCGAGTATGACTGCATCGACCCCACCGAGCTCACCCTCACGCTGGAGAGCCGCCGCATCCCCGGGCTGTATTTCGCCGGGCAAATCAACGGTACCAGCGGCTATGAGGAGGCCGCCGCGCAGGGGCTGCTGGCGGGCATCAACGCCGCGTGCAGTCTGCAGGGCAAGCCGCCGCTCATCCTCACCCGGGATATGGCCTACCTCGGCGTCATGGTGGATGATCTGACCGTCAAGGGCGTGGATGAACCCTACCGCATGATGACCAGCCGCGCCGAGCACCGCCTGCTGCTGCGCCAGGACAATGCCGACCTGCGCCTGACCGAGCTGGGTGCAGCCGTAGGGCTGGCGGGCGAGACGCGCCTGCGCCTGCTTGCACAAAAAAAGGCGGACACCGCCCGCCTGATGGAAACCCTTGCCGGCCTGCGCTTTGCCGCCACCCCGGAGCGCAACGCGTGGCTGGCCGCGCAGGGCGAGACCCCCAGCGACCTGAGCTACACCGCCCAGGAGCTTTTGCGCCGCCCTGCCGTGACCCTGAACGCTTTGGCCGAGCTGGCGCCGCAACTGGCGGATGCATCCGAAGAATCCCGCCTGCAGGCGGAGCTTACCGTCAAATATGCCGGCTATCTGGAAAAAGAGCACCAGCAGGTGCGCCGCGCCCGCGACATGGAGGATTGGCTCATCCCTGAGGATCTGGACTACGCCGCCATCCCCAGCCTGCGCATCGAGGCGCGGCAGAAGCTAGCCGCCCGCAAGCCCCGCAGCCTGAGCCAGGCCGGGCGCATCCCCGGCGTGAACCCCGCGGATGTGGCCGTGCTCATGGTGTGGCTCAAGAAGGTGCGGGGGTAGGGGCAGCCCTGCTCTGAATAGGGGGGCTTCGCCCACAACCAATCGATGCAAACGAAACACGAGGTATGCCATGCCGGACATAGACACAGCCCTTCGCCTGCGCGCGGCAGGAGCGCTGACCGAATCCAATCTGCTGTTGGTAGCGCTGGCTGCGGCACACCCGCAGGATGGCGCGGTGCAGTACCAGTGCGCTTGGAGTTTTGACATCCTCTCACTGGAGCGGCAAGCCATCTCTTATTATGAAAAAGCACTTGCCCTCGGCCTTTCGGAAAAAGAGATGCGCGGCGCATACCTGGGTTTGGGGAGTACACACCGCGTGCTGGGCAACTATCGCGCCGCGCAGGATGTGTTCCTGCGTGGGTTGGCACGCTTTCCACAGGATCATGCGCTGTCTGTGTTTTATGCCATGACGCTGCACAATCTGGGCTGCCATGCCCAGGCTGTGCAGCGCCTGCTGCTCGAGCTGACGGATACCTCCGCCGACGAGGGCATCCAAAGCTATGCCAAAGCCATACGCTTTTATGCGCAGGATGTGGATGCCACCCTGCCAGACCCGCCGGGGGATGTGCCCGGTGCAGAATAGGGTCGCATGGGAGCGGCATTCATGCCGCTGCACTTGCGCCACGCTCAACATCCTCCGCCCAAACCACATCGCCCCGCCGCCGTGGAAACGGCGGCGG
>LVAR01000037.1 GCA_001604115.1 Clostridiales bacterium Firm_12 | reverse complement strand
GGCGGCCTATCCTGCACCTACGGAGCGCTTTGCCGCACAGAATACAGCCGCCTATGCCGCGCCGGGAGCCAGGACTGCGCCCTATGCCGCGCAGCCTGCGGGTAATTATAGCGCACCCTACCCAGCCCAGCAGACTGGCGCCTACGCCGCACAGGCCGCAGCGCCATACAGCGCGCAGGCGGCAGTGGGCTATGGCGCAGGCGCGCAGACGGGTGCGTTCCCGCCGCAGCGGGAGGGCTACGCGGCGCCCGGGGGCATGGCCACACCGGCGGCAGGCACGCCGCAGCGCAGGCCGGGGGCTCCCTTCGGTATGCAGGGCGCTTTTGTCAAAAGTGCCGAGGGCGGCCAAACCCGCTAAGGCGGCAAACCTTACCACGCGCCCGGCAGGCGCAGCATGGCCGGATCTCCGGCGATGGAACACCCCGTGACCCAAACCACCTTTAGGGAGGGATATGGATGCTATCTGGTCTGTTGCGTTTTATCTTTGATATCCTGATCTTTCTGGTCAACATTGCTTCGTGGGCACTGCTGGTGTATGTGATCATGACGTTGGTCGCCCCGCAGAACAAATATACCTTGCTGATCGGCAAGTATGTGGAGCCGCTGCTCGCCCCCGTGCGTACGCTGATCGGCCGCTTCCTGCCCAGCCTTGCGAAGCTCCATGTGGATGTATCGCCCATCGGGCTGTGGCTATTGCTCAATATTGCGGAGTGGCTGCTCAGGCTGCTCAAGGGCATCCTGCTGTAATGCCGCCCGGAGCCGAACCGCCGATGGCGTTTGCGCGCCTGTTGGAGTTGGCCGCCTCGGCAGATCGGCAAGGGCGTTGCCGCTTTACGCCGTTTTTGACGCCCCCGGAAGCGGAGCTGGCGCTGGCCGCTGCCAAGCGCGCGGGGGTGGCGGCTGCCCGTCAGGGCGGCTACCCGGATGCGGAGCGCACCATAGTACGGTTTTGTCCGCCTATGGTCGAGGAGGAGCCCTTTCCCATCGCCACCGTGGAGGTGACCTGGCCGCATGCGGATGCGCCGGAACACCGCGATCTGCTGGGTGCGCTGATGGGGTTGGGCGTGAAACGTGCGCGCACCGGGGATATCCTCCTGACCGGGGATCATGCTTTTCTGTTTGTGGAGGCGGCGCTCGCAGGCGTGGTGCTCGGAGGGCTTTTGGAAGCCGGACGCACGCATGTGCAGACGCGCCTGGTAGATCAGATCCCCGAAACGACTATGCCCGAGGGGCAAGAGATACGTTTTACCGTGCAAACCGCACGGCTGGACGCGATCGTGGCGGATGGGTTTCACCTCTCGCGCGGCAGCGCCGCAGACCTGATCCAAAACGGTGGCGTTAAATTGCGGCATGCGCAAACCCTGCGCCCGGATGCGCGCGTTGCGCCGGGCGATGCGGTTTCCGTGCGCGGGCATGGCCGCCTGACGGTGGTGGCCATCGGCGATCCGACTCGCAAAGGACGGCTTCCGGTGACCGCCATGCGCTTTGGCGCACTGCGGTGATGGGATTTTGAGTACGAAAGGAGCAATATCATGGCCATTACGGTTGAGGACATCGAACAAAAAGAGTTTGCCTATAAGGGCGCGGGCTACGACCCGTATGATGTGGATCAATACCTGGATCAGATCTGCGATGAAATGGTCGCCATGAAGGACCGTATCGACGCGCTGGAGGCAGAGCTTGCCAAAGCAAAGCGCGAGGCTGAGGTCGCAACCAAGGCCGTGATGCCCGTGCAGCCGGAAGTGGTACGCACGGCAGCCGTACCGCCGGTCGGGCAAGCCAGCCAGACGCTGGAGAGCATCCTTCTCAATGCGCAAAAGCTGGCCGATGGCGCCGTGGAGGACGCAAAGCGCCGTGCGGAGGAAATTGTCAAAGGGGCGCAGGATCAGGCCAGCGAACTGCTGGACGATGCCAAGGAAGAAAAGGCCACGCTGGAAAAGAGTGTGGAAGCCATGCGCAGCGCGGCAAAGGATTTCCGCAAGGAGCTGCTCACGTTGATCGACGAGCAAAAATCCTTGCTCAACAGCAAACTGACCCTGTTTGAAGATTAATGTGCCTGCCTGAGCACTGCGGCGTATTCCACTGCCGCTGGAGCAGGATCGGCATGCGGCAGTGTGCCGCCGAAGGAGCCAAAGCGCCGGAAAGCATTTGCTTTCCGGCGCTTTGTTCACTCCATCCATGCCCTGCCTGGGCGGAAACGGGTCACCGTGCCGCAGCATATTTGCCAAAACAAGCACGGCACGAAGGGCGATGAGGAGGGCAGCGGCCGCACCCTGCCAGGCAACCGCGGCCAACTGCACAAAGCGGTGCGAGCACAAGCCTGTCAGGCTGCACCGTGGCGCATGCGGCACACCAGCACCTCCAGCGCAATGGTGATCTGTGAAAAAGTCACCCATGCCAGCTGATCCTGCGTCAGCCCGAAGGTCATGGGGGTCATGCGCAGGAATGCCTGCGCCTGCGCAGCGGTGACGGGCAGGGTGTGGCGCACCGTGGTCTGCGAAAGCAAATCGGCATGGGCGCGCAGGTGCGCCAGCACGCGTTCGTTGCTGAAGGCACCGCTGCGCAGGTGGGCGGCCACTGCGCCGCGCACCTCCCCAAGATAATCCTCCGCAGGCACAACTTTGATGAGCACGCCCTCCGGCTTGAGCACGCGTGCAAATTCGGCATAATCCGCGGGGGTAAGCACATCGATCAGCGCATCCACCGTGCCATCGGCCACGGGCAGGCGCGTCAGGTCGGCCACAAACCAGTTGATCTGCGTGGCGCTGCGCGCCGCATGCTGGATGGCGTCGCGGCTCAAATCCAGCCCCATGGCGGCAATGTTGGGAAAACGCGCGGCCAAAGCGCGGGTGTAGTAACCCTCGCCGCAGCCTGCGTCCAGCAGCAAGGGTGTGCCCGGCGTGGCGATGGTGCGCTCCGCCGGCCGGCCTGCTGCTTGTTCCGGCATATGCCCACCGGTTGGTGGCACGTGCAGCGCGCCGGGCACGGGGGCTGCGCTGCTGAGCCCAGATACCGCCGCAGGCGGTGGGGGAAACAGCGCAGGCAGGGCTTGCGTGAGGGCATCGCCGATGGCCTGCGCCACGGGCGCATAGAAGCCGCCCGCAAACACTTGCGCGCGGCTGTCAAACAGTGCGGCGTCATACTTTTCGCCAGTCTGGTCATGGGTTGGGGCAAGGTTCACGTAGCCCTTTGCGGAAAGGTCAAAACAGTGTCGGCTTGGGCAGGTCAGGCTCCGGCCATCCGTGAGCGCAAGCTGCCCACCGCACAGAGGACAGCGCAAAACAGGCTGGATGGGGGTGAGCCGGGCGGCCAGTGCAGGCAGTTTCATGGTACCTCCAAAGCACTTTGCATTGTTTTGATTCGGGCCGTGCCGCAGGGTGCTTTCCCGCAGGCACGGCCTTGCCCGGCGCAGCATGACAACAGCACGCTTGGCTGCCGCCATGGGTAGGGATGTACGCGCAGGATTCACAGGGCTACCACCTAAAACTATTTCAACACCTTGACGCTTCCGTCACACGGTGGTTTTGCACGCCGGCTTCGTTGTGAAAGCTGGACGTAGCCCAGTCATGCTTTCGCTTCCACTCCTCGCCGGCGCACAAAATCCCTCGCAAGCCGTGAAGCATTAGAGATATGAGATAGTATAACGCGGAGCGCTCGCCGCGGCAAGGAGTAATGGGCACAGCGGAGCATGGCAGGCCATCCACATTGGTTTTCCACAGTGGCGGATGCGACGCAGGCCGCCTGCATTGGGCTTGATACCCCGCCCTGGCGCAGGAGTTCGGGCTGGGTTCCGTTTTTTCCTGCCGCCCCTTTACTTTTCCACACCACTTTAGTATAATGTTTTCCATCCGCTCGATGCGGATGCGTTGCAATGAAGGGGACGGCCAAAGCGCCTTCGCCAAAGCGAGCCCGGGTTGGTGCGAGCCGGGCGGCAAGGTAGGCGCGCGGCGAATCACCCCGGAGCATGGCGCCCGAAAGGCTTAGCCCAAAGGCGTTGCGGGAGCTCCCGTTACAGAGCACATGAGCGGATGGGGCACAGGCCTCATCAAAATGGGTGGTACCGCGGAAAGCATTTTTTTCCGTCCCGTTCAAGGGGCGGTTTTTTTCTGCCCTGAAGCAGGCATGGCACCGGGAGCACAATACCACGTGGAGGGATAGGCATGTATCAGAAAGTAACGACGGACATGGATTTCGTAAGCCGTGAAAAGCGCGTGCTGGCGTTTTGGAAAACGGAAGGCATCATCGAAAAATCCTTTCAAAACAACGAGGGCAACGAGCGCTTTACCTTCTTTGACGGCCCGCCCACGGCCAACGGCCGCCCGCACATCGGCCACATCGAGACCCGCGCCATCAAGGATCTGATCCCGCGCTTTCAGGCCATGAAGGGCAAGGATGTGCTCCGTAAAGCCGGATGGGACACCCATGGCCTGCCCGTGGAGCTGGAGGTGGAAAAGCTCCTGCACTTGGACGGAAAGCCCGCAATTGAAGCCTACGGCATCGAGCCCTTTATCCAGAAGTGCAAGGAAAGCGTGTGGAAGTACCAGCAGGAGTGGGAGGATATGTCCGACCGCGTGGCCTTCTGGGCGGATATGAAAAACCCCTACGTGACCTACCACGACAACTACATTGAATCCATCTGGTGGAGCCTGAAGGAGATCTGGAAAAAGGGCCTCTTGTACAAGGGCTTCAAGGTGGTGCCCTACTGCCCCCGCTGCGGTACCGCGCTGTCCAGCCACGAAGTGGCGCAGGGCTATAAAGAGGTCAGCGATACATCCGCCTTTGTGCGCTTTCAGGTCAAAGACAAGGCCAAGACCTATATCCTGGCCTGGACCACCACGCCTTGGACGCTGCCCAGCAACGTCGCCCTGTGCGTGAACGCCAAGGAAACCTATGTGGAGTTTGTGCTGGATGGCGAAACCTACTACCTGGCCGAAGCGCTGCTGCACACCGTGTTTGGCGAGGCCAGCCACCAGGGCACCGTGACCCGCAAAATGCCCGGCAGCGACCTGTGCGGCATGGCCTATGAACAGCTTTACCGCTTTGATGGCGTTGCCTACCCGCGGGAGCAGGGCTGGTACGTGGTCAGCGATGATTATGTGACCCTGTCGGACGGCTCCGGCATCGTGCACATTGCCCCCGCCTTCGGTGAGGACGATGCACGCGTCGGCCGCGACAACCAGCTGCCCTTTGTGCAGCTGGTGAACACCCAGGGCAAGTTTGTGGAGGGCACCCCGTGGGCGGGCGAGGGCACCAAGGAAGTCAACGAAATGGTGCTGGAGGATCTCAAGGCGCGCGGCCTGCTCTTTGCCGCCGCACCCTATACGCACAACTATCCCTTCTGCTGGCGCTGCGATACCGCGCTGCTCTACTATGCGCGCAGCACGTGGTTCATCCGCATGACGCAGCTGCATGACGAGCTCATGCGCAACAACCGCACCGTCAATTGGCTGCCTGAAAACATCAAGGAAGGCCGCTTTGGCAACTTCTTGGATAATGTGGTGGACTGGGGTCTGTCCCGCGAGCGCTATTGGGGCACGCCGCTGCCAGTGTGGGTGTGCGAGGATGGGCACATCCATGTGGTGGGTTCCAAACAGGAGTTGCGGGAGATGGCCACCGCCCCCGTCGCGGAGGATATCGAGCTGCACCGCCCCTACATCGACGCGGTGGAGATCACCTGCCCGACCTGCGGCAAGGCGATGCACCGCGTGAGCGAAGTGATCGACTGCTGGTATGACAGCGGCAGCATGCCCTTTGCGCAGTGGCACTACCCCTTTGAAAACAAGGATGTGTTCGACAAGCGTTTCCCGGCGGATTTCATCAGCGAGGCCATTGACCAGACGCGCGGGTGGTTCTATACCCTCATGGCCATCGGCACCGCCATCTTCGATCAATCCCCTTTCCAAAACTGCATCGTCATGGGTCATGTGCAGGATGAGTTTGGCCGCAAAATGAGCAAGCACACCGGCAATGTGGTCGATCCGTGGACGGTGCTGGACAAGCAGGGCGCGGATGCCGTGCGCTGGTACTTCTACACCGCCAGCGCGCCGTGGCTGCCCAGCCGTTTCAGCGATAAGCTGGTGGCCGAGGGGCAGCGCAAGTTCATGGCCACGCTGCATAACACCTACGCATTCTTTGTGCTTTACGCAAGCATTGACCAGTTCGATCCCAAGGCGCACGATATCGCCAAGGTTAAACTCACCCTCATGGACAGGTGGATCCTCAGCCGCCTGAACCAGCTGATCCGCCAAGTGGACGAGGATCTTTCCAACTACCGCATCCCAGAGCCGGCGGCGGCCATCTCCACTTTTGTGGACGATCTGAGCAACTGGTATGTGCGCCGCGGGCGGGAACGTTTCTGGGGCAAGGGCATGGACGCCACCAAGGAAGCGGCCTTTGTGACGCTCTACACCGTGCTCACCACGCTCACCAAAGTGGTCGCGCCCTTTGTGCCCTTCATGAGCGAGGATATTTACCAGAACCTGGTGCGCTCGGTGCAGCCGGACGCGCCGGAAAGCGTGCACCTGTGCCGCTTCCCCACTGCGGATGAAACCCTGATCGACGAAAGCCTGAACGCGCAGATGGACGCGCTGCTGCGCGTGGTGAGCTTGGGCCGTGCGTGCCGCAACGCCGCCAGCCTGAAGGTGCGCCAGCCGCTGAGCGCCCTGTACATCAAAGGCGTGAGCCTGAGCGGGGAATTTGTGGAGCTGGCGGCCGATGAGCTCAACGTGAAGCGCGTGGTTTTCACCGAGGATGCGCGCGCCTTTACCACCTACACCCTCAAGCCCCAGATGCGCACGCTGGGCCCCAAGTATGGCAAGCTGCTGGGCAAAATCGGCGCATGGCTCAAGGAAGCGGACGGCAACGACGTGGTGGATGCCTTTGCCCGCGGGGAAACCGTCAACGCCAACATCGACGGCACCGAGGTCGTGCTGGAAAAAGACGATGTGCTCACCGAGGCCATCCACAAGCCCGGCTTTGCCTCCCAGGTGGAAGGCGAGCTGACCGTGGTGCTGGACTGCAACCTGACCCCCGCTTTGGTGGCAGAGGGCTACCAGCGCGAAGTGGTCAGCAAGCTGCAAACCATGCGCAAGGAAGCGGAGTTTGACGTGACCGACCGCATTGCCGTCACCTATCAGGCGGATGCCGAGCTGGTGGAGGCCATCGAAGCAGGCAAGGATTTCATCGCGCAGAGCGTGCTGGCCACAAGCTTTGCACAAGGCGCTCCCGAGTCGGGCGCTACCACGCAGGCGTGGGACATCAACGATCAAAAGGCTGTGCTGAGCATCCGCAAGGCCTAAGGCGAAGCATCGGGGCGGCGATCCGGGGGCGATGCAAGGGCGTCGCTCCCTGCCCCCGCAGGGGGAGGCCAGCCTTCCCCACAGAAGGAGTAACTATGTTTTTATGTGATCAGTGGCGGGATTATGAGGTGCTGGACACTGGCGACGGCGAGAAGCTGGAACGGTGGAAGGATGTGATCCTGCGCAGGCCGGATCCGCAGGTGATTTGGCCAAAGGCCGAGCCTAAGCTGTGGGAGCGTGCGGACGCGTGGTACAACCGCAGTGAGACGGGCGGCGGCAAATGGCAGTTTTTCCGCAGCCTGCCGGAGCGTTGGGTGGTTACCCTGGGCGAGCTGAAATTTTACGTGCGCCCAACGGGTTTCAAGCACACGGGGCTTTTCCCGGAGCAGGCCGCCAACTGGGTCTTTATGCAGGAGCAGATCGGCAGGCTCACGGCGCAGGGCAGGCAGCCCAAGGTGCTTAACCTGTTTGCCTACACCGGGGGCGCAACGCTGGCATGCGCCGCGGCGGGTGCGCAGGTCACGCATGTGGATGCCGCCAAGGGCATGGTGCAGTGGGCCAAGGAAAACCGTGACCTGACAGGTGTGCCGGAAAACCGCACACGCTTTATTGTGGAGGATGCCAAGGCTTTTGTGCAGCGGGAGCTGCGGCGGGGCAACCGCTATGACGGCATCCTGATGGATCCGCCCAGCTATGGGCGCGGCCCCAACGGCGAGGTCTGGAAGCTGGAGGATGAGCTCTATGGGCTGGTAGAACTGTGCGCGCAGGCGCTCAGCGACCAGCCGGCCTTCCTGCTCCTCAACGGCTACACAACCGGGTTTGCGGCCAGTGTGCTGGGGAATATCGCGCAGCGCTGCACCGGCGGGCGCGGCCATGTGGTCGCGGATGAGCTGGCGCTGTGCGTGACCAGCGGCGGCGTGCTCCCCTGCGGGGCCAGCGCGCGGTGGACGCCCGATGTGTAACATCCTCTACGAGGACAACCACCTGCTGGTGGTGGAAAAACCGCCGAACCTGCTCACGCAGGGCGATGCGACGGGCGATGTGTGCCTGCTGGACAAAATGAAGGCATACCTCAAACAGAAATACCAGAAACCCGGGGAGGTGTACCTGGGCTGTGTGCATCGGCTGGATCGGCCGGTGGGCGGGCTGGTGGCGTTGGCGCGCACCAGCAAAGCGGCAGCGCGGCTGAGCGAACAGCTCCGCAGCCATGCCATGCAGCGGGAGTACCTTGCCGTGGTGGCTGGCACGCAGCTGCCGGAGTGCGGCACGCTCACGGATTGGTTGCTCAAGGACGATGCCGGCGCTGTGCGGCGTGTGCCGGAAGGCACGCCGGATGCTCAGCGGGCTGTGCTCCACTTTCGGCGATTGGCAGCAGATGCGGCGCTGGGTCGCGCGCTGCTGCACATCCGTCTGGAAACCGGGCGCAAGCACCAGATCCGCGTGCAGCTGGCGGGCATGGACTGCCCCATTGTGCAGGACATGCGCTATGGGCAGGGTACGGCGGGCGAGCCCATCGCGCTGTGGGGCGCGGTGCTGCGTCTGGTACATCCTACCCGGCAGGTGGGGATGACCTTCGTCAGCCCGCCGCAGGGGCGCGCTTTTGCGCACTTTGCGGATGCGGTAGCCGCCTTTGTGGCACAGCAGGAAACGCCCGGCGATGGCAGTGCCCGGTAACCTGGTTGCTTCCTTGACCGCGCCGGTGTGCTGGAAGGTTCAGGCTGTGGCGAGCAGCGGGACGCGACTTGCGGCCATGCTTCGCGGAGCCTTCCCCAATGGCTGCAAAGCCTGCGTGCTATGCCATCACGCTGCCCATGTGCGCAGCCCCGTACCGCAGCGCCGCAGGGCACACACGGCTGCATAGCGCTGGGGCTGATTCCGTACGGAGGCCACAACCCGATCAAACGCGGCGGACAGGGCGCTGCCCGGCGAAAGCTGCCGACGGCGCGCCTGCGCTTAGCCGCTTAACTGGAAAGGAACACTATGCCGAATTTTACCTTTGAAGTGACCAAGACCTGCAAGCAGACCGGCGCACGGCTGGGGCTGCTGCACACGCCGCACGGCGATATCCACACCCCGGCGTATATGCCGGTGGGCACCGCCGCCACCGTGAAGGCCATGACCCCGCGGGAAATGGTGGAAATCGGCGCGGAAATCATCCTGAGCAATACCTACCACCTGCATCTGCGGCCAGGCGAAGAACTCATCCGCGAAGCGGGCGGGCTGCACCGCTTCATGGGTTGGGATCGCCCCATTTTGACGGATAGCGGCGGGTTTCAGGTGTTCTCGCTCAGCGGTATCCGTAAGATCAAGGAGGAAGGCGTGACCTTCCAAAGCCATCTGGACGGCAGCAGGCGCTTCATCTCCCCGGAGGTGAGCATGGACATCCAGCACGCGCTGGGCAGCGATATCATGATGGCGTTTGACGTGTGCACCGCCTACCCGTGCGACCATGCCACCGCACAGGATGCGATGGAGCGCACACACCGCTGGGCGGCGCGCTGCAAGGCGCACCACGACAAGGATCATGCCCATGACGATCAGGCGCTGTTTGGCATCGTGCAAGGCGCGTTTTTTGAGGATCTGCGCATCCAAAGCGCCAAGGCGCTGGCGGATATGGATTTTATCGGTTACGGCATCGGCGGGTTGAGCGTGGGCGAGCCCAAGCCCATCATGTATGGGATGCTGGAGGCCATCATGCCGCACATGCCGGTAACAAAGCCGCGCTACCTGATGGGCGTGGGCTCGCCGGATTGTCTGGTGGAGGGCGTGCTGCGCGGTGTGGATATGTTCGACTGTGTGCTGGCCACGCGCATTGCCCGCAACGGCACCTGCTTTACGACGGATGGCAGGTTGGTGATCAAGAACGCGCAATATGCCCGGGACTTTGGCCCTATTGACCCGGAGTGCGACTGCTATGCGTGCCGCAACTTCAGCCGGGCGTATATCCGCCACCTGTTTAAGGCGGGGGAGATCACCGGGGCACGGCTGGCGAGCATCCACAATCTGCGGTTTTTGCTCCGGCTGATGGAGGGCGTGCGGCGGGCCATTGCGGAGGATCGCTTTGGCGAGTTCCGCAGCCAGTTCTTTGCGCGCTATGACATGAGCCGCAATTTTTGACCCCAAAGCCGGGGCGGGGCAGTAGCGCCTGTCGGGGCGTAGGGGGGAAACCCTGCCCAGCCTGTTCAACAACCATTGCAATATGCCACCCCGCTCGCCGCATTGCCCTGCGGGCAGTTCGCTCGCTTTGCTTGCCATGCTGCGGCATGAGACTTTGGGGCGCTGCCCCAAACCCCGCAAGGGCTTTCGCCCTTGACCCTTTACCGCTGTGGCGGAGGTTATGGGACGGCCTGTGTTAACCCCAGCTCAGCCTGGGCAATTAAACTACCCTACCCCTACGCAGAAGGAGGCGTCGCAGATGACGGAGGTCGCAGCGGGCATCATCCGGGACATGGCAGGGCAGATCCTGATCTGTCAGCGTATGGGGGAGCTGGCGGGGTTGTGGGAGTTTCCCGGCGGCAAGCGGGAGACCGGGGAAAGCTGGGAAGCATGCCTTGCCCGGGAGCTGATGGAGGAACTGTCGCTGGCGGTGCGTCCGGTGCGCATCTTGCATGAAATGGATTTTCCCGTCAAGGGCAAGGGGCTGCACTTTGCGTTTGTGCTGGCACAGGCGCAGCGCAACGCGCCGCTCACGCTGGCGGTGCACAGCGCTGCACAATGGGTGCGCCCCGATGCGCTGGGTGCTTACGCCTTTTGCCCGGCGGATGCAGCGTTTCTGGATCAATATGACTTAGAAACATACGTATTAAAATAAAAAACAAGCATAATCAATAATTCACAACAACATGTATTGACTTGGTAGCCGCCCGCTGCTATACTTCTCCATGGGCAGGCATCCTTTCGCCTGTCGTTTGGAGGCGAAGGTATGCAAGTACATCTGTATGATTCGGCTGCGCAGGTCGGGCAGGCAGCGGCGATCCTGATCGGGGCGCAGCTCATCAGCAAACCCAATGCGGTGTTGGGGCTGGCGACGGGTTCATCGCCCATCCCCACGTATCAGGAGCTCATCCGCATGCACCGCGCGGGTGTGGTGGATTTTTCCAGCGCGGTAAGCTTTAATCTGGACGAGTATTGCAGGCTGCCGGAATCGCACCCGTGCAGCTATCATGATTTTATGCACCAGCAACTGTTTGCGCATGTAAATTTTGCGCAGGGCAACACCCACGTGCCCAACGGCAATGCTGCGGATCTGGCTGCCGAATGCGCGCGCTACGATCAGGCCATTGCCAAGGCAGGCGGCATCGACCTGCAGCTGCTGGGCATCGGGCACAATGGGCACATTGGCTTCAACGAGCCCAGCGACCAATTTGTGTATGGCTGCCATGTGGTCAAGCTCACGCAGAGCACCATCGAGGCCAACCGCCGCTTTTTTGACAGCGAGGCGGATGTGCCGCGCGAGGCCATCAGCCTGGGCATTGGGAGCATCATGAACGCCAAGCGTGTGGTGCTGCTGGCCACAGGCTATGATAAGGCGGAGGTGGTGCGCCGCTCCATCCGCGAGGATATCGACCCCGCTACGCAGGCGAGCATCCTGCGCACGCACCCCAATGTGATCATCCTGCTGGATCGCGCGGCTGCCTCCAAGCTGTGAGCCGCGCATGGAAGCAAGGCATGCTGCCCCTGACCTGTGCGGATGCCCGCGCACCAAGACGCCTTGACCCCGCCTGCGATCCTTGTGCAGGCGGGGTTTGCTATTGCTGTGCACCGCGGAAAGTTGCCCCCTCCGCACAGGGTTTTGCCATGCCCTGCGCGAATAAGAAGGGTAAAGAATTTTCCAGATCACGGAGGGTAAGGATGATGGAAACGTTGTTTCGCGGCGGCACGGTGGTGAGCGCAGAAGGCATGCACCGGGCGGATGTGCTGGTGCGGGGAGAAACCATCGCGGCGGTGGGCATCGACCTGCCGCGCGGGCAGGCGCAGGAGGTGGATGCCGCCGGCAAGCTCCTGCTGCCGGGCGCGATTGATGCTCACACGCATCTGGAGTGTGTTTGCTCCGGCATCCCTACCAGCGACGATTATTTTACCGGAACGCGTGCAGCGGCCTGCGGAGGTGTGACCACCGTCATAGATTATCTGCTGCAGGAGCCCGGCGAGTTGCTGCCCGATACGCTGGGCAAACGGATCCCGATGGCTGCGGCCAAGGCGGCGGTGGATTTTGCCTTTCACATTGGCGTGAGCGATGTTTCCCGGCCGGAGCTGCTGCATTCCGTGCAGGATGCGGTGGCGGCGGGCGTGAGCAGCTTCAAAGCGTATATGGTGTATGATTTTGGCCTGGATGATGGCGGGCTGTACCTTCTGCTTCAGGAAACCGCCAAGGCGGGCGCACTGGTCACCGTGCATGCGGAAAACCGAGGTATGTTGACCCAGCGCGTGCAGCAGTACCTTGCCGAGGGTAAGCGGGAACCGTGGTGGCACTACCGGAGCCGGGATGAGGCCGTGGCTGCGGAGGCCAACCGCCGGGCCATCGCGCTGGCTAAAGCGGCAGGCGCGCCGCTGTACATTGTGCACCTGACGGACGCCGATGGCGTGGATGCCGTGACCCAGGCGCGGGATGAAGGCTACCCGATCTTTGCGGAAACGTGCCCCCAGTACCTGAATTTTACCCATGAGGTGTACCGGGAACCCCGGGGGCAGGAATATGTATGCTCCCCTGCCATCAAAGGCAAGGATTCGCAGCGCGCGCTGTGGGCGGCCATCCGCCGGGGGGATGTGCAGACTGTGGCCACGGATCACTGCCCCTTTACCAAAGCGGAAAAGGACTATGGCACTCGTCTGCCGGATGGGCGCGAGGGGGATTTTACGACGATTCCCAATGGGTGTGACGGGATCGAGACACTGTACCCCTATATGCTCACGCAGGCAAACTTGGGGCGCATCAGCTACCCGTGCGCGGTAGCGGTGTGCGCGGCCAATCCCGCGCGCCTGTTTGGCCTTGCCGAGCACAAGGGAAGCATCACCCCTGGATTGGATGCCGATCTGGTGCTGTACGACCCGAAGATGCAAGGCATTGTGAAAGCGGCTGAGATGCATGGGAACCTGGATCACACCATTTGGGAAAACACCGCGCTCAGCGGGCGCATCACTGGCACGTGGCTGCGAGGTCGGCAGGTATTTAATGGGGAAGCCTTTGTGGGCAAAAAGGGAGACGGGCGGTTTTTGCATTGCAAGCCGGTCACGTTTACATCCTCCGCACTGGCGTGAGCACCCCTGCCCGAGATGGCGGCGGGAAAGCGATATGTTCCTTTGCATTCCACCCCCGCCGCAGGGAAAAGGTCAAAGGTAAACGCCCTTGCCGGGGTTTGGGGTGGAACCCCAAGGCTTTGCGCAGCATTAGTATACAGCGGGAGAACATCCGCGAAGCGGTGATGAGGGGAACGACGGCAGCGTGATGCTGCATTTTGGGAAGGCCAAAGCGGCACATGCAAACGCGTGCCGCTTTGTGTTATTTTCCCATTGACAGCAATCAGTATAACAGCTATATTATAAGTAATGAGTCCTAATAATTATAATCTGCCACAAGCCAGATCAGGGCAGCGGCACGTGTTTTCAAATCATAGCGATGCGTAACGCTGCCCAACCCAAGGGAGGGGATTCCATCCGTTTCAAGGCCATGCTGCTCACCATGTTAGGCCTGGTTTTTCTGGCGTTGGGTTTTGTAGGCCTGTTTGTGCCGGTGCTGCCCACCACACCCTTTCTGCTGGCGGCGGCAAGCTGCCTGGCATCAAGCCCCAGGATCCATGCACACATGATGCGCATTCCCTTTGTGCATGAATATTTGAGCCGTTACCGGGAAGGCGCGGGTTTGAGCCGCCGCACAGTGTGTGTGAGTTTGTGTTTTCTGTGGAGCACGCTGCTTGCATCCATACTGCTGTTGCCAAAGGGCTGGCTCACATGGTTGCTGCCGTGCATCGGCGTGGCAGTGACCGCGCACATCCTGTGGATCGCAAAACCGCGGAGGTGATACCCGTGCGGCCGAAAAATCCGGAAAACCCCAGCGCCCAGCCGCCCAGGGTGGTTGGGTATGTGGAGACGGTGTTTGATATTGGATATTTGCTGATGGCGCTGGCATTGGCCCATACGCTGCTCCAGCCCGCCCGCATGGAGGTGCAAAAACTGGCTGGCTGGATGGCGCTGCTCCTGTTTTCGGGGGATCTGTGCCATCTGGCGCCGCGCATCCTGGCGATCCTGAGCGGCAAGGAGGCGCGCTGGCGTCCGGCGATGGGCGTCGGCAAGCAAATCACCTCCCTGACGATGACGGCGGTCTATGTGCTGCTTTGGCATGCAACGTGGATGCTTGTCCCGGGGCCAGGCATGGCGGCATGGACGGCGGCAGCGTATGCGCTGGCGACCCTGCGCGCAGCATTGTGCCTGCTTGCGCAAAACCAATGGCGTGAACGGGTGCAGCCGCTTGGCTGGACTGTGGCGCGCAACCTGCCCTTTGTGCTGCTGGGAGCGCTGGTGTGCTGGCGGCTGGCCGTTGCGGGGCGTGAATATGTGGCGCTGGCAGGGGCGTGGGTCGCGGTGCTGCTCAGCTTCCTGTTCTACCTGCCCGCCGCGTTACTGGCAGGTCGCTACCGCATGCTGGGCATGCTCATGCTGCCCAAAACCATCATGTACCTCTGGCTGCTGTGGCAATTCACGCAGCTTTGAACCCCGGACGGCCGTCCCTGCGGCCGCCCCGCCAAGGACCAGGAAGGAGGCAATACCATGGCAGACATCAAAAAACTGACCAACGAGGTGGGCGCCCCGGTAGCCGACAATGAGCACTCCATCACCGCGGGGCCGCGGGGCCCTGTTGTCATGCAGGACGTATGGCTCATGGAAAAAATGGCGCACTTCAACCGGGAGGTGATCCCCGAGCGCCGCATGCATGCCAAGGGTTGGGGAGCTTACGGCAAGCTGAAGGTCACGCAGGACGTGAGCCGCCTGACCAAGGCCAAGGTATTGCAGCCCGGCGCGGAAACGGAGTTGTTCCTGCGTTTTTCCACCGTGGCGGGCGAGCGCGGCGCGGCGGATTGCGAGCGTGACATCCGCGGGGTTGCGGTCAAGTTCTATACCCAGGAGGGCAACTGGGATCTGGTGGGCAACAACACACCCACCTTCTTCATCCGGGATGTGCATAACTTTTCCGATCTCAACCGCGCTGTCAAGCGTGATCCCAAGACCGGCCGGCGCAGTGCGCAAAACAACTGGGATTTCTGGACGCTCCTGCCGGAATGCCACCACCAGATCACCATCACGATGAGCGAGCGCGGCATCCCCGCCAGTTTCCGCAACATGAACTTTTACGGGGAGCATACCTTTTCCCTGTACAACCAGCAAAACGAGCGCGTGTGGTGTAAGTTCCACTTCAAAACCAAGCAGGGCATCCGATGCCTGACCAATGAAGAAGCCGCCGCCATCACCGCGGTGGATCGGGAGTACCACGGCAAGGATCTCTACGAGGCCATCGAGCGTGGGGAATATCCGCAGTGGGGGATGTACCTGCAAATCATGACCGAGGAGCAGGCGCGCAAGCATTACGAGAACCCCTTTGACATCACCAAAGTATGGCCGCACAAAGAGTTTCCGCTCATTGAGGTGGGTGTGCTGGAGCTGAACCGCAATCCGGAAAACTACTTTGCCGAGGTGGAACAAAGCGCTTTTACCCCAGCGCATGTGGTGCCGGGCATCGGGTTTTCGCCGGATCGCTTCCTGCAAGGGCGGCTGTTTGCCTATGGGGATGCGCAGCGCTACCGCCTGGGTGTGAACCACAACCACATCCCGGTGAACCAAGCCAAAGTGCCTGTGCAGGAATACCACCGCGATGGTGCGATGCGCGTGGATGGCAACTATGGCGGCACCCCGGCCTACTCCCCCAACAGTGCGGGCTACTGGACTGCGCAGGCGGAGGTGGCTGAGCCGCCCATGCCGCTGGAAGGCGCCATGTGGCGCTATGATCCCAAGGACGATCCCACTGATGATTGCTTCCGCGCAGGCGGCAACCTGTGGCGCGTGATGGACGAGCGCCAGCGCGCGCTGCTGATCCACAATACGGCGGCGGATATGGCTCCTGTGACCCGTAATGTACAGTACCGCCATGCCGTGCACTGCTACCTGGCGGATCCCGCCTACGGCACGCGCCTGGCGGAGGCGCTTGGGCTCCGGATGGCCACGGTAGAGGCGCTGGCCAGGCTGGATCATCAGGGCTTGATTCAGGCTACGCTTTCGGGTACAATGGAATAAATTCCTTTGACCTTGGAGTGTGCCCAATGAGACGCCAGCGGAGTACCAAACAGCGGAAACTGGTCTATGACACGGTTCAGGCTCTGCGCGACCACCCCACAGCGGACGAGATCTACCTGACCTTGCGCAGCGTGGAGCCCAAGATCAGCCGAGGTACGGTATACCGTAACCTGAATCTGCTCACGGAAAACGGCGAGGTGCGTCATGTTGCCATGCCGGATGCGGATCGCTTTGATTGGCGCACAGAGCGGCACTACCACTTGCGGTGCACACAGTGCGGCGCCATTGTGGATGCACCCATGCCTTACCGTGCGGAGCTGGACAGCCAGCTGGCGCAGGACACGGGGTTTCAGGTCAGGCGGCACCACTTGGTGTTTGAAGGGCTGTGCCCCGCCTGCCTGCAGCAGAACGCCGAGGGCAAGGATCAGGCCTAGCACGCTGCCGCGCCATCGCGCCGCGCCTATTCCCGCCGCCATGGAAAACAGCACAACGAGCAACCTTGCCGGCCTGCCGGGCATCCGTGCCCCGCAGGCCGGCTTTCGCATGCGAAACCGCGCCGGGGTGCCCGGTATACGTGGCTGCGTTTGCGCCGGTGTTACATTGCGCACCGGTGTCAATGCTTGTCAGAGGGCGCTGGAGCATGGTATAATCTACCTTGGCGTATTGCGCCGCGATTTTCGCGGGCGGCACCCAGCCGCCGGCCATCATGAAGGAGATCATCACATTGTCGTTAAAGGACTTGTTCAAGAGCATGTTTGGAATGAGCAATGAGGCGCAGGTCAAAAAACTGGCCAAAATTGCCGATCAGGTGCTCGCCAAAGAGGATGAGTATAAGGGGCTTACGGACTCGGAGCTGCGCGCCAAGACCGCGGAGTTCAAAGGGCTTGTGCAAGGCGGTATGAGCCTGGACGATATCCTTCCGGATGCATTTGCGGCCTTCCGTGAGGCGGTGTGGCGCGTGGATGGCAAGCGGCTGTTTCCCGTGCAGGTCATGGGCGGCATTTGCCTGCATCAGGGGCGCATCGCGGAAATGAAGACCGGCGAGGGCAAAACACACACCGCCACCCTGCCCGCCTACCTGAACGCCCTTACCGGCGAGGGTGTGCACATCGTGACCGTGAACGACTACCTGGCCAAGTTCCAGGGCGAGTGGATGGGTAACATTTTCCACTTCATGGGCATGGAAGTGGGCGTGATCACCCATGATATGGACAATGCGCAGCGCCGCGCCGCCTATGCGTGCGATGTGACCTATGGTACCAATAACGAAATGGGCTTTGACTACCTGCGCGATAACATGGTCATCCGTGAAAAAGACATGGTGCAGCGCGGGCATGTGTTTGCCATCGTAGATGAGGTGGACTCCATCCTCATTGACGAAGCGCGCACACCGCTCATCATCAGCGGGCAGGGTGAGCAATCCACCGATATGTATGAAAAAGCGGATCGCTTTGTTGGCCGCCTGAAAAATGAAGAAGATTACGTCATCGCCGAAAAAGAAAAGGCCGTGACCCTTACAGAGCGCGGCGTGGAGCTGGCGCAGCGCGCCTTTGGCGTGGAAAACATCGCCGATATCGACAATGCCGATCTGTACCACTACATCCTGCAAGGGCTCAAGGCGCACGCGCTCATGAAGCGCGATGTGGATTATGTGGTGCAGGATGGCGAAGTGGTGATCGTGGATGAGTTCACCGGCCGCCTGATGGTCGGCCGCCGTTACAGCGACGGGCTGCACCAAGCCATCGAGGCCAAGGAGCATGTAAAGGTGAACCGCGAAAGCAAGACGCTTGCGACCATCACCTTTCAGAACTATTTCCGCATGTACAAAAAAATCAGCGGCATGACCGGCACCGCCAAGACCGAGGAAGATGAATTCCAAGGCATCTACAGCCTGGACGTGGTGCAGGTGCCCACCAACCGCCCCATGATCCGCAAGGACATGAACGATGTGGTCTACAAGACCCGCAAGGGCAAGTTTGGCGCCGCTGTGGAGGAGATCGTCAGGCGGCACGCGACGGGGCAACCCATTTTGGTGGGTACCGTGAATGTGGAAACCAGCGAGATGCTCAGCCACCTGATCAGCCTGCGCGGGGTGGCTCATGAGGTGCTCAATGCCAAAAACCATGCCCGTGAGGCGGATATCATCGCGCAGGCAGGGTCGGTGAATGCCGTGACCATCGCCACCAACATGGCGGGCCGCGGCACGGACATCCTGCTCGGCGGTAACCCGGACTACCTTGCCCGCCGCAAGATGCGCCAGGATGGCCTGGAGGATGAGCTCATCATGGAGGCCGTGGGGCACAACGAGGATGTGCCCGCCGAAGTGCTGGCTGCGCGCGAGGTGTACAACCGTTACTTTGCAGAGTTCAAAAAAGAGACAGACGCCGAGCATGAGCGCGTGATGGCGCTGGGCGGGCTGCACATCGTGGGCACCGAGCGCCACGAGAGCCGCCGCATAGATAACCAGCTGCGCGGCCGCGCAGGCCGTCAGGGCGATCCGGGAAGCACGCAGTTCTTCATCAGCCTGGAGGATGACGTGATGCGCCTGTTCGGCAGCGAGCGCATCGCTCCGATGATCGAGCGCCTGGGCATGGGGGATGACCAGCCACTGGAAGCCGGGATGCTCACCAAGCAAATCGAGAACGCCCAAAAGCGCATTGAAGGCCATAACTACGATATCCGTAAAAATGTGCTGCAGTATGACGATGTTATGAACAAGCAGCGCGAGCTGATTTACGGCCAGCGGCAGGATATCCTCAAGGGCGATAACATGCGGGAAACCGTGCTGTCCATGGTGCACAGCCTGATCGACTCCACTGCGGAGCGCAATTTTACCGGCGATGGCAGCTTTGACTGGAGTCTGGATGAGGCGCGGGACTACCTGGAACGCCTGTGCCTGAAGCCCGGCACCTTTGCCCAATATGCCGCGAAACTCAAGGACATGCAGGAGCCCGGCGATTTTACCCAGCTTTTGTATCAGGATGCCGATGCGTTCTATGCTGAGCGGGAGGCGCTGCTGGGCGAGCTGGGTGTGGACATGCGCGAGTTTGAGCGCGTGGTGATGCTGGGCGCGATCGACCATCACTGGATGGATCACATTGACGCGATGGATGATTTGCGTGACGGCATTGGCCTGCGTGCCTACGGCCAGCGCAATCCCGTGCAGGAATACCGCCTGGAAAGCTACGATATGTTCAACGACATGGTGCACATGATCCGTGAGGATACGGTGCGCAAGCTGTTCCAGGCGCACGTGGAGCGCCTGCCCGAGCGCCGCACCAGCGTGGATGTGAGCAAGACCCAGGCCGGTTTTGCTGGGGAGGATGGCAAGCCCAACACCAATGGGCAGGCCAGGCAGGGCGGCGCGCCCACCAGCAAGGATCAGCCCGGCGCAGTTGGCCGCAACCAACCCTGCCCCTGCGGCAGCGGCAAGAAGTACAAGCACTGCCACGGCAAAACTGCCTGACCCATACGGCGCATGCTGTGCCGCGCACCCTGCCCCCTGAGTGGGCAAAACGCCCCATCCCATCACAAAGGAGCATGTTATGGTCGATATCGAACGTTACGCACAGGAGCTTTCCGCCCTGCGCGATACCATCCGGAAAGCCGGCGAGGCGCTCAACCTCCCTGCCATGGCGGAGGAGCTGGGTGAGCTCAAGGAAGAGATGAACGCCCCAGAGTTTTGGACGGCACTGGAACGCTCCACATCGGTCACACGCCGTGTGCGGCAGATCGAAGCGCGCATGGATCATGTGGCGCGCCTGCAAGCCCGCTGCGATGATGTGGAGGCAATGCTGGCCTTGCTCAAGGAAGATCCCGATGAGGAGATGGGCAAGGAGTGCGATGCGGAGATCGACACCCTGAGCGCAGATGCCGAGGCGCTGGAGCTGGAAACGCTCATGCGCGGCGAGTATGACACCAGCGATTGCGTGCTCAGCCTGCACGCGGGCGCGGGCGGCACCGAAGCACAGGACTGGACGCAGATGCTGTTTCGCATGTACACACGCTATTGTGAGCGCATGGGCTTCAAAGTGACCATCAATGACCTCCTGGACGGGGATGAAGCCGGCATCAAGAGTGTAACCTTTCAGGTTGAAGGAGACAACGCCTACGGCTACCTGCGCAGCGAGCGCGGCGTGCACCGGTTGGTGCGCATCAGCCCGTTTGACTCCAATGCGCGCCGCCACACCAGCTTCAGCTCGGTGGATGTGGCGCCCATCCTCCCCGAGGATGACGCCTTTGAAGTGAATATGGAGGAAGTGCGCATTGACACCTACCGCGCCGGCGGCGCGGGCGGCCAGCACGTAAACCGCACGGATTCCGCCGTGCGCATGACGCACATCCCCACAGGCACGGTGGCGCAGTGCCAAAACGAGCGCAGCCAGGTGCAAAACCGCGAGGTTTGCCTTCGTTTGCTCAAAAGCCGCCTGATGGAGCTCAAGATGCGCGAGAAGGAAGAGCAAATGAGCGATATCAAGGGCGTTATGAAGAAGATCGAGTGGGGCAGCCAGATCCGCAGCTATGTGTTCCAGCCCTACACCATGGTCAAGGATCACCGCACAGGCTTTGAAAGCGGCAATGTGGATGATGTAATGGACGGAAACATCGGTGGGTTCATCACCGCTTTCCTGAAGATGCAATGACCCGGCTTGCGGCTGCAAGCGCAGGCGCACAGTCACTTCCTACCCAACGCAGAGAGGAGCGGTGTCCATGGCGCAGGATGAAAGGCTGGGTAACATCCCCGATACTTTGAAGGATCGCTTTGGTGAAAAGATTGATCCCAGTAAGGTGTTCAGTGAGGGAAACCTGAAAAAGAAGCGCGGCGCTTTCTGGACATGCTTCCTCATTGGGCTGCTGCTGGTGCTGCTGAGCCTGGGCGTAGCGCTTGGGCTTAACGTGACGCGCGTCGATCTGCTCAAGCAAGGGGTGGATACCCATGTGGTAGCCACCGGTATCCTGAGCCAGAGCGATGCAGATGCCTTTGTGACCGATACCTTGGACTACTTGACCGGCATCAAATCCCTGTGGGAACCGGCCGTGACCATCGGTGGCTTTCGCGTGGGCGTGCCGGAGGCTTTCAAGGCACACATGGCGACGGTCAAGGGCTGGGTGGATAGCGCCAAGGCGATTTTACTGGCGGGTGCGGCCATCGTTCTGCTGCTGCTTTCCCGGGTGCTGGTCGGCGTCAAGGGCAGCAGGCGAAGCCCCTTCTCCGTGGGGGGATACTACCTGGGCGCCGCTATCCCGCTGCTTTTGCTGGTAGGCGTGGGCGTATGGGGCTATCTGGATTTTGACAGCCTGTGGGCATGGGTGCATACGGTATTCATTCCCGATGGCATTTTTAGCGCGACAGAACAGATCATGCAACTTTTCCCGGTGGAGGTATTCAGCGGGTATCTGCAGCCGGTGGCCATTTCATTTGGCATTGGCGCGGGCATCGTGCTGGCACTGCCCCTGTTGCTGTGGCCGCTTTCCAAGCTGCTCACAGCGCTTTTTGGCAAGGCTCCGGCGCGCAGGCGCACAGGCAGCCGTACCGCCAAACGCACCACCGGCAGCAGAAGCAGCCGATCCTGAAACGAAGAGGTATCATGAACGTTACAGACCTTTGGCAAAGCCGCATGGAAGCCTTGCAGAGCAAGGCTTCTGTGCGCATACTGGCGTTGGAATCCAGCTGTGATGAAACCGCCGCTGCCGTAGTGGAAAACGGGCGCACGGTGTGCAGCAGCGTGATCTTTTCCCAAGTGGATGTGCATGCCCTCTACGGCGGCGTGGTGCCGGAAATCGCCAGCCGGGCGCATGTGGATGCGTGCGACCGCGTGATCGATCAGGCGCTCAAAGAGGCGGGCATGACCCTGCGTGATGTGGACGCCTTGGCCGTGACTTACGGCCCCGGGCTGGTGGGCGCGCTGCTCACCGGCGTGAGCTGTATGAAAGGGCTCAGCTATGCCACGGGCTTGCCTCTGATCCCTGTGAACCATATTGAAGGGCATGTGAGCGCCAACTACATCAGCACGCCTGAACTGGTGCCACCCTTCCTTTGCCTGGTGGTGAGCGGGGGGCACAGCCATCTTGTGCGGGTGGAAGATTATGGACGTTACACCTTGCTGGGGCAAACGGTGGATGATGCCGCCGGCGAAGCCTTTGACAAGGGTGCGCGCGCCCTGGGGCTGGCCTACCCGGGCGGGCCGCTGCTCAGCCGCCTGGCGGAGGGCGGGGATGCATCTGCGCTCAAACTGCCGCGACCCAACCCGGAAGGGCGTTACGATTTCAGCTTTTCTGGGCTCAAGACGGCATTTATCAACGCGTGCCACAAGCTGGAGCAGCGGGGTGAAGCCTTGCCGCGTGCCGATTTTGCCGCCTCGTTCCAGCAGGCCATCGTCAGCAGCCTGTGCGAAAAAGCGCTATGGGCCGTCCAGGATACCGGGCTGCACACACTGTGCCTGGCCGGAGGCGTGAGCGCCAATCGGCTGCTACGCGAGCAAATGCAAGCCATCGCGGATCGGGAAGGCTTCCGCCTTTGCCTGCCGGAGCTGTGGCTGTGCACGGACAACGCGGCCATGATTGGCAGCGCCGCCTATTACCGCATGCGTCAGGGCACACTTGCGCCGCTCACGCTGAACGCCGTGCCATCGCTCACGCTGCTGTAAAGTGTGTGGCCAGACGAATATCGTCGGTCGCGACCGACAACACCGCAGCGTTGCAAGTAACCGACCGCGGTTCCGCCTGGCATTGCGGCAGGGATGACCGCACAGCCACCCTGATTCCACAGCATGGCGCTCGGGCGGCAGAAGCAGCCGCTTCTGATGCACCGCTGAAACCCAAGCCGATCCTGCCGCGGGCAGCGGCCGGAAACCACCCGGCGAAATGCCGCACTATTCCGTATTTCTGAGGTGACGTAACGTGGGGCTGATCTGTAAACTGCTTGGACACCGCTATGAGCACTGCCGCTGCACGCGCTGCGGGGCGCAACGGGACGAAGGCCACCAGTGGCTGGAGGCCGAGGGCACCTGCCTGCATACCTGCGCCATCTGTGGCAAGGAGGATGCGCTGCCGCATGATTGGTTCCACTGCCGCTGCAAGCGCTGTGGCCAGCAGCGCCAGGAGCAACACCTATGGCTCAAGAAAAGTGCGTGCGAGCAGGTGTGCCGCATCTGCGGCGAGGAGCGGGAAACGCACACCTGGCAGCATGTGGATCGGGGTGTGGATCGATGCAAGCACTGCGGCAAGACCCATAAGCTCACCCCGGAGGAGATTGCCCGCCGGGATGAGGAATGGGCTGCGACCGATCCCTTTGAAGAAGGCTACGAGGACCTGCCGGACTACACGCCGGATCCGGATTAACGGGAGGCATGGGTATGCCGCGCCAGGTAACGGAAAACGTCATGCTCCGCCAGTCGCCATAGCAAGCAGGCGCAGGGTACGGCTGTTCACGGGCAAACCCTGCATCCATGTCTGGGGAGGGAAATCCCATGCGCTACGTGCTCTTTTTTCGGGGACTGAATGTAGGCGGCAAGCATCGCGTCAAAATGACGGAGCTGGCAGCACTGCTCACCGAGCTTGGGTTTGCCCATGTACAGACCTACATCCAAAGTGGCAATGCCGTCTTGGATGCGCAGCTTCCGGAGGGCGAGCTATGCCGCAAGGTAGCGCAAGCCTTTCTGCTCCGGTTTGGGTTTGCCAGTACGGTGGTCGCCCGCAGCGCCGAGGCGTTGCGCACTGTGGCGGAAGCCATGCCCTTTTCCGGTACGGACATTGCAGCCGCGAAAGCGGCCGAACCGGATACCGAGCATCTGTACCTCTACTTTTTGCCGGAGCCCCCCACGGCGCAGGCGCTGGCTTTGCTTGCGGCCAGCGATGTGGGTGGCGACCGTGTGGTTGTGGGGGAACGGGTGGTGTACCTGCTATGTGCGGGCAGCGTGCGTACCAGTCCCGGTGCGGTGCGGCTTGCCAAGCTTTTCCCGGATGCGACGGCGCGTAACGGCAAGACGCTGGATGCGATGCTGGCGCTGCTCCGGCCTTAAGGCTCCCAAAAAGTAATGCATGAGGATCGCCCGGGTTTGCGCACCGCGTGCCAGCCCGGGCGTTTGTGAGAAAGAAGGCGCGGCATGCGGGTGCATGAGTGGGGGGATCCGGATCAGCCCACGGTGATCCTGCTGCATGGCGGCGGGCTGGGTTGGTGGGCATTCCGGGATGTGGCGCTGGCGCTGGCGGGCGCCTACCATGTGGTGGTGCCCAGCATCCAGGGCAATGGCGATGCAGCGGATGAACCCTTTGAAAGCATTCAGGCATCCGCGGCGGCGCTGATCCGCTGGATCGATGAAACGTATCAGGGCAGGGTTCATGCCATCGGCGGGCTGTCGCTGGGGGCGCAGATCGCTGTGGCGGTGCTGTGCCAACGCCCGGATATGGCCACCCATGCCATACTGGAAAGTGCGCTGATCTTTCCGCTGCGCTCTGCCGGGCTCATCAAGCCTATGGCGGCCATGAGCTATGGGCTCATCCGCCACCGTTGGTTTGCGCGCCTGCAGGCAAAGCAGCTTCAGCTGCCGGATGCGCTGTTTGAGCTGTATTTTGACGATACCCGCCGCATGAGCAAACAGACTTTGCTGCAAACCCTCCAGAGCAACGCCGCTTTTGCGCCCGGCGCGTCGCTGGCGCAAGTGCAGGCCAAAACGCTAGTGATTGTCGGGGAAAAAGAACTGCCCGTGATTCGGCGCTCCGCCATGCAGTTGGCTGCGGACATTCCTGCCGCGAAGTTATGGGTGGCAAACGGGATGCGCCATGGCGAGCTGAGCCTTCGGCATCCGGCTTTCTATGCCGAGCGTGTGCTCGCGTGGCTGGCAACATAATCACGCGGCGCGTTTGCAGGCAAGGATGCTGCCCTGATGCACCGCAAGGGGTACGGCGGCAGTCTGCTTGGTTGGCTGATTGTATTGAAGCCAATATCACAGATTCGAGGTGCAAGCAGTCAAACCACTGGCACAAGGGCGAAAACCCTCGCCAGGTTTCCCAGGGAGGAAACCCTATGGCGGGTTTGGGCAAAGCCCAACGTGCCGGCATCACACGCGAACCCCAAAGCCCGCAAGCAGCGGCGCAAGGTTAGGTTTCGTCCATCAAAAAAGCCCAACATCACAGATGCTGGGCTTTTTTCCTGCGCTGCTCAGAATGCGTTGCCGCTGCCAAGCAGGTAGAGGATGTAATATATGCTGGAGTATAGATGCCACACCAGCAGCATAAAGCTGACCATAAACCCTGCCGAGCGGAGCGCGAGCCCGCGCTGCGCCACGGCCAGATCCGCAGAGGCGAGCACCCCCGCCTTGGCTTGCTCCGCGATGGCGGCGCGTCGTGCGCGATAATCCACCACAGCCTGAATGAATCGGGGGGTAACAACCACCCACAGCAGCAGTGCTGCGCTCATGCTGGCCCAGTTAAAATTGCCATGGTTGATGCGCAACCCTGTTTCCCGGAAAAACATGGCTTGCAGCATGGCGCACGCAACCGTCAAAAGCGCCATGGCCAGGGTGGGATCTTTGGGCGCGCCCTTTTCCCGGGTGGTCGCTGCCACAAACAGCGGGAAAGCGGCCATCATGGCCATATTGCGGATGGCCTCCCATACGCTTTCCAGCGTTGCGCCGATTTCCACGCCGCTGGTAAAGGGCACCACCACGCCGGTATAGTACAGGTATTGCAGCATAAAATAGCCAACGGAGGGCAGAAACGCCAATATAATCTGCAAAAAATAGCGGCTGTTTTGCGGATGGCGGATCCACTGCCACAGGAAGAACAGCGCCGCGCCGGGAATCAGTGCCTGGATAAAGGTGGGCTTGGCCGAAAGGCTGAGCATCAGCAGTGCCGCCAACACAAACACCTTGCGCCAGGGCAGCATGGTCTTGGCGCCGCCCGCAGGCAGGTCGCGCTCAAAGGTATACCAGCAATGCATCAAGTATGGCACGCATAGCAGCATGGTCACGATCACGGCCAGCTGCGTTGGGTTATGCCATACCGTAGGCGAGCCAAACCCGCGGTACACCCAGTCGTTCACGCCGGGGATGCGTATGGTGGTCACAATGGACAGGAGCAGCGCAAACCCAGTGGCGATGTTGCGCTGCACGCGGCCATTGAGCATGACAAAAATGTAGCGCTGCATAAGCAGGTAAGCCAAGCCTTTGGCGGCGGCGCACACCACGGCAGCCGCCCAGTTGAGCGGCACGCCCAGCTGGTACAGCGCAGCCACGATCAGGTGCCAAAGCGGGTAGGCCAGGCGGCTGGTAATGCTGTGCGGATCGGCAAAATTAAACTCGCTGGCGATGCGCGCATGGATATGCAGATCGCTGTACGGGTTGGCAAACTCCCAGAGGTACATGGAGAGGGAAAAAGCAGTTAGCAGCAGCAGCACGATCCATTTCAGCGGGTCGGCGCCCTGCCCCTCGCCGCGCCTGCGCAGGTCACGGTCCATTACGACGGCGTCCAATGGCATGTGGGTACATCCTCCTTTGGATGGGTCAAATCACAGACCATCATCATAGCATGAAAAACCCGGCGGGGCAAGCCTACGCATCAGCGGGCGACGCTTCACTCACAGCGTCCGCTGGAGCCCTGGCAGCCTCGGGGGGGCGGCGCATCCTCGCTTTGCAAGGTGCTCAGCTCACGGCGGGCCGCCTTGCTGAGCCACCTGCGCGCGGTCAAAGTTTGCCGGCGAGCCTTGCGCCGTGCAGCCATATCCGCCATCTCCTGGAGGTACATGGACTGCATACGGTCAAGCAGGGTATCCACAATGCGAAGCTTTTCCTGTGTGGCGGGCGCTTCCGGGTCATAACGCACCCCTTGCCCGATGGTGATGGTGCGCATCTGTTTGCTGGCGTAGATGGGCAGGAACACCACGCGCTTGTGGGTTTTGGCGTAGTAGGCCGGGGCGATCATCGCAAACCCGGTGTAGAGCTGGCCAACGCCTTCCAGCGCATAGCCGCGCTCGCCGGGGGCGGGGGGTTCATCATGCTCCGGAAACAGCAGGATGTTGTCGCCGGCCTGCATGGCCTCCGTGGTCAGCCGGAAGGTCTTGATCAGCTCGCGCGGATTGTCCCGGTACACGGGGATGCACTCCAGACTGCTGAAAGCCCACAGGCACAGGCGGGACACCAGCCATGTGAGGGGCATTTTGAGCCATTGCGGCAGCCATTTTTGCCGCAGCATGGAATTTTCATAAATGTGGCTCACGATTGCTTCGCGATCCATCATCTTGCTGATGGTCCAGGGACGAAAGCTGATGGGGATATAGAGGTTGGTCACGATGGGGCCATACAGCTCGCCATGGTTGCACACCAGCACCAAGGTGCCGTCCTCCTCGCCCTGCGCGTGTTCCAGACCCTTGAGCTTGTGGTAATAGAAGGGGCGCAGCAGCATAGCCAGCAGTTTGAGCCCATACCGGTTTTTGTGCCGCGCCACGACAACAGCGTCCAGTTGCTTTTGCAGGGCTGGGTTTGGCTCCTCCTTCAGGGTCAAAAAACGGCGGAGCTTTTCAAAATGACGGTTGTTCATCGGAAAATGCACTGCGCTGACCACCGCGCCCACCAGGATGAGGAGCGGCGGCAGCACCATCAGTGGCCGAAAGCTGCGCTCTACAAAACCCAGATCGATATCTGTGAGCGAGAGCCCTGCGGGCAAACATAGGAAGGTGAGCAGCACCAGCGCCACCATCTGCCCCAGCAGGATGGCAAACTCAGTGTAGAGCGCGCGGTAGCGGCCATAGCCGATCAAATCGCTCTTCAGGCCATACTCGGCCACGCCGGCCATGGCGCGCTCCATCTGTGCCAGACAGGTCACGCTCACGCTCAAGCCCCCGGTGCACAACCCCAGTGTCAGGTAGCTGATGGTCAGGCTGGGGGCATGCGCCAATTCCCGGTAAAAAAGCAGCAACCCGTAAGCCCACAGCAGCAACCCAACCAGCAGAAGCTGCAAAAGTGCTGGGCGGTGCTTGCCCAAGCGCTTGAGCAGATAATCCGTGAGCTCGCGCATCAGGATGGTGCAGGCCACCGTGAGCGCCAGGCGGCCAATGGCCTCCCCGGTCGTGATGCCAATAAAGGTATACACCATGACCAGCGTGATCTGCAATGCCATCAGGATAGGCATTTGCAGGCGCTGGTAAGCACCGTAGGCATGCACGCCCGACAGCCCGCTTGCCACACGCTGCACGGTGGCGGCATCCACAGTTTCCGGTTCCCGCGCCAGCGCGATCACGTCCCGTTCCCGGTAATGGGCGTAGCCTTCCAGCAGCACGCTCAGCCCATAGCCCCCGAGGGTTTGCCATGCGGTGGGGGCGGACATCGCGGCAAAGAAAATGGGAAGCAGCGCGGCGGCTGGCACCAGTTGCAGCAGCGCATACAGCACCCCAAAAGCCATGCGCCCTATACGCCCAAGCACGACCATGCCCACAAGCCTGCGCCCGATGATGGCGCGCACCGTGAGCGCCAGCGCCACCGCAAAAAGCGCCCACACGCGCGGCGGGGCGCTAAAGACGGGGAAAAGCGAGAAAATGACCAGCGAGATCAGCAATAGAAAAAGCAGCATCATCGTGCCGGTGATGCGCATCAGCCGGGTCAGGTACCTTCGATTCGCGCCCAAAAACGTTTGTCCGTAGGCGGTGGCTACGGTTCCGCTCATGTACAGCGCACCGCCCAGAATGGGGGTAAGCCCAAACGCGCTGCTCACCGCCATGGAGTAAAGGTAGTTGTACAGCGTGCTCAGCGACATCATGACCAGCATGACGCGGCGGGAGGCTGCATAGGTCGTGGTGCTCTGTTGCAAAGACTTCGCTCCTTTGGACAGCATGGCAGGGGAATGGCCAGCGTGGCGCGCGGGGCAGCTTACCCTTGCGCGCGGCAGGCCACAGGCTTGGTAAGTCCCATTCTATCACAGCGCTATGGCGCAGGCAACCATATGCCGGATGTAAAAAACCCGACGCATTTGCCCATGCGCCGGGTTCATGGTGTACTATGGATAGGCGTGGCCGTTTACACTTCCCCGGCAGGCAGCGCCTCCGGCGTATCGGGGTTGCTCTCGGCAGCGAGGGGCATGTGCGGCTGGATGGCGCGGCGCAGGCCGCCCATAAGCCGATCCATTTGATCCTTGAGGGGCGTATCCACCTCAAAGCGGATCGGCGCGCTGATGCGGAACACACGCTGGGCCATATCGATATAGACTGGCCAAAACGCGATGCCCTTGCCCGTTTGCCGCGCAAAAGCGGGCGCAATCTGCAAAAACCCGCTGTTCAGGGTCGTATCATGCGTTTTGTAGCCGCTGGGCTGCTCGGGGAAAATGACCAGATGCTTGCCTTCCTTCAGAAAGCGCAGGCTGGCACGCACAGTGCGGATGACCCGCGCATCGTGATACACCGGGACGGTTGGTGCGGTGCGCACGATGGGCGGCAGGATGGCTGCCGCAATGTAGGGCAGGGTCGCGCTGTACAGCGGCGCAAGGCGGCTTTCCGGTGCCCACCAGTAATCCTGGCGGACGTATGCGGGCGTTTCGCGGGCGCTGAGCACCTGCGCGTTCATCCATGGGCGCAGGTCATCGGCCATGGGAAAGTGCGCGCACATGGCAATGGGGCCATATGCCCCGGCATGGTTGCAGATGAACACCGACGGTTCACCGGTAAAAGGGACTTCCCACTGCGCTTGCATGCGCGGGGAAAAACGGCGGGCAACGCCCCGCCAAAAGCGATAAGACCGTTTGATTTCCATGCTTCAACCCCGTTCCTGCCTTGATAGGGGCAAAGCGCCCCGCGAACAAACCATATGAAACCTAGGCCGATTGGCCAACGGTTCTTTATATCATATCCGGCGGTTCTTGTCCAGCCGAAGCGGCGCCGCGCAGGCCAGCATATAAATGTAATACAAAGATTAGAAAGGCGTAACGGTCACCTGCCGGGGGCAAGCTATAATGGAAATACAACATGTTGGGGGTTTGTGAGATGGGACGGAAACAGAACTACTACATCTTTGCACCGGAGAAGAAAAAACGCGGCGGCCCCGGATGCCTGATCTTACTGCTATCCGTCCTCTTTGCGGTTGCTGTGCTCAGCCTTTTGGCCAACGCCAGCCTGAACAACCGTGTGAACCTTGTGAGTGAAAAAGTACGCGTGATGTC
>LVAR01000036.1 GCA_001604115.1 Clostridiales bacterium Firm_12 | reverse complement strand
TTCGCGGCTGTTCGCTCGCTGGCGGTTTGTGCTGCGGCGCGGGGGCTTGGGGCGCTGCCCCAAACCCCGCAAGGGGCATTGCCCCTTGACCCTTTGCCGCTGCGGCGGGGGAACTTTTATACCTTGTTTTTTCTTAACACACGCCCTGCGCGATCATTGCGTCCGCTACCTTCAAAAAGCCGGCCACATTCGCGCCCACCACATAATTATCCGGCGAGGGTCCATATTCCTGAGCAGCTTTTGCCGCCTTCTGGAAAATATCCGTCATGATGGCCTTGAGCTTCTCATCCACTTCATCAAATGTCCAGCTCATACGCATGCTGTTCTGGCTCATCTCCAAGGCGCTGGTGGCCACGCCGCCCGCGTTGGCAGCCTTGCCGGGCGCAAAAAGCACCCCACTGGCCAGCAGATGCTCCGTAGCCTCCAGCGTGGCGGGCATGTTGGCGCCCTCGCCCACGGCATAGCAGCCACCTTGCACCAGCGCCTTGGCCGCATCCAGATCCAGCTCGTTCTGGGTGGCGCAGGGCAAGGCAATATCGCAGGGCACCTGCCAGATGCCGCTGGCATCCTGGTGGTAGGTGGCGCCCGGCACACGCTCCACATAATGGCAGATGCGCTTGCGCTCCACTTCCTTGAGCTGCTTGACCACAGCCAGATCAATGCCCTCCGGCGCATAAATGTAGCCGCAGGAATCGCTCATGGCGATGACCTTTGCACCCATGGCCTGCGCTTTTTCACAGGCATATACGGCCACGTTGCCGCTGCCGCTGATGACCACCCGCTGGCCCTGGAACCCCTTGCCGTGCGCAGCCAGCATCTGCTCCACAAAATAGCACAGGCCATAGCCGGTGGCCTCCTTGCGGGCCAGGCTGCCGCCGTAGGCAAGCCCCTTGCCGGTGAGCACACCCACGTACTCGCCCGTGATGCGTTTGTATTGCCCGTAGAGGTAGCCGATCTCCCGCGCGCCAGTGCCGATGTCCCCGGCGGGCACATCCACATCCGCGCCCAGATGGCGGTACAGCTCCGTCATAAAGCTCTGGCAGAACGCCATGACCTCCCGGTCGCTCTTGCATTTGGGGTCAAAGTCGCTGCCGCCCTTGCCACCGCCGATGGGCAAGCCCGTCAGGCTGTTTTTGAGCGTCTGCTCCAGTGCCAGAAACTTGAGGATGGACAGGTTCACGCTGGGGTGCAGGCGCAGGCCGCCCTTGTAGGGGCCGATGGCGCTGCTGTGCTGCACGCGGTAGCCACGGTTCACGCGCACATGGCCGTGATCATCCACCCACGGCACCCGGAAAAGGATGGCGCGCTCCGGCTCCACAAAGCGCTCCAGCAGCCCCAGCTGCTCATACTCCGGGTGTTTGTCCATCACTGGGGACAGGCTTTGCAGCATCTCGGTGGCTGCCTGCAGGTACTCCGGTTCGTGCTGGTTGCGGGCGCAAAGCTCGCCCAGCACACGCTTGACATACTGGTTCATGTTCCGTCAAACCCCTTTCAGATCGACAGTACGGTGCCGCCCTCGGCGCGGCGCAGGATGCGCCAGCGCGTAAAAAACCGCCGCATGAGCATCCGCTTTTGCGGGGGAGCGGCCCGTGCCCTGTACACGCGCCGCTGCGCCTGCGCTGTGCTTTGCCTGTTTACCCTTGCGGCCTTCTGCACGCGATGCGGCAGGGTAACGCGCCAAAGCGCGGCACCCTGCGCTTGTATCTCAATGATTATACCGTGTGACGGGGTGGACGGTTGTTTTTCTGATGTATTCTTGCGGTTGATGGGCAAAGACCAACACCCGTAAGGCACCCCTCCTGGTTCAAAAGCACGGTGAACCCCAGCCAGGTTTCCAGCAGGGCGGCCACGGCCTGCCAAAAAGCCTGCGCCCGCGCATCAGTCAGGGCACACCCCGCTGCCCCGACCAAAACGCATGCCCAACAGCTGCCCGCTGAGCGCGCCCGGCTGCACACGGCAGCACGCCACGCGCGGCAGGCTTGCCAACATAACCAATGCATGACTCCGCTTTTCCATGCCCATGAGCACCGGCAACCCGAAGGGCTATGCGGCGCGTTGCAGCGCATGAAGCCATGGCTAAATTAGGCGCAAAAATCAACCCGCCTGCCCCTGTTGCATCAGCACTGAAGGAAAACTGGCGGCCAGCGGCCGCTTTGGCGCAGGCAAAAGCAGCCCGCCGCTGGGGTGTTGGGCGGGCTGCTTGCACCGAGAACGCGATGCTCTCTTCAAAAAGCCAAAAAGTCGATGCATGGGTTCGGGCACCGCCTACAGTCCTGCCGCCATCAGGCGCGCAGGATCTTGCCCATGGGTCTGCCCTTGGCCAGCTCATCCACCAGCTTGTCCAGGTAGCGGATGTTGCGCATCAGGGGATCGTCGATCTCCTCCACACGACAGCCGCACACCGTGCCGGTGATGAGCCGCACATTGGGGTTGATCTGCGGGGCGGCGTCAAAAAACGCCTGCATGGTCGCGCCGCTGTCGATCTGCGCCTGCAGGCCGGCGGCGTCATACCCGGTGAGCCAGAAGATGATCTGATCCACCTCCGCCCGGGTGCGGGATTTCCGTTCGGCCTTGGCAACATACAGGGGGTACACGCTGGCAAAGGTCATGGTATTGATACGGTTCGCTGGCATGGCTTTCCCTCCTTTGGTTTGTGGCGCGGCGCGCTCCGGCCGCGGGGCATGGGCGCCGTTACCATCACGATGGGCAATGGGCGCCGGCGGTGAAACCGGAATCATGCGTGTGCCGCAAGCCAAAGCGGCGCAGGGGGGAATCGTTTCCCTCCCGCGCCGCTTTGGGCAGCCCGGCTCACAAGTTGTGCTTGACGCGGTCACGCTCCTCGGAGCGCTTGGCGTTATTGAATCTGTCCAATGTGCCCACCAGATAGCCGGTGATGCGGCGGATTCGCTCAAAGGGCTTGTCCGTTTCCGCGCGGCCGCACTTGGGGCAGTTGTCCCCGATGATGCCGCTGTAGCCACACACGGGATCCCGGTCGATGGGGTGGTTGATGCTGCCATAACCGATGCCCATATCATGCATGTGGCGCACCACTTTTTCAAAGGCGTCCAGGTTGCGGGTGGGATCGCCGTCCATCTCGATATAGCTGATGTGCCCAGCGTTGGTCATGGCGTGGTAGGGCGCCTCGATGGAGATTTTTTCAAACGCGTTGATGGGATAATACACCGGCACATGGAAGCTGTTGGTGTAATAATCCCGATCCGTCACGCCCTTGATCTCACCGTAGCGTGCCTTGTCCAGACGCACAAAGCGGCCGCTGAGCCCCTCGGCCGGGGTGGCCAGGCAGGTGTAGTTCATGCCGGTTTTGGCGCTCATATCATCACAGAATTTGCGCATAAAGCCAACGATCTCCAGCCCCAGGTTCTGGCTGCTGGGATCCTCGCCGTGGTGGGTGCCGCGCAGCGCCACCAGCGCTTCCGCCAGCCCGATGAAGCCGATGGACAGCGTGCCGTGCAGCAGCACCTCGCGGATGGTATCATTCCACCCTAGCTTCTCGCTGTCGATCCACACACCCTCGCCCATCAGGAAAGGGAAGTTTTTGACCTTTTTGCTGGCGACGATCTCAAAACGCTCCTGCAACTGACCGACCACCAGATTCATCATGCGCTCCAGCTCTTCAAAAAACCAGGCGACATCCCCCTTGGCCTTGATGGCGATGCGGGGCAGGTTTACGGTGGTAAAGCTCAGGTTGCCGCGCCGGGGGCTGATCTCGCGCTCCGGGTCATGCACGTTGCCCATGACGCGGGTGCGGCAGCCCATGTAGGCGATCTCGGTTTCCGGGTGGCCTTCCTTGTAGTACTTCTTGTTAAAGGGCGCATCCAAAAACGCAAAATTCGGGAACAGGCGCTTGGCGCTGGTACGGATGGCCAGGCGGTACAGATCGTAATTGGCATCGCCGGGGTTAAAGCTCACGCCTTCCTTGACGCGGAAAATCTGGATGGGGAAAATGGGTGTTTCGCCGTTGCCCAGGCCGGACTCGGTCGCCAGCAGGATGTTGCGGATGACCATGCGGCCCTCCGGCGTGGTGTCCATGCCGTAGTTGATGGAAGAAAACGGCACCTGCGCACCGGCGCGGCTGTTCATGGTGTTCAGGTTATGGATGAGCGCCTCCATGGCCTGATAGGTGGCCTTATCGGTCTCTTTTTCGGCATGCTCGCGGGTGAAATCCAGTATACGGGTGAGCTGATCATCCCCCGCGCCGACCATTGCGGCCAGCTTTTCGCGCACGGCCTTGTCAAAGGCTGCATCGTGGGCAAGCTCCGGCTTCTTGCCGGTTTCCGCTTCCACTTCCCCCAGCAGGGCGGTCACGCGGTCGGCCGCGTCCTCCACGCCGTCCAGCAGTTCCAGGGCGCGCGCCAGATTGTCACGGTAGCGCTTGAAATAAGTTTTTTTGACGCCGGGCGCCATGCCGTAGTCAAAATTGACCACACTCTGCCCGCCGTGCTGATCGTTCTGGTTGGCTTGGATGGCGATGCAGCACAGCGCGGAGTAGCTGTAGATATCGTTGGGCTCCCGCAGCACGCCGTGCCCCGTGGAAAACCCATTGTGAAACAGCGTGAGCAGGTCGATCTGCGTGCAGGTGGTGGTCAGGGTATAAAAATCCAGGTCATGGATATGGATATCCCCTTCGCGGTGCGCCTGCGCGTGCCGTGGGTCGAGGATGTACATATCATAGAACTGTTTGCTGCCTTCGCTGCCAAACTTGAGCATGGAGCCCATGGCCGTATCGCCGTTGATGTTGGCATTTTCACGCTTGATATCGCTGTCCTTGGCATCTTTATAGCAGATGTCCTCAAAGGTTTTCATGAGGCGGGTGTTCATCTCCCGCACGCGGCTGCGCTCGGCGCGGTACAGGATATAGGCTTTGGCGGAGCGCACAAAACCGTGCTCGATGAGCACTTTCTCCACCATATCCTGCACTTGCTCCACCGTGGGGGTGGAGGGGATGGCCTCATCATTTTCCAGGTTGGTCACAACCAACGCCGCCAATTCCTTGGCGGTTTCGACGCTCTTTTGACTGCCGCTGGCCATAAAGCTCTTTTCGATGGCCTGCTCGATTTTGTCCTGATCGAAGGGCACCAAACGCCCGTCTCGCTTTTTGATGGATGTGATCATACCCGGACTCTCCTTTGACATGGACAGGCTGCCGCTTATGCCCAAGGGCGCAAACGACCACACGCTGAGGAACCAGCGTGCGCCTGCGAAATATGGATGCGGAAACGGTCGCTTTCCCCACAGATCCGCTTGTACAGTGGGAGGTGGAGCCGTTGCACTCTCAACCGTGCTGGTATCATTATATTGTGCTCTGTTGGGGATGTCAATACCATATATAGCGTTTTGTGTAACCCCGACCCCTGCAACTATAACGAAAATGCTAATGATATTACGCTTCCCTTATGATTTCCACGTGATTTCCTTACAAAAATATTTTTTATCCATGGCGTTTTCCTCTGATTTCCCACAATAAAAGGCCGTTTTGGGCATGCTTATCCACATTTCCACGGAGAGCCGCCCTCAAAAATATCCCCTGCGCCGCCGTGGCTGCCATCAACTGGCAAAGCGGCAAACAAACCATGGAAATCCCCCGTTTTATGGAAGCGCTGCAGCGCGGGCACACATCCCCGCGGCGCAACCACCCAAGCCGCCGTAACGCATAAATGGGGATCCATGCCCGGCGGAAGCGCATCCGCCATGCAAGGATCCCCGGCAACAGCAGCCCGATCCGGCAGGCCATGCAAAATGGGCGGCTGCTGCACACCGCATGCCGCGCCCCGCCTTTGCGGGCTGGTGCGCTGCGTACGATGCTTATGGATAGAGCATAACCAAGTTTCTCGCCGGTGAATCAGGGATTGCTGCAATTTTTACCAAAAAAGCAAGGGCGTAGCCTGCCGGCAGGCATGCGCCTGTGCGCTGGGTATTGTGCTGGCGGCGTGGGGTATGGTGGCTTGGCGTGGCGCATCGAGGGGTTGAAGGCGTGGGGATGAAGGCGTGGGGTTGTTCGTCTTGGGGTGGCGTGGCACCGGGCAGCTTAGGGCGGCGCATGCGGGCAGGCTAGTGCGGGCGTGCTTTGGGGCAGGTATGCTGAGTTGGGTGTGTTGAACACCCGCCGGTGGTGTTGCCGTGTTTGCACAGGGCTCAAGCAGGGGTTGTGCTGGCGGCCACTGCGCTGATGCGCTGAGTATTGTGCTGGCGGTGTGGGGTAAGGTGGGGTGGGGTGGTACATCGCGGGGTTATGC
>LVAR01000035.1 GCA_001604115.1 Clostridiales bacterium Firm_12 | reverse complement strand
GTGCGCAGCGTGCTCACCTGCCGTAACGAGACCGGCGTCTGCGCCCGCTGCTATGGCGCCAACCTGGCCACCGGCGAGCCGGTGGATGTGGGTGAGGCCGTGGGCATTGTGGCCGCGCAGGCCATCGGCGAGCCCGGCACGCAGCTGACGATGCGTACCTTCCATACCGGCGGCGTTGCCGGCGCGGACGATATCACGCAGGGTCTGCCCCGCGTGGAGGAGCTCTTTGAGGCGCGCAAGCCCAAGCGGGACGCGATCCTCAGCGAGATCAGCGGACGCGCGTCCATCAGCGAGAACAAGAAGAAGCGCGAAATCACCGTGACCGGTGATGAGGATGGGCACGAGCAGAAGGTGTACCAGATCAACTACGGCAGCCGCCTGAAGGTGAGCGAAGGGCAGATGGTGGAGGCGGGCGATGAACTGATCGAAGGTTCCGTCAACCCGCATGATCTGCTTCGCATCCTGGGCGTGAAAGCCGTGCAGGATTATCTGCTGCGCGAGGTGCTCAGCGTGTACCGCCAACAGGGCGTTAACATCAGCGATAAGCATATCGAGATCATCGTGCGGCAGATGCTGCGTAAAGTGCGCGTGGAGGACAGCGGCGATACCGTGCTCCTGCCCGGCGCTTTGGTGGATATTTTCCGCTTTGAAGAAGCCAACCGTGAAACCATCGAGCAGGGTGGCCGCCCGGCTATTGCCAAGCGTATCCTGCTGGGCATCACCAAGGCGTCGCTGGCCACGGAGAGCTTCCTCTCCGCCGCCTCCTTCCAGGAGACCACGCGCGTGCTGACCGATGCTGCCATCAAGGGCAAGATCGATCCGCTGCTGGGTCTCAAGGAAAACGTGATCATCGGCAAGCTGATCCCCGCCGGCACTGGCATGAAGCGCTACAAAGACATCGACCTGGTGGAAAATTTCTAAGCCAGGTAAATACGTCCGGCGGCAGGGGGAAACCCTGCCGCCGGATTTTATGAAGGGAAAAGTATGGCAAAGGTCACGATGCGGCTGGCCACCACCGCAGACATGCAAACGGTGCATGCCATTTTCCGGGATGCCATCCAGGAGATGAACGTCCAAGGCATCCCGCAGTGGGACGAGGTGTACCCTACGCCAGCGTTGCTGGAGGATGATCTGACGCGCGGCGAACTGTTTGTGGCCGATACAGAGGAAGGCGTGCTGGCAGCAGTGGTGCTAAACAGCGAGTGCGACCCTGCCTACCACACTGCTGCATGGCAGGGCGGGGAGCCGTATGTGGTCGTGCACCGGCTTTGCGTGAGCCCCCTTGCGCAGAACAAGGGTGTGGGGCGCGGCTTGATGGGCGAGGTGGAGGCATGGGCGCGTGCGCGCGGCTATGCGGATATCCGCCTGGATGCATTTTCACAGAACCCACATGCGCTGCGCATGTATGCCGGGCTTGGCTATGGGAAACGTGGCGAAGCACACTGGCGCAAAGGGCTTTTTTACCTGCTGGAAAAGCCTTTGTGAGCGGTGCCCGCTGGGTCAGGGAAGGTTAAGCGGCATGCGCCGCCGTTATCCGAGGCAGGGCGGCAGGGGCATACCCCTGTATGGGATGCGCCGCATAAATTCTGCTTGCCAAACGATTATGAATATGATATAGTATATTGCGTCACGAACGAATAGCATATGGGATTATAGCTCAGTTGGTCAGAGCGCCACGTTGACATCGTGGAGGTCGATGGTTCGAGCCCATTTAATCCCACCA